>JBKJJZ010000072.1:0-19696 GCA_046597705.1 Vicinamibacterales bacterium | reverse complement strand
TGGGTCGGCCGTCCGCCCGCAGATCAGCTCTCGCGGCTGGCGCACTATGGCGATATTCTCGAGCGGCTCGAACGGGCCGCGCGAGAACCCCGGCGATTGGACCTGGGGCCTGACATTGCCGAGGTTCAGCAGTTGCTGGCCCAACCGGAGACGCCCGAGAACAACCGAAGGATTGAACTCCTCCTGGATCGCCGGGACACCCGGCCCGATAGTGGCGCCCGCGTATTGAACCCGCGCGAATTGAATCTGCTCGATGCGCGAATCGCGGCGCACTTCGCGATGTTCACTCGCTATCAGGTCGCGAAGGCGGAGGGGGCCCTGAAACACGCGCAATGGCTTGCCGTCGTCGAACGGGACCTGTCACCGGATGCCCGCCTTGAGCCGGAACTCCGTGATCGCGATGACCCAGGGGGTCGCCGACGAGTTCGCGACAAACACGGGTCGGCGTTCATTCAGGCCTATGTCGCGGTCATCGGGGCCAGGGTCGCGTCGGGTGACGTCGAGTCCGCTCGCCGATGGGTGGCGAATGCCGAGCGCCATTTGGGCGACATCCCAGGAGCGCGTGACGCGATCCGGAAGGTGGCACCCCGGCTTCCCGGAAGCGCTGGCCGCCCTGCCCGGCTCGGACCTCGTGCTCGCCGGACTTCGGGATATCAAGGCGGGCACCGATTCGCCCGCTCGTCAGCTTCGAGCGTGCACTCGCATGCGCCAGCCGGTAGACGCGGCGCGTCTCCGGGCGTTCATGCGCGCGGTGGCCGACGCTTCTGGGTCGCGTCGACGACGCTAACTCTCCTCGTCGGTGTGAACGGCCCCGCGTTCGGCCTTTGATGCCGCGATGATTTTGCCGTGCAGGTGCGCCGGGACCTCGGCGTAGTGATGGAACTCCATGTGATAGCCGCCACGGCCGCCCGTCGCGGCCGTCAGCGTCTGTTCGTACGTGAGCATTTCCGCCATCGGCACCTGCGCGCGAATGACCGTGTTGGCGCCACGTGTGTCCATGCCGGCGATCTGTCCGCGCCGCCCGTTGAGGTCGCCCATCAGATCGCCCGCGAAGTCCGAGGGCGCGTAGATCTCCACCAGCATCACTGGCTCGAGCAGGGTCGGCTTGGCGCGGGTCATGGCGTCCCTGACCGCCAGGCGGCCGGCCATCTTGAACGACATCTCGTTGGAGTCCACGTCGTGGTACGACCCGTCGAACACGGTGACCTTCAAATCGACCATCGGATACCCCGCCAGGAATCCGCGTGTGCACGCCTCGCGCACGCCTTTCTCCACCGCTGGGACGAACTGCCGGGGAATCGAGCCGCCGAAGATGTCGTCCTCAAACTCCACTCCGGAGCCAGGGGGCAGCGGTGTCACACGAATCTTGCAGTCACCGAACTGTCCGTGGCCGCCGGTCTGCTTCTTGTGGCGCCCGTGCGCCTCGGTCGGCAGCGCTATGGTTTCCTTGTACGGGATGTGCGGTGGCTTGAGTTCCACTTCGACGCCGAATCGTCTTCGCAGCTTCGCGACCGTGACCTCGATGTGAAGCTGCCCCTGACCCGACAGCAACAAGTCATGCGTCTGTTCGTCTCGCGTGTACCCGATTGAAGGATCCTCGTCCTGCAACCGATGCATCGAGGTGCTGATCTTGTCCTCGTCGCCGCGCGTCTTCGGCACGATCGCGTACGAAAGCACCGGTTCGGGAAACGAAAGCGGTTGCACCGTGAAGCCCGCGTTGGCGTCGCCGAGCACGTCGCCCGAGTGCGTATCTTTGAGCTTGGCAACCGCGCCGAGATCGCCGGCATGCACTTCCGTGACCTGCGCCTGCGTCTTGCCTTCGAGCGCCAGCAGATGGCCCGCGCGCTCAGGCGACTGCCGGGTGACGTTCTGCACGGTGCTGTCCGACTTGAACGTCCCGGAGATTACCTTGAACAGAGAGATGCGTCCGGCAAACTGATCCGCAATGGTCTTGAAGACCCACGCTACCAGCGGTGCCTTGGGATCTGCTGCCCGTGTGGCGGGTGCTCCGTCGCGGCCCAGGCCAGGGAACGGACGATCGGCCGGCGACGGCACCAGCATCGTGATGGCCTCGGCCAGGAGCGGGCCGCCGATGTTCCTCAGTCCGGACATGCAATACACAGGGAAGAGGTGACTGGCGCGAACCGCAGCCGACAAACCGGTTGCCAATTCCTCCTGTGTCAGCGTTGCGTTCTCGAAGAAGCGTTCCATCAATGCTTCATCGGTTTCCGCGACCGATTCGACGAGCGTGGCTCGAGCCGATTCGGCCTCGGTCTTCACGGAATCAGGAAGTGGAATCTCCCTCGCCTTGCCGGTGCCGTCATCAGCAAACGACCACGCCTTCATCGTTACCAAATCAACGATGCCTGAGAAGTCATCTTCTTCCCCGATCGGCCACTGCACGGCAACGGCCGATCGCGAGAGCGTCTGGCGCAGCGAGTCAAGTGCGCGCGGCAGACTCGAACGCTCACGGTCGAGCCGGTTGACCACGATGAGTCGGGGGAGGTTAAGCGAGTCGGCAGTCTCCCAGATGTGTTCGGTCGAGACCTGCACTCCGGAGACGCCGTCCACAATTACGAGGGCCGCTTCAACCACGCGCAACGCCGCTCGAGCATCGCTCAGGAAGTTGCCCATTCCCGGGGTGTCGATCAGATTGACTTTGCGCTTGTTGAATTCGAAGTAGGCGAGGGAAGAAGAGAGCGTGTGCTTGCGAGCGATGGCTTCTTCGTCGAAGTCCGTGACCGTCGTGCCCTCGTCCACCTTGCCCAGCCTTGGGGTTGCCCCCGTGTCATACAGCAGCGCGGCGGCCAGTTGCGTCTTACCCGAACCGCTGTGCCCCACCAGGGCCACGTTGCGGATGTCAGTCGCGTCAAAGACCTTCATAGGCAATCCCTCCTGAGCGATCTCAGGGAGAGAATACATTAAAGGTGCTCTGGTCCTCTGGTCCTCCAGTGCTCAGGTGCTCCCGCTCCGGTGCACAGGAGCACAAGTGCACTTGAGCACAAGAGCACCCCTAACGCCTACTCGTACCTGAGCGCCTCGATTGGGTCGAGCCGCGACGCGCGAATGGCGGGGACCATACCGAAGAAAACGCCGATGCCGGCCGAGAAGCCGAAGCCGATGGCAAAAGACCACCAGGGCAGCGAGACGGGAAATCCGGTAATGAAATGGACAGCAATCCCGAGGCTGCTGCCGCAGATGATGCCGAGCACGCCGCCGGCAGACGTGAGAAAGACGGCTTCGAGCAGGAACTGCCAGAGAATCTCGACCCTGCGGGCCCCCAGAGCCTTTCGAACGCCTATTTCCCGGGTTCGCTCAGTCACCGTGATGGTCATGATGCTCATCACGCCAATTCCGCCCACCATCAGCGCGATGGATGAAATGACGACCAGCGCAAGGAACGTCGCCTGGCTGATCGTGTCCCAAAGCTCGAGCACGGCGTCCTGAGTAACGAGATCGAAGTCATTGGGCTGGTCCAGGCGAAGGCCATGCCGCGTGCGCATGACTTCTTCAACCTCGCGAAGCGCCACGGCTCTGGCCACGCCTTCGCGCGGAACAGCTGAAATGAGGATGCTTCGCATCTCTCCCCGGCCCGTGCTGAAGGCGCGGATGCCGAATTGTTTTTGGTAGGTCGTTTGCGGGATGACCACGAAGTCGTCCACGCCGAGATCGAACCCGCCGGGGCTGGGGCGTTTGTCGGCCACACCGATGACCTCGTATTCCTGCAGGCCCACCCGGACAGTCTTGCCGATGGGATCCTGAGCTGCAAACAGTGCCTGCCTCGCGGTCTGGCCCAGAACAACGACCGCGCGTCGCCGCTGGACTTCGCCCTGAGTGAAGAAGCGGCCTGCTTCGAGCGGGGTCCGTGTGACATCCGTCCAGCGCTCCGTGGTGCCGTAGACGTTAATCTGCTTGGACTTCAGGTTCTTGTAGTAGACACGTTCCTGGGTCGGCGGGCCGCCGTTGCCAAGGGTGACGTCCACCATGCCAATCGACGGTGCCTCCCGTTCGATGGCGGCTCCGTCCTCCGGCGTCATGTTGGGCCGCATCAGCAGCGCCTGGAAGTCGGCGCCTCCGGCCACGCTAATCCCGGAGAACTTCGCAACGACGATCGTGTCCGGTCCGAGCGACTGGATGGAGTCGCGCAGGGACTGGTCGAAGCCCCGGATCAGCGCCGTCATGCCGACTATGGAAGTGATGCCGATGACGATGCCAAGCACCGTCAGCGCCGACCGCATCTTGTTGCTGCGGAGCGTGTCCACGGACATCCGCAGGATTTCATCGAAGAGCCCCCAGCGCACGGCTATTCCCTCCTCAGAGCTTCAATGGGATCGAGCGAAGCGGCCCGCATCGCCGGATACAGTCCGAACGTCAGTCCCACGATGGCTGTCACCGAGATGCCAAGCACCACCGACCACGGTTCCACCGCGGCCGGCAGGGGAGTGAACTTGCTGATGGTGAAAGCGACCAGGAAGCCGAGGGTGGTCCCGACGATCCCGCCAGCCGTCGAGAGCGTGATGGACTCCGTGAGGATTTGCCACAACACATCGCGGCGCCTGGCGCCCAGCGACTTGCGCAGACCGATCTCGCGCGTGCGTTCGCTGACCACCATCAGCATGATGTTCATGATCACGATGCCACCGACGACAAGCGACAGGCTGACCACGCCAATCAGGATGGCAAAGATCCCCTTCGTGACCTGGTTATAAAGATCCAGAAATGTGTCTGACGTCACCACGCCAAAGTTGTCGGGTTCGGCGGGACGAAGCCGCCGCTCCACGCGCAACGCAACGATGGCATCATCCATGGCGGCCCGGACGAACTTGGGTTCGGTGGGCAGCACCGTCAACCGCAGCGACTGACGGTTGCCGAAGAGGCGCTGAAAGGCGCCTAGCGGCATCACGGCGAATTCGTCCTGCGACTGACCGAACACCGCGCCCTTCTTCTTGTGGATGCCAACCACGCGGAAGTGAACGCCGGCGATCGTGACAAATTTTTCGAGTGGATCCAGCGCGCCGAAGAGGCGGTCGGCCGCGTCCCAGCCCAACACCACGACGTTGCGCTTGCCGTCGAACTCGCCTGCCGTCATGACTCGACCGGCTTCGATGAGCGTGGTTTGCAGCAGCGCGTATTCCTTGGTCACGCCCTGAATTTGCAGGCTGTCCAGGGTCTCCTGTCGCGTCTTGGCCTCCGCGCTGTTGCCGGCCGTCGCCATGACGAGCTTGATCCGGTCGCTGGCGTTGCGGATGGCCCTCGCGTCGTCGAGCGTGACGCGGGGATTGCTCGCGGCTCTCAGTTGTTCCTCTTCGGTCCTGGTCGGTCCGCTGCGTCCGACCGAGAATGAATCGGCGCCGACCTGGGACGTGATGGCTCCAGAAACCGACGCGTTCAGACCCTGGATGAGAGACACCACCGCAATGATCGACGTTACTGCGACGATGTTCCCCAACATGGTGAGAAACGATCGCAGTTTGTTCGACCAGATCGCCGCCAGGGCGATGCCGGCGGCCTCTAAGAATTGCTGCATAACCTAGCCGAACTGCTGCATTGCGCTACTTGCCGGTCTGGTTGGTGAAGGCCGTGGTGACCTTCACGGCATCGCCGTCCTTGAGCGACCGAACCGACGTGAATGGACCGGTGACCACTTCGTCGCCTTCCTTGAGGCCACTGAGGACCTCGAAGTACTTTTCGCCGGCGATGCCAACCTTGATTGGGGTAAACACTGCCTTGCCGCCGGTCACAAGGAACGCGCCCTCGATCTCCTTGCGGGTCTGTCCCGGCTGAAGTTCGGTCGGTGCCGTCACTCGCCGCGCGGGAGCTCCGGGAGTCGGCGCTGGCTCACGCACGATACTGCCGTCAGCATTGACCACCATCTCGCGCACCGTGGTGGCCTGAATGGGCACGGACACCACCTTCTGCCGGGTCGCCGTGGTGACGACCGCCGTGCATGTGAAGCCAGGCCGCACGTCCGGGATCGTCCCGTCAAGCGTCACCACGACTTTGAAGTTCGTGGCGCGCGTGGCGGCCGCGGCTCCCGTCGCCTGAATCGCACTGTTGCCAACCTCGGTCACTTTGCCCGGAAACTTCCTGTCCGGGATGGCATCGATGGTGACCAGGGCCGGCTGGCCGAGCTTGATGAACGGGATATCGGTCTCGTCCACTTCGACTTCCGTCTCGATGACAGACAAGTCAGCGATGGTCAGCAGCACGGTGCCGGCATTGTTCATGGTGCCGACCACCACGGTCTCGCCCTCTTCAATGTTGCGCCGCGTGACGATGCCGGCGATGGGGGACACGAGCCGAACCTTGTTCAGGTCGAACTGCGCGTTCTCGACGTTCGCTTCTTCCTGCTTGATGCGCGTTTCCTGCGTCTTGACGGACTGCTCACGCGCCGCCAGATCGGACTGGCGCAGTTTGACGTCGCTCTCGGCGCGGTCCACGGTTTCGCGCGGCGTGAGCCCGTTCTTGATCAGTTCGCGCTGGCGCTCGAGGTTGTCCTGCGCCACCTTCAGGTTCGTACGCGCGTTCTCGACGCTCACGCGGGTTTCCGCCAGTTGCGACTGCGCCGCCGCCAGGCTCGCTCCTGTCCGGTTGACTTGCGTCTGAAGATTCCGCGGGTCAATCTGCAACAGAAACTGACCGGCTTTCACGATATCGCCCTCGTTGACGGCCAGTCCGACGACCTTGCCCATGGTTTCGGCGCTGACGTTCACGGAGCGCTGCGGCCGGATCTTGCCGCTGGCGGACACCACGGCTTCCAGATCCCGCGCGGCAACCTTCTCAACGTTGATCTCCACACCCGTCGTCCGTTTGAAACTCAGGTTGGCGTACGCGACGCCGCCCAGGACGACAATGATGAGGATCCCGATGATGAGCTTCTTTCAATTCATGAGTTACCCTGCGGTGAAGTAGGCGATGGTGAGCGCGATGAGTCCGTATACGACAAAGAGGCCGGTGGCGATGCTGCTGGTTTTCTTCCGGTAGAGCGTGGCCAGTCCAATCGAGAGGACCACCACCCACCACACGGCGAAGAGATCGATAGAGCCAAGGAACTTGGCGAGAAAGCTGGTTTCGTCCAGCATCGGCAGCAACGCACCAAGGTTGGCGACGCCGGAACTCATGACCCCGCGCGCGTACATGATCGGCGCCGCGAAGATCGCACCCAGCGCCGAGACGGCTTGCGAGTGCACCACCACCGCCATCACCTGTTTGAACGTCGCCGTGCCGCCCATAATCGCGTTGAACACCACCCACAGAACCAGAGTGATGACCACGGCCCCAAAGGGCACTCCGACAAACATGCTGACGATCGCTATGTACCCCGACAGGTTGGAGTGCGAGCGCTGCTCCATCTGCTGATACATCGTGTCGTTGACCGTCACCCCGAACCGCTCCATGTTCTGCACTTGCATCTCGAGCGCCGCGGCGCGGCCGCGCTCGGTGAACTGCGGAATCCCTTGAGCGAAACCCATGATCAGGCAGATGAGAAAGAGCATGCCGGCCACCTTCGGCGTGCGCACGACATGCGCGAATGTGGCGGTCGGAGAAGTGATGATGCCAATGGCACGAGACAACAGGCCGGGCAGGGGGGGAGAGATGGTCGAGGGGTCGGTCACTGTGTCGCCTGACATGATGCGGTCTCCTTGGCGGAACGCCGCCGCGTGGGGTAGCCCCGCATTGTACCGCCCCGAACACATACGGCGCGAGCAACCGCTGGGTTCCTGATAGGCTCGACCGATGCGACGAGTCCTCACTGCGATTTGCGGATTTCTGATTCTCGCCTTCTCCTTTCCCGCACTCGCGGAGGCACAATCCGGCTTTGAAGTGGTCGGAAGCCGCGCCTTGGGCATGGGGGGAGCATTCGTGGCGGTGGCCGACGACCCAAGCGCGGTGTTCTGGAACCCGGCCGGCCTGGCCAGCGGCCAACCTGCGGGAGCCACAATAGAGTGGGTCCGATTTCGATTTGGTGATCAGAATGCGCCGCCTTCGGCCGGCGCCTGGCGGCGTTCAGCCAAGTTTGTCAGTTTGGGCACATGGCCAATCGGGTTGAGTTACGCCAACTTTGACGAGGCTCGGCTCATCACTGGGGCGGATGGCACCCTCGAGGCGCAGCGTTTTTCCACGAGGCAATACGGCGCGACTGTCCTCCAGACCCTGACCGAAGGGCTGGTGGTGGGGACGACCTTGAAATACGTCCGCGGCACCGTCGCAAGCGGACCGGCAGTGGAGCCGACCGCTGGCGACGCCCTTGAGGCTGGCGCCGATCGGGACGGCACTTCGTCAGGCGCCCTCGACCTCGATGCCAGCGTCATGTTCGATGCCCGTGTGTTCCGCCTCGGGTGGACCATGCGGAATCTGCGATCTCCCAGCTTCAAGGGGCCGGCAGGAACTGCGATCGAGCTGGATCGACACTCAAGGCTGGGCCTGGCCATATTCCCCGCAGATGGCTTGATCTTTGCTGTGGACCTTGACGTGGACACTGCCAACGTCTCGACAGGCCCCCGGCGGATGCTGGCGGCAGGCGCGGAACGCCTCTTCTCACCCCGTTTTGCGGTGCGGGCTGGGGCGCGGTGGAATCTTGAAGGCGCGCGGACGGCGGTGGGGTCCATCGGCGCGAGCATCGCGCTTAAACCGGGCGCGTGGCTTGACGGCCATCTGACTCAAGGACGAGCGCGAGGTGAACGCGGGTTCGGCGTCGCTTTGCGTGCTGGATGGTAACAGCCGGAGGGGTCATGGCCGTACGCCTGGGCGAGCTGTTGCTGCGCGAAAAGCGCATCACGCCGGCTCAACTGCAAGAGGCACTCGCACATCAACGTACCACCGGCGGGCGTCTTGGTTCGAATCTCGTGCAACTCGGCTTCGTCAAAGACGACGACATCACGTCGATCCTGAGCCGGCAATACGGCGTGCCGTCGATTGCGCTCGGTACGTTTGAGCTGGACGCGACGGTCGTTCGGCTCATTCCGGCCGAAACGGCCATCAAGT
The DNA here is from genome assembly GCA_046597705.1 of Vicinamibacterales bacterium. GTDB lineage: Bacteria > Acidobacteriota > Vicinamibacteria > Vicinamibacterales > SCN-69-37 > SYFT01. Next base: position 10,711 of record JBKJJZ010000072.1, on the reverse strand, counting down.
ACCTGGTCATTCCCGTCGGCCGCTCAGGCGGCTCCCTCACGTTGGCGATGATCGATCCCACCAACGTGTTCGCGATGGACGACATCAAGTTCATGACCGGGCTGCAGATCGAGCCCGTCGTGGCGTCGGAGTCGGCCATCCGCGAAGCGATCGCCAAGTATCACGGGATCGGCAAGTCCACGGTCACGGCGGCGCAGTCGAGCGACATGGTGTCGCAGGCCCTGGAAGATCTGGGCGATGACGACGCGCTGCAGGTCGTGGGCGACACCGACGTCACGGACACGGCGACGCTCGAGCGCCAGGGCAGTGAGGCGCCGGTCATCCGGCTGGTCAATGCGCTCATGCTGTCAGCCATCCAGCGCGGCGCCAGTGACATTCACCTTGAGCCGTATGAACGCGAGATGCGGATCCGCTTTCGCATCGACGGCGTGTTGCAGCCCGTACTCGCTCCGCCGCTCAAATACCGCGATCCCATCACGTCGCGCATCAAGATCATGGCGCAACTCGATATCGCGGAAAAGCGCCTGCCGCAGGATGGGCGTATCAAGGCGCGCTTCAACGAGCCCGGACACCTTGGCGAGGCCACCTCGGTGCGCGAGATCGACTTTCGCGTGTCGTGCCTGCCAACCCTGTTCGGCGAGAAGATCGTGTTGCGGCTCCTGGACCGCAAGCAATTGCGTCTCGACATGACCCTGCTGGGGTTTGAGCCCACGGCTCTGGCGAAGCTCGACGCCGCCATCCATCGGCCCTGGGGCATGGTGCTCGTGACCGGTCCCACTGGCAGCGGCAAGACCAACACACTGTACTCCGCGATCTCCCAGCTCAATGTACCGGGCGTCAACATCCTGACCGCTGAAGATCCGGTCGAGTTCAACCTTGCCGGCATCAACCAGGTCCAGGTGCGCGATAACATCGGGTTGACCTTCGCGGCCGCCCTGCGTTCCTTCCTTCGCCAGGACCCGAACGTCATTCTCGTCGGCGAGGTGCGCGACGCCGAGACAGCCAACATCGCGGTCAAAGCGGCGCTCACCGGCCATTTGGTGCTGTCCACGATCCACACCAACGACGCACCGAGCACGATCGGCCGCTTGATTAACATGGGCGTGGATCCCTTTCTGGTCGCCAGTTCCATCAATCTCATCTGTGCCCAGCGCCTGGTCCGGCGCATTTGCGAGGCGTGCAAGGAGGTCGATGCGTTGGAACCGAGTGCGCTGGTCGAAGCAGGTTTTCCAGCTGAGGAAGCCACGTCGTTAGTCGTCTACAAGGGAAGAGGCTGCACCCGCTGTGGCGGCACCGGATACAAGGGGCGCGTCGGCCTCTTCGAAGTCATGGCGTCGTCGGAAAATCTCCGCCGGCTGATTCTCGAGAACGCCCCGGTCAGCGAACTGCGGCGACAGGCGATGGAAGAAGGCATGGTGACGCTGCGTCAGAGTGGGCTGCAGATGGCGCTGGACGGGGTCACGACTTTGGACGATGTCGTCCGGGAAACGGTGGTGTGATGAACCTGCCTGATTTGCTGGCCACGACGCTGCGCCTTGGAGGATCGGACCTCCACCTCTCGGTGGGCAGCGCGCCACAGGTGCGTGTGAACGGAGATCTGCGACGGCTCGACGAGCCGGTGCTGACGTCGGAACTTACTCGGGCCCTCGTGTACTCCGTGCTCAGCGACGCACAGAAAAAAATCTTCGAGGAAACGTGGGAGCAGGATCTCGCGTTTGGCCTCGAGGGCGTCGGGCGTTTCCGCTGCAACGTCTTTCTTCAGAAATCAGCGGTTGGCGCGGTGTTCCGTCTCATCCCCGAAAAGATTCCATCGCTCGAGGACCTGGGCCTGCCTCCCGTGATCGGGCGGTTCGCGGACCGGCCCCGCGGTCTGCTCCTGGTGACCGGGCCGACGGGGAGCGGCAAATCCACGACGCTTGCGGCGATGGTCGATCGGATCAACACGATGCGGCCGGTCCATATCCTGACCGTCGAGGACCCGATTGAGTACCTGCACACGCACAAGACGGCCCTGGTCAACCAGCGCGAAGTCCACGCCGATACCCGAACCTTCGCAAACGCGCTGCGCGGTGCCTTGCGCGAAGACCCCGACGTTGTTCTGGTCGGTGAAATGCGCGACCTCGAGACGATGGAAGCGGCGATGAAGCTGGCCGAGACGGGCCACCTGACGCTGGCCACGCTTCACACGAACTCGGCCGCACAGACCGTGACCCGAATCATCGACGCATTTCCGTCGTGGCAGCAGTCACAGATCCGCGCGCAACTCTCGCTCGTGCTCGAGGGCATCGTCTGCCAGTCGCTCCTGCCGAAGGCGAATGGGACGGGCCGGTCCGCGGCGCTGGAAATTCTTGTGGCGACTCCGGCCATTCGTAACCTCATTCGCGAAGACAAGGTGCATCAGATTTATTCAACGATGCAGGCCGGTCAGGAAAAATACAGCATGCAAACGATGAATCAGGCGCTGGCCAAACTCATGATGAGTCGAGTGATCTCGCGCGAAGTCGGGATGGCGGCTTCGTCGAACAAAGAGGAGCTGACCCAGATGGTCGATCGAGAAAGGGTGCGTCCATGAGCGCCGCGGAACGAGGCCGAGCGCTGTCGCCGCCCGTGGCCGCGCGGCGCGCGCCCATTGCCGCCACGACTGCCAAGAGGAAGAAAAGGATTGGCGCCAAGACCCTGGCCATCTTCACCCGGCAGCTGTCGGTGATGATCGACGCCGGCTTGCCGCTGGTCAGTTGTCTCGATTTGCTTGCCAAGGAGGAACCGGACAAGAGGCTTGCCGAGGCGGTGAAGGTGGTGCGTCAAGATCTTGAAGCGGGCGCGTCACTGGCCGAGGCGATGGCACGGCAGCCTCATGCCTTCAACCCGCTGTTCACGCACATGGTGGCTGCGGGAGAAGCGGCCGGCATTCTGGACACCATCTTCAAACGGCTGTCGACCTACATCGAGAAGCAGGCGAAACTGCAGACGCAGGTCAAAGCCGCAATGATCTATCCGATCGCGGTCGTCGCGATCGCCGCCGTGGTTGTGGGTGTCCTGTTATGGAAAGTCATTCCCACGTTTGCCTCACTCTTTGACGGCCTCGGTGCGAAGCTGCCGTTGCCCACCAGAATCGTGATTCGCGCGAGCGACCTGTTCGTCTATTCGCTTCCCGCCCTGGTGGCAGGCGGCTTTCTGGCCGCGTTTCTGTTCAGGCGGTACTACGCAACCCAGGCCGGTCGGCTCAAGGTCGACGGCATTTTGCTGAAACTGCCTCTGATCGGAATCATCCTGAGGAAAGTGGCCGTCGCACGTTTCTGTCGGACCCTCAGTACGTTGATCAGTTCTGGTGTGCCAATCCTCACCGGGCTCGAGATTACGGCCCGGACGTCGGGTAACGCCGTGGTCGAAGCGGCCGTGCGGCAGGCGCGCGTCGGGATCGAACGAGGTGAGACGATCAGCGCCCCGCTGCGCGCGACGGGTGTGTTCCCACCGATGGTGGCCCAGATGATTGGCGCCGGCGAAAGCACAGGCGCGTTGGACACGATGCTGGCCAAGATCGCGGAATTCTACGAAGACGATGTGGATGTGGCCGTGGCAGGGCTGCTGACAGTGCTCGAACCGATCATGATTGCCCTGTTGGGCGTCATCGTTGGCGGCATCATCATTTCGATGTACCTGCCTCTGTTCGAGCTCATCAACCAGCTGGCGTAGGTTGGACCTGCATCAGGATGACAAGAATGACAAATACTCGGCCAGGACTGACAATTGTGACAGGCGTCAACTTGCGCGGCGCGCACCAGCCGACTTTCGGGATCATCCATGGCAGCTGTAAGTGCCATGTACCACAACGGTTTAGCCAAACTGGTAGCCGCGGGCGTCTAAATGGCATTGAAGTTGCCTATAGAGGGATTCGGATGGTGCCGCGGTGAACTTAGCCTCATAACGGGGCGGTCGTCACGGCCGATTATGGAAGGAACTTTTATTATCATGACCAGCAAAAGAGACTCGGGCTTCACTTTGATCGAACTGTTGATCGTCGTGGCGATCATCAGCATCATCGCCGCCATTGCAGTTCCCGGACTGCTCCGCGCGCGTATGAGCGGCAACGAGACGTCGGCACTGGCGTCACTCAAGGTTGTCAACTCCTCAGAGGTTGCGTATTCGGCCTCCTGCGGAAACAACGGCTACGCGACGTCGTTCGTGACGCTCGCGACGCCTTCCCCGACGATGGGCTTCATCTCGGCGGACCTCGGCGTGGCAACCCCCATCAAGAGCGGCTACCGCTTCACGCTGGCGGCGGGCGCCGGTGCAGCAGCTGGTGTGGCTGACTGCAACGCGGTTGCGACCTCGACCGGTTACTACGCGTCGGCCGTGCCGAGCGGCTACGGCACGACGGGCTCCAAGTCCTACGCCACCAACGCCGGCAACACGGTGTACCAGGTGTGGCTCGCGACCGCGCCGACCGAGCCCTTCGGTGCACCCGCGATTCCGATTGGTTGATTGTCTGCTGCCGTTCAGGGCTCAAGGGGTGACCTTGGGCCCTGAACGGCAGGTTCGTTCGTAAGTCGGTCCTGTGGTACAACACCCCCTGTATGACTCCCCGGAACCGTTCTCTGATTTTGATGATGGGCCTCATCGGCCTGGCGTTCTCCACCGCCTCCGCATGGGTGCACTACCAACTCATCACCGACCCCACCTACTCAAGTTTCTGCGACGTGAACGCCACCTTTAACTGCACTCAGGTTTACCTGAGCCAGTACGGCTCGTTTCAGGGCGTCTCCACGGCCCTGGGTGGTGTCACCTGGTTCGGCCTGACAGTTCTGCTTGCGGCGTTTGGCGGCGCGACCGTGACCAACACGAAAGACAAAGGCAGTGTGAGCCCGGTTGGCTCTTACCTTTTTGCATGGGCCACCATAGGCCTCGCGGTCGTGCTGTATCTGGCCTACGCGTCGTTTTTCGTGCTCAAGACCGCGTGCCTGCTCTGCATCGGGACGTACCTCAGCGTTATCGCCATCTTCATCATCTCCGGCACGTTTTCGTCGGTGCCCATGGGCCAGTTGCCGGGCCGGATCGCCGGTGACATCAAGGGCCTGATGAAAAACCCCGCGACGTTGACGGTGGCCTTGATTTTCCTCGCGGGCGTCGCCAGCGTGTTTGCGTTCTTCCCCCACGACAAATCGCCGAAAACGCCCGCTGAGGCACGGCAGCAGGCCAATCAGGAGGCCCCGCCCCCGGCCAACGAGCAACAGGCCTGGCTGGCGAAGTGGGACCAGGCTCCGCGCGAACAAACCGGCGTACCTGCCGATGGCGCCAAAGTGCTCATCATCAAGTTCAATGACTTCCAATGTCCGGGGTGCCGCGAGACATGGGCATCTCTGACGCCGATCCTCGAGGAATTAGACAAAACCCATCCCGGTGCGGTGAAGTACGTGCTCAAGGACTACCCGCTTGAAGGCGAGTGCAATTTTGCAACGCCCAACATGAACCACTACACCTCGTGCGAGTCGTCGGCCGCCGTCCGGATGGCACGGGCCGTCGGCAAGGGGCCGGAAATGGAAGCGTGGCTCTTCAACAATCAACTGCGGCTGGCCAGCGGCGTTGAAGTGGTGAAGGAAGGTCTCAAGGCGGTCACTGGGCTCACCAACTTCCAGGAACAGTTCCCGCTGATGCTCGACGGTATCCGGCAGGATGTCTCTGATGGCGTGGCGCTGCGAATCGGCGGAACGCCGACCTACTTCATCAACGGAGTGAGGGTGACGTTCGTCATGCCGGCGGCGTACTTCAGGCTCGCGATTGAACATGAGCTGAAGAAAGCCGGAATCCAGTAATCAGCGTCATCCCCCTTTTGACGCCGTGTCTCTCGTCCTTCGACTAGACCGCCTGACGAAAGACTTCCCGATCGGCCTGTTTGGCCGGCGCCAGCACCGCGCGCTCGACGACGTGTCGTTTGAGTTGGCGCGGGGCGAGGTCTTTGGCCTGCTTGGGCCGAATGGCGCGGGAAAGACCACCACTCTCAAACTGATCACCGGTTTGATTCGGCCAACGTCAGGTAGCGTGACCGTCTTCGACCGCGCGCCTGGCGATCGTGCGGCCCGGGTCTCCATGGGATTTCTGCCCGAACATCCCGTCTTCTACGATCACTTGACGGCGGAGGAACTGCTCACATACTTCGCAGGACTGTGCGGAGTGTCGGGGGCCGAGGGCCGCCGCCGGACCGCTGCGGTGCTTGATGAAGTCGGTCTGGCCGAAGCCCGGCGTCAGCCGATGCGCCAGTATTCGAAAGGCATGTTGCAGCGCGTTGGTCTTGCGCAGGCCCTGATCAACGAACCCGCTCTCGTGATTCTCGACGAACCCATGTCGGGCCTGGATCCGATCGGGCGGCGCGAGGTTCGGGAACTGATCCTCCGATTGCGCGACGCCAGCCGCACCGTCCTCTTCAGTTCGCACATTCTGTCTGACGCCGAGACGCTCTGCTCACGCGTCGCCATTCTTGCTCGAGGGAAAGTCGTGGGCAGCGGCGCCATTGGAGATCTCACCGCTGGAAGAGCCGGAGGCTGGGAAGTCATCGCGGCCGACTTGTCACCCGCAGCCGTGACCTCGCTGCAGGCTGCGGCATCCCGAGCCACCCGCATTGCGCACGGGCGATACAGCTTCGAATTGCGCGAGGGCGAGCGGCCCGAGCCGTTTGTCGCATCGATTGCCGCGGCCGGCGGAGCGCTGGTCTCCGCTTCACCCACCCGGGCCACGCTCGAGGACGTGTTCGTGGAGCGAGTGACATGACGCGCGTGAGACTGGTCGCCTGGCACGTCTTCAAGGAGAGCGTGCGGGATCGGGTGCTGTTCGCGATTGCTGCGTTCGCGCTGCTGCTTGTCGCCGCATCGGTGCTGATCGGCCAGATTACCGCCGGCCAGGACGTGAAGATCATCAAGGACATCGGCCTCGCGACGCTGGAACTTGCCGGCGTGCTGATGGCCGTGTTCATCGGCGTGGGACTGGTGTCGCGCGAAATCGAGCGTCGAAGTGTCTACAGCCTCCTGGCCAAACCCGTGCACCGATGGGAGTTCGTCGCCGGCAAATACCTGGGGTTGGTCGGAACGATCGCGGTCAACCTGCTGCTGATGACGGTGGCCTTGTTTGCGGTGCTCGCGTGGCTCGAGAAGGGCCTGCCCAACCCCGTGCTGCTCAAGGCCGTCCTGCTGATTCTTGCGGAGCTGGCGCTGCTGACCGCTGTGGCGCTCTTCTTTTCCACGTTTTCCTCCAGCGGAATCCTTTCAGCCGGGCTTACGTTGGGCGTCTGGGTGGTGGGTCTGTTCAGTGAAGACCTCCGCGGATTCTCGGCCATCGTGAGTTCACCCGTGCTGGCGTCAGCCGTGCGCGCGATTGGCTTGGTGGTGCCGGCCTTCTCGGCCTTCGACATCAAGGCCGAGGTTGTGAGCGGCCGGCCGCCGGTTCCGTGGACATACGTGGCGATGACGCTGGCCTATGCGGCGTGTTACGCCAGCGCGCTGGTCGGCGCGTCGATGGCCATCTTCTCGCGGCGGGAATTCAAGTGAGATCGTCCATCCGCATCCTTGCGGTCTCCGCCGGCGTGGCCGCCGGACTCGGGATGGCCGTGACAACGTTGCAGGCGCGGGACCGATGGTTTCCTCGCGCGCAATCGGAACAGCGCTTGTTGTATTTGACGAACGGCCGGGTGGCGGACCGATTGTCGCTCTCGTTTGATTCGGTCGTCTCCGATGTCTACTGGATACGCACCGTTCAGTACTACGCGCAGGAGCGCAAGTCGCAACACTTCAGCGGCCGATATGACTTGCTGTATCCGCTGCTGGACCTGACCACGACGCTCGATCCGCATTTCGCGGTGGCGTATCAGTTCGGCGCCATCTTTCTGGCCGAGCCGGCACCAGATGGTGCCGCGCGTCTGGACCTGGCGATCTCGTTGCTGGAAAAGGGACTGCGTGTCGAACCGCGCTGGCAGTACGCCGAGGCGCTGGGGTTCCTGCACTACTGGCACAGCCACGATATTCTGGCGGCCGCCGGCGAGTTCAATCGAGCCGCGAAGATGCCCAATGCGCCCAAGTGGCTGGGGCCCCTCACGGCGAACATGCTGGTCAAAGGCGGCGATCGCGAAGAAGCCAAGGTGCTGTTCAACGAGTTGGCGCGGTCTGACGAAAAGTGGATCCGCGAACTGGCCGAGCGTCGCCTGCGGGAGTTGGAACAAGGTACGGCGCGATGACGCCTGCTGAACTGCTTGTCGTCGGCGTCCTGGGGTTGATGGTCGGCAGTTTCCTGAACGTCTGCATCGGCAGGCTGCCTGCAGGACTGTCGATTGTCTCGCCGCCGTCTCGCTGCCCGAAATGCAATACCGCGCTCGCCTGGCGTGACAACGTACCGGTCCTGAGCTGGATCTGGCTGGGTGGGAAGTGCCGGACCTGCCAGGTTCCCATCAGTCCCCGCTACCCGATCGTGGAATTGATCACGGCTGCGGTATTCGTCGTGCAGGCACTCACGCTGGACGTGTCTCCGCTGCAGCATTCCACGGCGATGATCGAACTTGCGTCGCGCCTGGTGTTTTCGGCGCTGCTCGTGGCGCTGCTCGCCACGGATCTCGAGACGTTTCGACTGCCGAACCCCCTGACGTATACGGGCGTAGTGGCGGGCCTGGTTTTCAGTCTGCTGGGACCGCCGGGCATTGTGTCGAGCCTGATCGGCGCGGGTATCGGCGCGGGCGTCCTCCTCGGCATTCGCCAGCTCTGGTTGTCTGTAAAGGGCGTGGATGGGCTGGGCCTTGGTGATGTGAAGATGCTCGCCATGATTGGGGCGTTCCTCGGCTGGCCCCACGTCTGGGTGGTGCTTCTTTTCTCGAGTGTGGTGGGTGCCGTGGTGGGCATCGGACTGGCCCTCACCGGCCGCGGGACGATGCAGAGCAAGTTGCCGTTTGGCGTGTTCCTGTCGCTGGCCGCCTTCGGATCCTCACTTTGGGGGCAACGCTTTATCGAGTGGTACATGGCGTCGCTGGGCCTGTAGAGATTGCAGTTCTCGCAACGCCGGTTAGCCTCGACGTTGCAGTTCCTGCCACGGCAGCCGCGAGCCGCGAGGTTTTCGCCGTATTTCGCATGGACCGGGAGTTGCACTGGTCTCCCGCATGTCTCATTCACATGCGTCTGCCGGGTTCACACTGATTGAAGCCTTGGTCGCGCTGGCATCGGTCTCCGTACTGGTGGCCGGCGCGGCAGGGCTCCTGAGTATCGCGAGCATTGCCGTTCGTTCGGCTCGACAGAGCACGACCGCGACGCTGCTCGCGATTCAGAAAGTCGAACAGCTCCAGGCCACGCCCGCACCCCTGGCGAGCGGGATCACTCAGGACTACTTCGCCGCGGACGGCACTCCGGCCCTGGCGGCATCGGCGAGCCTCACTCGCCGCTGGACCATCACGTCCGGCTGGGCATCTGCAGAAAGTGCCTCGGTGACCGTCGAAGTGTTTTCCTCCGCAGCGGGCCGAGTGGCAGACGTGCAGGCGGTGGTGGGCGGAGGAGGCGGGGCTTGATCATGACGGAGTCGTCGCGTGGATTCACGTTCGTGGAACTGCTGGTCACCCTGGCTCTGATGTCGGTCGTCGTGTCGGCCCTGGCGGTCCTGGTGGTCAACACGGAACGGCTGGCGAGTTCGCAGTCAAGAGACATCGACGCCCAGCAGCGGGCGCGCGTGATTGCAGAGACGCTGGGCCGCGACTTGCGGCTTGCCGGCGCGGGCGTAGATCGTGGGCCGATGGCGGGTCCGTTAAGCCGATCGTTCTCGCCCGTGCTGCCGCGGCGAGTGGGCCGCACCCGTGCTGACGCCGTCGATATCGCGCGTGCTGACGTCATTACGCTGGTCCACGTTCCAGACACCGTCATGCAGACGTCGCTTGCCATCAGCGACACGGCCGCCTCGGGCCAGATCGTGTTTCTTCCATGTGCCGGCGGTGCCATGCCGTGCCCTGTCAGTCGCGGTGCCGCACTGGCGCTCTTCGATGCGCCAGGCCGAGTGGACCTGCTGGGCGTGCTTTCGACAACTGCGAACGCGGCGCAAGTACGCATGCTGGGATCGTCCGCTGGTGTGTTCGACGTGGGCGCCACGGTGGCCGAAGTGGTGATTCGCAGCTACTGGTTTGACGCGTCGCAGGGGCAGTTGCGTGTGTACGACGGTGACGGGTCGGATCAACCGGTGGTCGATGGCGTCAACGCGCTGTCGTTCGAGTACTTTGGCGTCGTCGATCCGCCTCGATGGCCGCAACCGGGAACGGGTCAGGCAAACTGTTTGTACGACCTGACAGGTACGTGGCTCGGAGGCGTCACGCTCGCGCCCAACGACGAAGGGCTTGCCGCACTGCCGCTGACGATGTTGAGCGACGGCCCGTGGTGCGGCGCGGCTGGCACCGCCTTTGACGCTGACTTGCTGCGCGTCCGCCGCATCCGCGTAACGGCGCGTCTCAATGCGTCCGGCCCGAGGGATCCCCGGCCAGACTATCGCGTGTCGTTCGACATTTCGCCGCGCAATCTCGCGATCGCCGGCGCGCCGGGCGGCGGTGATTCGTCATGGTGATGCTGGTGCTGCTTCTGACAGCTTTTGTGGGGTCGCTTGCCGGCGGCTTGGCGGTGGTGGGCCATACCGAGCGCCGCGTCGCGACTACGCACCTGCGCGGTGTACAGGCGGCCTACGCCGCTGATGGGGCGGGGACACTGGCCAC
>JBKJJZ010000067.1:0-4841 GCA_046597705.1 Vicinamibacterales bacterium | reverse complement strand
CACCTATCGCGGTGCCGTGAAGATCGGCAAGAACGCGCACGGCGCGCGCAACTACTCGCAGTGCGACTCACTGCTCATCGGCGACAAGTGCGGCGCGCATACGTTCCCGTACCTTGAAATCAAGAACACCACGGCCATGGTGGAACATGAAGCGTCCACGTCGAAGATCGGCGAAGACCAGATTTTCTATTGTCGTCAACGGGGCATCGCCACCGAAGACGCCGTGAACATGATCGTCAGCGGCTTCTGCAAGGAAGTGTTCCGGGAACTCCCGATGGAGTTCGCAGTCGAGGCCCAGAAGCTGTTGTCGATCAGCCTCGAAGGCAGTGTTGGGTAACCAAGACACCGCGAACCCGAGCGCGTAGCGCGAGCGGTGAGCGTCCGAAGACAAGCGCCTGGGGGTGGGGCCCCAGGCGAACTAAAAGAAAAGTAGACATAAGACATGTTGTTAGAAATCAAAGATCTCTCAGTCAAGGTCGAGGACAAAGACATCCTCAAGGGCCTGAGCCTCTCCGTGAACGCCGGTGAAGTGCACGCCATCATGGGCCCCAACGGCTCAGGCAAGAGCACGCTGGCCCGTGTGCTGTGCGGGCACCCCGGCTACGAGGCCACCGGCGGCACCGTGACCTACGACGACAAGGATCTGCTCGACATGGATCCCGAAGAGCGCGCCCGCGAAGGCGTGTTCATGGCGTTCCAGTACCCGGTGGAAATCCCCGGCGTCAACAACTCCTACTTCCTCAAGGCCGCGCTGAACGCACTGCGCAAGCACAGAGGGCAGCAGGAACTGGACGCGGTGGAGTTTCTCCAGGTCATTCGCGAGAAGGCGAAGCTCCTCGAGATGGATCAGTCGATGCTGCATCGTGCGGTCAACGAAGGCTTCTCGGGCGGTGAGAAGAAGCGCAACGAAATCTTCCAGATGGCCGTCCTCGAACCGAGGCTTGCCATTCTCGACGAAACCGATTCCGGCCTCGACATCGACGCGCTCCGCATCGTGGCCAACGGGGTCAACGCGCTCCGCAGCCCCACGCGCGCCATCATCGTCGTCACGCACTACCAGCGGTTGCTCGATTACATCGTGCCGGATTTCGTGCACGTGCTGAGCAATGGCCGCATCGTGAAATCGGGCGGCAAGGAACTGGCGCTGGAACTTGAAGACAAGGGCTACGGCTGGGTTGACGCCGTGGCTGGAGCGAGAGCCTGAGTATGCCGGTTGCCGAGCGACACGAAACCTACGCCGCGGACTTCGAAGCGTTCCGCAACACGCCGGCCTTCGGGCCCGAGTGGCTGCGCACCGCCCGCTCCGCTGCCTTCGCGCGCTTCATGGAGCGTGGCTTTCCCACTTCGCGCGAAGAGGACTGGAAGTTCACGAGCGTGGCGCCAATCGTGGCCATCGACTTCCGCCGTGTCACCGACGGTCCGCGTGTGACCGCCGAGATGTTGGAACCGTTCCTGTTCTCCGACAACTTCACACTCCAGGCCGTCATTGTGAATGGCAGGTTAGTGGCCGGGTTGTCCTCGTTGTCCGGACTTCCCGATGGCGTCACGATCTCCGGGATGGCCGAGGCGATGACCGAGCAGCCGCCGCTCGAAGGACCAAGCCTCAAGAGCGACCATCCGTTCGTGTTGTTGAACACGGCGTTCTGCGATGGCGGTGTGTTTATTCACATCGCGCCGAAGGTGGTGCTCACCGAGCCGATCCACGTGCTGTATGTCTCGGCGCCCGGGGAGAAGCCCGCACTGGTTGCGCCGCGCCTCTTCGTGGTGGCGGGTGAGCAGTCGCAGGCGTCGATTATTGAGAACTACGTGGGCCTCGGCCGCACGCCTGTACTGACCACTGCTGTGACCGAGGTTCTGATGGGCCCGGGCGCCGTGGTGGATCACGTGAAGGTCCAGCGGGAAACCGGGCACGCGTTCCACATGGCCAGCATGTTCGTGCACCTGCACCGCGCCAGCACATTCACGTCACAGGCCATCACGTTCGGCGGGCGCATCGCGCGCAACGACATCACGGCCACGCTGGCTGGCGAGGGCGCCGAATGCACGCTGAACGGACTGTACGTGGCCGACGGCGAAACGCTGGTGGACACGCACTCCACCATCGATCATGCGATGCCGCATTGCCCGAGCCACGAAGTCTACAAGGGCATCCTGGCCGGCCGTGCCAAGGCGGTCTTCAACGGCAAGATCATCGTGCGCCCAGACGCGCAGAAGACCGATGCGAAGCAGACAAACAAGGCGCTGTTGCTCTCAGACGACGCGGCGATCAACACCAAGCCGCAGCTGGAAATTTTTGCAGACGACGTGAAGTGCACGCATGGCGCGGCGATCGGGCAGTTGGACCCCGACCAGTTGTTCTATCTACGTGCCCGGGGTATCGGCGCAGAGGACGCGCGCAACATGTTGATTCACGCGTTTGCCAGCGACGTGCTGAACGGCATCAAACATCAGGGCGTTCGGGACGCCCTCGAGCGTGCCCTTGTCGAGAAACTGCACCTGCCCGAATGAGCACGCACGCCATTCCCACGACGCCGGCGATTGATCTGGTGACCTTGCGGGCGCAGTTCCCCGCGCTGCAGCAACTCGTGCACGGCAAGCCGCTGGCCTATCTCGACAACGCCGCAACCACCCAGAAACCTCAGGTGGTCATCAACGCGTTGCGGCATTACTACGAGCACGACAACGCGAACGTACATCGAGGAGTGCATGCCCTGAGCGAGCGTGCGACAGCGGCGTATGAGGCCGCGCGCCGCACCGTGCGCCGGTTCCTCAACGCCCGCAGCGAGCGTGAAATTATCTACACCCGCAATGCCACCGAGAGCATCAACCTGGTGGCGAGAGCATGGGGCGACTGGCAGCTGAAGCCGGGCGACGAGGTGCTCATCACGGCGATGGAGCACCACTCGAACATCGTGCCGTGGCAGATGGCGTGCGCCAGGACCGGGGCCATTCTCAAGGTGGCGCCCATCGACGATCGCGGCGACGTCATCATGGAGGAGTTCGCAAAGCTCCTGACGCCGAAGACGAAGATGCTGGCGGTGGTGCACCTTTCGAACGCCCTTGGCACCATCAATCCGGTGGAAGAGATGGTGGCGGCCGCGCGTCGCGTGGGGGCCACGGTGCTCATCGACGGATCGCAGGCGGCCTACCACATGGCCGTGGACGTGCAGGCGCTGGACCCCGACTTCTATGTGTTCACCGGCCACAAGGTCTACGGGCCCACGGGCATTGGCGTGTTGTATGGCCGCGAGTCGATCCTGCAGGCGATGCCGCCATTCCTTGGCGGCGGCGACATGATCAGTTCCGTCACCTTCGAGAAGAGCGAGTGGAACGAGTTGCCGTACAAGTTCGAAGCCGGCACTCCGAATATCGCGGATGCCATTGCGCTGGCAACGGCGATCGACTTCATCCACGGGATCGGATTTGACGCAATCGCTGCGCACGAGGCCGCGTTGCTGGCGTATGCCACGGACGCGTTGTCCGCGGTCCCGGGGCTCACGATTGTGGGCACCGCACGGAGGAAGGCGAGTGTCGTGTCGTTCGTGATGGGCGACCTTCATCCGCACGACATCGGTACGATCGTCGATCGCGAGGGGGTCGCGATTCGCACGGGGCATCACTGCGCGCAGCCGGTCATGGATCGCTTCGGGATTCCGGCCACGGCTCGAGCCTCGCTCGCGATGTACAACACGACCGCCGAGATCGATGCGTTAGTGACGGCGCTCGGTCGCGCGCGTCAGTTGCTGGGGTAAGACATGGGTATGTTTTCATTTCTCTCAGGTAAGAAGGACGACACGGAGGCCGTGCCGCAGGCGCCCGGTGCCACCGAGGCCGCGACTGATGTCGTGGAGGCTCCAAGCCCTGCGGTCGAGGGTCAGACGCCATTTCACGCGCCGGATGCCTGGAAGTCCGAGGCGCTGGCGAGTGCCAAGCCTGAGACGAAGCACGATGCGTTGCAGGTGGGACCGCTCGACACCGATCAGACGGCTGCGCTGCAAGGCAAGATCGTCGAAGCGATCAAGACGGTATACGACCCCGAGATCCCCGTGGACATCTACGAGCTCGGTTTGATTTACGACATCATCGTTGACGCCGAGCGTCGCGTGCTGATCAACATGAGCCTCACGAGTCCCGCGTGCCCTTCGGCGCAGCAGTTGCCGGTCGAGGTTCGCCACAAAGTGAGATCCCTGCCCGAGGTGACCGACGCCAAGGTTGAGATCGTGTGGGAGCCGGCGTGGACGAAGGAACGGATGTCCGAAGCCGCCAAACTCACACTCGGCTTTTTTTGAGGTGAGGCGCGTAGGGCGTGGCTTTAGCCGCGCCATACTCGGCGGCCATGAAGGGCCGCCCTACGTTTCGGTGGATACCGAAGGAGTCAGATGCAGGACTTACATGACCTCTACCAGGAGGTGATCCTCGACCACAACCGGCGGCCACGCAATTTCGGACCGTTGCCCGACGCCACGCACACGGCAAAAGGCCACAACCCGCTCTGTGGCGATAAGCTGACGTTGTCGCTCAAGATTGAAGGCGACCGCATCACGGGCGTCGCGTTCGAGGGCTCCGGTTGCGCGATCTCGAAGTCGTCCGCATCACTCATGACCGACGCCGTCAAGGGCCACACGATCGATCAGGCCACCGAACTGTTCGACAAGTTCCACCAGATGGTGACGACGCCGATTGATCAGCCTGTTGACGAAGACGCGGTGGGCAAACTCGCCGTGTTCGCGGGTGTCCGTGAGTTTCCAGCCCGAGTGAAATGCGCCTCCCTGCCGTGGCACACCCTCAAGGCCGCGCTCATGAAGACTGCTGAGCCGGCAAAGACTGAGTAGGACCGGTGC
>JBKJJZ010000400.1:0-3625 GCA_046597705.1 Vicinamibacterales bacterium | reverse complement strand
AGCGCGTCGGCGATTTGTCTGGCGATGGGAAGCGCGTCGGCGAGGGGGATTCCTCCGAAGATCGCCCGGCCTCCGAAGATCGAATGATCTCCGACAGGTCCCGCCCCTCGACCAGTTCCATCACGAGCGCATGCGTCGCACCCGAGTCCTCGAACCCGTAGATGGCGGCGATGTTCGGGTGGTTGAGCGAGGCCAGTACCTGCGCCTCGCGCTTGAAGCGCGCCATCCGATCGGCGTCCGTCGTGAACGCCTCAGGCAGAATCTTCAGTGCGACGTCGCGATTGAGCTTCGTGTCCCTCGCGCGATAGACCTCACCCATTCCGCCGACGCCGAGGGGCGAGACGACTTCGTACGGACCGAGGCGGGTGCCGGCAGCAAGACTCATTTCGACGGATCGCCGAGACTCTCAATGTCACCGAGGTCCTTCAGGCGGCCTGTCGCGCGCTTGTTCTGAATGAAGGATTCGCGGCCAATGACATCGACGACCAATGGACCGAATGGCGCCTGCGTGCGACCCGGCCAGGCTTGCGCAAATGTCAGGCCCGAGAGTTCGGTGAGGACATCAACGCGGAACGGCGGCAGTCCCATTTGGAAGACGATGCCGGGACGGCTGAAATCGTCCGCAGAGACCTCGCTGAGAGGGGCGCCGAACTGATCCAGTGCGCTCATCACGCGGGACGCGTTTTCCGGAGTCGGGTCAACCCACACATCCAGATCGCCAGTTGCGCGAGGACGCCCGTGAACGCCGAGCGCATACGCGCCGACGATCAGATGCCGGACGTTATGGTCGGCGAACGCTCGCAACAGATCGAGGAAATCCTGATTCATCGGGCAACTTGCCACTGAGGCGCCATTGCGCCTCGCTGAGGATCCAGACCTGCAACACCCGAACGTCCACCGGCAGTGCCGCCCAATACGCGGCGTCGTCTCGATCCTGTGCGGCCAACGAGGGATAGACCCGCACCTGCATCCGGTTGCGACGTGTGCTTGCGGCGTCCATGCCAAATTATCTCACGCATCATTACCGCACCCTCACAGACTCCAACCCATCCATCAACCACAAATTCGACGACGTCCTGTTGATGCTGTAGGTCAGGCTCTTGCCATCTGGCGTGAGCGACAGCCGCAGCGAGGGGGCCCAACCCACCGAGGGCAGGTAGTCCGGCGCCAGGGAACCGATCGTCTTTTCGGAACCGCCCGAGACGCTCATCGAGAAGAGCTCCAGGCGGCCGAGTGCGGCGGGCTGCCGAATGCCGTAGATCGTCTGGCCGTTCGCTGAAAAGGCGTAGGCCAGCGCACTCGTCGGCGACACATCGCGCAGCGTCTTGCCATCCGGCGAGATCAACTTCACGCCCTCGTGGCCAAACAGAATCCAATCGTTCGTGGGCGACCACAGCGGCGCCCAGCTTCCCGAGCGCTTGACGTCGGCTTTCAACACCTCAGGGTCCGCCCCGCCCGTCGTTTTGACTTTATACAGTGACTGCGCACCCGTTGGTTCCAGGTGCCGCTAGACATACCAATTGCCGTCCGATGACCACGAACCGGGGAAGCCCATTCCCTTGCCCTTCAGGAGCCGGACGGGCGAACCGCCGGAGACCGCCGACATCCACAGATCGCCGCTGCCGACCAGGTCCAGCCACGTATAGATGACACGGGTGCCATCGGGCGACAGCGCGGGCCCCATGAAACCGCGGGTCCTGTCCGTCGGGAAATCTTGTGACGTCACGAGCGGACGGTCGGGCTGGCCGGGTTTGTGCAGCCATATCTCCTCGGGGCCATTGCGGTCGGTGACATACACCATCGCCGAATCCGATGCAGCCCAGGACGGCATCTGCTCTCTGCGCTGGGTGGCGATCACGGGGGTGACGGAGGCCGTGGCCAGATCCACCGAGACGATGTCGCGGTCGCTCAGCGTTTCCAAAAATGCCAACTTGCTTCCATCCGGCGAGATCCCCGGCGAATTCTGCGCCGTAGTGCCGCTGAAGATAACGTTGAACACGCCTGTAACCGTGTCAGCGAGATACAGCCGTCGAGGCGCTGCGCCCGGCGAGGCGGACAGCACCACGTGGCGGTTATCCGGCATCCAGGAAAAAGTGGGTGTGGCGCTTAGACTCGATATGCCCTGAAGAATCTGATGCGGCGGGTTGGCTGCGGTCGCGGGATACGGCATCAGCCAGGCTTCCTCGCCGGCCCCCACGTTCCGCATCAAGAGGATCTGCCGGCCGTCTGGCGAAAACCGCACGTTGGTGCCGGAGTACACGGTGCTGGACGCGAATGGAGCCGGTTCATAGCGTTTCGGCGCCGAGTCGCCGAGCGACAACGTCCAGAGGCTGACCACTCCGTCGTCGCCACGGAAGACCCCAGCCAGAGTCGTCCCGTCCCGGGAGACCGACGGGACAGCGACCGGCTGCAGCTTCAACATCGCGCCGAACAACGACTCCGGCTCGCCGCCCACTGGCGACACCGACCAGAGGCGGCCCCCGCCGTAGAACACGATCTTGCCGGACGTGGTCCACTCGACGATTACGGTCACGCCGGCGGCGAGCGTGGTGATTGGCGTCGGCGCCGGCGACGCGAGGTAGCGCACATGCACCTGGTAGGGATCGGTGTCCTTCTGCCGCGCCGCGAAAGCCACGGCCTTGCCGTCGGGCGACCACACCGCCGCCGTTTGTCCGCCTTGCTCGAACGACAGGGGCGTCAATGACAATGCCGCGCCGGTCGATGACGACGCGACGCGCCACGGCGCCCACAGCCACACCGCGATGACGGTTGTCGCTGCGGCGGTCGTCCATGGCAGCACGCGCAACATCGTTGACGTCCGCGCGTTCGGCGCAACTGGAATCGCGGACACCATCGACGAGTCCGGCGCGCCGGATTCGATCTTGGCAATTTCAACGCGCGCTTCGCCGATATCGCGCAGCCGCATCTTGATGTCGCGGTCGAGACACCGTTCGAGCAATCGTCGCAGCCTCGGTGGTGTGTCCGACGGCAGCGCGGCGTACTCCGGCGTATCGCGCAGTACCGACACCAGCGTGTCGCTAACATCGTCACCTTTGAAGGCACGCTGCCCAGTCAACATCTCGAAGAGCACCACACCAAACGCCCAGATGTCTGCGCGCTTGTCGACGGCCTTCCCCTTCGCTTGTTCCGGCGACATGTACGCGGCCGTGCCGAGGATCATCCCCATCGCGGTCGCGCGCGCAGTCATCGTCGGCGAATTCTGCACGTCGACGCTCGACGCGCCCGCCGGGTCCATCGCTTTCGCGAGACCGAAGTCGAGCACCTTCACCGTACCGTCGGCGCGGACTTTGATGTTGGCGGGCTTCAGATCGCGGTGGACGATGCCCTGCTCGTGCGCGGATTCGAGCGCGTCGGCGATTTGTCTGGCGATGGGAAGCGCGTCGGAAAGAGGAAGTCCTCCGGATGGAGGCCGGGTCTTCAGACCCGGCATCGTTGCCGGACCTGAAGGTCCGGCCTCCGAAGATCGCCCGGCCTCCGAAGATCGAATGATCTCCGACAGATCCTGCCCCTCAACCAACTCCATGACGAGCGCGTGCGTCGCACCCGAATCTTCGAAGCCGTAGATGGCGGCGATGTTCGGGTGGTTGAGTGACGCCAGCACCTG
>JBKJJZ010000396.1:0-3908 GCA_046597705.1 Vicinamibacterales bacterium | reverse complement strand
GCCATCGGGGCTCTCCTCCACGATGCGGCCGAGGATGGTGGCGGCGAGGCGAAATTGCGGGATATCGAGCGCACCTTCGGACCAGCGGTGGCAGCGATTGTTGATGGATGCTCCGACACACTCGCGACCACGAAGGAGCCGTGGCTCGATCGCAAAGTGCGCTACATCAACCGCGTGCCCAATGAACCGGCGTCCACCCTGCTGGTCTCGATCGCCGACAAGATCCACAACGTGGGCGCCATCCTGGCCGACTATCGGACCGACGGTGACGCGCTGTGGGGCCGATTCAACCCGGATGCGGGCAAGGACGGCACGGTCGGCTACTACCGAGGGCTGGTCACGGCCTACACAGCCACCGGCCATTGCTCCAATGCTGTGGCAGACCTGGACGCACTGGTCTCTGAGCTGGAACGCACGGTTGGCATGACAGGGGTCTGGGTGCCGCCTCGGCTGCAGGGGTCGTCTGCCGACTGACAAGGTGAAGGGGACAGACGGTTCAGGTGAATCGACATGCAATCGTGATGTTGGGTATCTGAAATTGACATCATTTAGTCTCCGAAGCATCATTTCCACATGCGAACAACACTGACGCTTGATGATGACATAGCGGAGCTGGCGGCGCGCCAGGCGAAGGCACGCGGGCAGTCGCTGGGCAAGGCCATCTCGGATCTGGTGCGTCGGGGGCTCAATGCGCCCACGCCGTCCACCGACAAGAACGGATTGGTCGTGTTCCGGTTGCCGGACGATTCACCAAGGGTGACTACCGAGGACGTGCGCCGGCTCGAAATCGAGGGGGCGTGAAGGCGTACCTGCTCGACACCAATGTGCTGATCGCGCTGCTGTGGTCCAGCCACGCCGGGCATGATGCGGCGGTGCGGTGGTTCACCTGGCATCGCGCCAAGCGCTGGGCGACGTGCGCGTTGACCGAAACCGGATTCGTGCGGATTGTGTCGAATCCCGCGTTTTCGCGCGATGCCGTGACGCCACGCGAAGCCTCCAGCCTTCTGGCCGCCAACACCGCTGCCGCGGATCATGTCTTCTGGCCCGACGTGCTGCCGTTTGCCGCGGCCGCCGCGTGTGCGGGCCCGCGCCTCGTGGGTCATCAGCAGGTGACCGATGCCTATCTGCTGGGGCTCGCGCTCAAACACGGCGGCGTGCTGGCGACCCTTGACCACCGGATCGCGACGCTGACAGTTTCGGGTTCGGTCGAACGAAAGTCGCTGGAACTCATCGCCTGATTCGCTACGCCCGGCTCACAAAGTCCACGAGCGCCTTCTTCCTGATGTCCGGGACCATCGCGTCTTCGGCCGGGTATCCCACCACCAGAAGCAGGAACGGCCGCTCGTGCGCGGGCCGGCCGAGGAGCTGATTGAGAAACCCCATCGGACTCGGGGTGTGGGTCAACGTCGCCAGCCCCGCGTGATGCAGGGCGGCCACCAGAAAGCCCGCGGCGATTCCCACAGACTCGGACACGTAGTAGTGCTTGACCTTGCGACCGTCCGGTAGCAGTCCGTAACTTTCGGCGAAGATCGCGATCAGACACGGTGCCGTTTCCAGAAACGGCTTGTCGGAGTTCGTCCCGAGCGGCGCCAGTGCGTCAAGCCACTCCTGCGGTGCTCGACCACTGTAGAACTCGCGCTCCTCTTCCTCCGCCGCCACCCGAATCCTGGCCTTGAGGCCCTGGTCCGTGACGACCACGAAGTGCCATGGTTGCATGTTGGCGCCGCTGGGCGCGGTGCCGGCAGCCATCAGACAGTCGTCAAGGACGCCATCCGGGATGGCGCGCGATGAAAACTCCCGGACGGTCCGACGCCGCTGCAGTTCCTCGCGGAAGTGTCGCGCCCGCTCCACCATCTCTTTTTCCGGATATTCGCGATACGTAGACAGGGGAACAAAGATCGGTGCCTTCATGACCATCATTATCCGGCGTAGCCGGGGTGAAATTCACATGGCGCCCCTGAAGGGACGCCCTACGTACTACACTCGCGCGACGTACTACACTCGCGCGACCAGCGCTTCAGCAACCTTGACCATCGCCAGCGTGTCGAGCGTGCAGTAGTCCGTCAGCTCCTGACGAATGCGCGCGCGGCGTTCGTCGCTGGTGTCGGGCGACGCAGCTTCGAGATACGCGGCTTGCGCCATCAGGCCATCCTTCACACCATCAAGCGACGCGTAGATCAGCTCGGGCACCAGCGCGGGCAGCACGGCCTTGATCGAATACGACCCGAGCATGTCGCGGTGATAGAAGTTCGCGCGCACCACGGGCAGGAGATCGACGATGCGCGCTTCTAACCTTAGGAGCTGCAGCTGCGGCGCCAGGTCGGGAAGGCGCTGCGCGAGCGTGCGAAAGACGCCACGCTCGAAGTTGCTGTAACTGACGATGGCCCCCGTGTCGCCGAGGTGAGTGAGCAGGGCCTCGGCACAGGCGCGACTCGGGTCATCGCCGCCCAGGTCAAGGAACATGCTGTGACTGCGTGAGCCATCGCGCTCTACGACGTGACACGAGAACTGGAACGGCGCCTGGTCAAACGGATGCGAACCCTCCCAGACCGGCACGGTGTGGCCGATGGTCTCGAAATCCAGAAAGTACCGCGGCCACGCCCACGCGTCCATCGTGGAAGCCGCCGCCGCCGCGTCGTGATACGGCACACCCGTCTCGACCGCCGCCAGAATCTGCGGCGTCCTGCGACGTGGAGTTGGATAGTGAGGCCGCGCCGGCTCGTTGCCGTCGTTCACGAGTGCAGCCGCCGCGACTTCGACAGCCGAGCAATACGCGTGGAAGGGACAGTCGTACGGCTTGGTGCAGTGGTCGCCCGTCGTGATGCTCGGCTCCGCGCCTTCGAGCGTTGACCGCGCCTCGTTGACCGTCGTGGGCAACTCGGGCAGCAGGTCCTCGACCTGCGTGGTCACATCGGTGTCGATCAGCAGGCCCTCGTATTGGCGGGTCTGAAGGTTTGCCGGGTCTAAAGACCCGGCCTCCGAAGAGGGTCCGAGCGTGAACGACCTGTCGATGTGCCGGACGGAGGCGCGGTCCACCTTCACCCCACACCCGCGCGCCACCCACACCTGCGTGGCTACGTCACCCACGTGATACGGCTTCGCCTTCGCCGTGGACTTGACCTCCGCCATGTGCCAACCATCACCCTCGGGCAACATCAGGTCCGCGCGCACCAGCACATCGTCATAGCTGAACGTCGCTTCGAAGACAGGACGACGGGCGTAGAGAGCGGCTTCGGTTTCAACGATGGCGCGTTCGAGGTTGTCGTCCGAGCCGATGAGGATGCCGTCGGGATAGGCCTCGCGCGCAATCGTTCCCACCTGATGACCCACGCCAAACATGCGGCGCATGTCATCGGACTCCTGCTTGACCTCAGGCTTATGCACCTCCAGCCACAGGCGCCTGGCGCACTGGCGATACGAATTCAGCTTGGACTTCGAGAGGCGGAAGGTCTGGGTCAGCACGATGACGAGTATGGGGCCGGGGTGGGACAGGATGGGTCAGGGCTGGACAGTCGATGGGCCACAGCGTATTCTCACGCCGGTTCTCATTGTTTGTACTTTTGCTTTGGCTGGTGACACAGGTCGCCAGCGCGGGCGGCCCAGGCGGTCGCGTTATTGATGGGCGAACGGGCGATCCAGTCGCAGGCGCCCATGTCGCCGTGGTTGGCCGCGCGGGCTCGGTGCAGACGGACACCGATGGCCACTTCGCCTGGACCACGGTGCCTGCCACGCCGGCGCTCATCATCATCACGTTTGCAGATGGCCGAATGGCTCGGCCAGTGCGCGTAGCCGTTTTTCACAGTGACACTCCTCTGACCCTGTTCGCGGAGCCTGCGGTCAACCAGGCCGTGACGGTCACCGGTGTTTCGGGCGCGATCGATGCCGGTGAAGGCGCGTCGATGATGCGA
>JBKJJZ010000537.1:0-5002 GCA_046597705.1 Vicinamibacterales bacterium | reverse complement strand
TCAAATTACAGCGGATCTACGGCCATGGTTGCTCACTTCATACTCACGGCGCCGGCGCCGCACACCGATTCAACGTCGCGCACAAACCCTTCGCTGGGAAGAATCCGTTGTGATGTCGCCGCGCGAACGAGCAACCCGCGGTCGACACCCTTGACTTCGACGACGAACGATACCCTTCTGTCTCCGGGATGCCGCTCGAATACCTGGACGAGGGAGCGCAGGGACTCCCGCGACCCGCCCTCGCCCGCCAGGCGAATCTGGACTTCCCGCACCGCCCGCTCCCGGGCAGCCTCGAGCGAGCTCAACTCGGCGGCCACCATCTTGCCGGTTTCCTCGTCTCGCTCGAACTTCCCGCGCACGATCAGCATGGCATCATCGGCCACCAGTCGCCCGAACTTCGCGAAGGCCTCGGGAAACACGACCACTTCGACTTTGGCCGCCTCATCCTCGAGGTAAAAGGCCGCCATGCGGTCGCCCCGCTTGGTCTTCAGCTGGCGCACGCCTGTCACGACGCCGGCCACCTGGCAGTCGGGCTCGGACTGCATCATCGCAGACACCGTCCGCGCGCCGACGGCGGCAATGGCGGTGGCGTACCGCTGCAGCGGATGCCCGCTCATATACAGCCCGAGGGCCTCTTTCTCGAACGCTAACGCCAGGGTCTCGGTCCAGGCATCCGCGTCGGGCAGAATCGAGTCGTCATCGAGAGGATCCGATGCCGATTCACCACCGCCAAACAGATGCGTCTGGCCCTGGTCGCGATCCCTTTGATGCCGGCCGCCATGGTCGAGAATGCGATCGCCGCCCGCGAGGACGCGCGGCCGCCACTTCAAATATCCGTCGGAGCCGCCCGGGGCCAGGTTGTCACACGCGCCCGCCTTGATCAGGCTTTCGAGGACCTTCTTGTTCATCAGGCGCAGGTCCAGGTGTTCTGCCAGTGCGAACAGCGACGTGACTTTGCCCAGTGTGTTTCGGGCTGCCAGCAGCGACCGAATGGCGCCTTCGCCAGCGCCCTTCACCGCGCCGAGTCCGAACCGGACACCCCTCGTGCCCGCCTCGGTCGTCTGCACGGTGAACGCCATGTCACTCGCGTTGATGTCAGGCGGGAATACCGGCACACCAAGCTCGCGGCACTCGGCAAGGTATTCGGCAATCTTGTCGGAGGACTGCGACTCGATCGTCAGCAGCGCCGCCATGAAGTGCATGGGATAGTTCGCCTTGAGGTATCCCGTCTGATAGGCCAGCAACGCGTAGCACGTGGAGTGCGACTTGTTGAATCCGTATCCGGCGAAGAACTCGATGAACTGGAAGATCTTTGCAGCCTTCTTTTCCGCAATTCCTCGAGCGGCGCAGCCGGACATGAAGCGAGACCGCGTGGCCTCCATCTTCTTCTCGTCCTTCTTGCCCATCGCCCGGCGCAGTTCATCGGCCTGTCCAAGCGTGAAGCCGGCCAGGTCGCTGGCCAGTCGCATGACCTGCTCCTGATACGCGATAACGCCGTAGGTTTCCTTGAGCACGGATTCCATCTGTGGAAGCTCGTACTTGATCTCGACACGCCCGTGCTTGCGGTTGATGTAGTCGTCAACGACCCCGCCTCGAAGCGGGCCCGGGCGATAGAGCGCGTTCAGGGCGATCAGGTCTTCGAGGCACTGCGGCTTCGCTTTGCGGAGCGTGTCGCGCATGCCGGAGCTCTCGAACTGGAACACGCCGTACGTCTGGCCGTTCGCGAACAACTGATACGTCTTCGCATCGTCAAGCGGCAGGTTGTCCAGATCGATGACGTCGCCGGTGGTCGCCTTGATGTGATTGACGGCGTCGTCAAGCAGCGTGAGCGTGCTCAGCCCCAGGAAGTCCATCTTGAGCAGACCAACCCGTTCGATGTCCTTCATCGCCCACTGGGTGGTGATTTCGTCCTTCTGGCTGCGATACAGGGGGGCGAATTCGACGACCGGGCGCGGAGCGATCACCACGCCCGCCGCGTGGACCGACGCGTGGCGGGTCATGCCTTCCAGGCGCCGGGCCACCTTCAGCAGCTCGCGCACGCGTTCGTCCTTGCGCTCGAGATCGGCCAGTGCGGGAACTTCCTCGATGGCCTTGTCGAGATTCATGTCGAGCGCGCCGGGAATCAACTTGGCGACACGATCGACTTCCGAGATCGGAAATTCCATCACGCGTCCGACGTCGCGCACGACGGCGCGGGCCTTCATCGTGCCGAACGTGATGATCTGCGCCACGTTCGCGCGGCCGTATTTGGCCGTGACGTACTGGATGACTTCCCCACGCCGGCGTTCGCAGAAGTCGATGTCGATATCCGGCAGGGTGACTCGCTCGGGGTTGAGGAACCGCTCGAAGTAGAGATCGAAATGCAGGGGATCGATGTCCGTGATGCGCAGGCAATAGGCCACCAGACTGCCTGCCGCAGACCCTCGACCGGGCCCGACCGGGATGCCCTGGTCGCGCGCGTGCTTGATGAAGTCCCACACGATCAGGAAGTACCCGTCGTACTTCATCCGCTTGATCATGTCGATTTCGTACTGCAGACGGCTTTCATACTCCGCGAAGGTGCGGCGCAGCTCGCCGCGTCCCTCCATCTCGCGCCAGGTCGTGAGGCGCCGTTTGAATCCTTCGCGCACGACGTGCTCGAAGTACGCGTCAGTGGTGAAGCCCTCCGGCACGGCGAACTCCGGCAGGTGACTGACGTCCTTGGGAATATCGACGTGACACCGTTCCGCGATGCGCACCGTATTCGCCAGGGCATCAGGATGGTCGCTGAAGACCGCAGCCATTTCCTCGGGGGTCTTCAGGAAGAACTGGTCGCCGTGGTACTTCAGGCGTTTCTCATCGCTGACGTTCTTCCCGGTGCCGATGCAGAGCAGGATGTCGTGCGGATGCTGGTCTGTGTGCTTGAGGTAGTGCACATCGTTCGTTGCCACCAGCGGCAGTCTCAGCTCGCGCGCGATCGGCAACAGCCCTGTGTTGACGATGCGCTGTTCTTCGATGCCCTGGTACTGCATCTCGAGAAAGAAATTCTGCGGCCCAAGGATGTCGCGGAAGCGTCCCGCGGCCTCCATCGCCTTGCGAGCCTGATCGGTGCGCAGGCCGGTGGCAACTTCGCCCTTCAGGCAACTGCTCAGCCCAATCAGTCCCTTGGAGTGCTGGGCGAGCAAATCCTTGTCGATGCGCGGCTTGTAATAGAACCCCTCCGTGTAGCCCGACGACACCAGCTTCATCAGGTTGTGGAAACCTTCCGTGGTTTCAGAGAGCAGCACCAGATGATTGGCCGTCTCGCCAGGAACGCCGGACTTGTCGCGCCGATCGCCTGGCGCCACATAGACTTCGCAGCCAAGGATGGGATTGATGCCCCGTTGCTTCGCCTCGTCGTAAAACGCGACGGCCGAAAACATGTTGCCGTGCTCGGTCACGGCAACCGCCGGCATCTTGAGTTCCGCGGCACGGTCGAGCATCTCGCCGATGCGGCACGCACCGTCGAGCAGCGAGAACTCCGTGTGCAGGTGCAGGTGGACGATCTCAGCCATCCCTATTCCCACTCGATCGTGGCCGGAGGTTTGGAGCTGATGTCGTATACCACCCGGTTGATCCCCCGCACTTCATTGACGATGCGGGATGACATGGACGCCAGCAGGTCGTGCGGGAGACGCGCCCAGTCGGCCGTCATGCCATCGCGGCTCTCGACCGCCCGGATCGCGACCGTGTATTCGTACGTGCGCTCATCGCCCATCACACCCACGCTCTGCACGGGCAACAGCACGGCGAATGACTGCCAGACTTTTCGATACCATCCCGCGCGCCGAATCTCGTCCACCACGATGGCGTCCGCCGCGCGCAGCAAATCGAGCCTGGCTTTCGTCAGGGGCCCAAGCAGCCGAACCGCCAGGCCCGGCCCTGGGAATGGCTGGCGCCAGACGAACTCGTCTTCCAATCCCAGCGTCGCGCCCACGGCGCGAACCTCGTCCTTGAACAACTCCCTGAGCGGTTCCACCAATGTGAAGTTCATGCGCTCGGGCAACCCGCCCACGTTGTGGTGGCTCTTGATCACGGCCGAGGGACCAAGGACAGAGACGCTTTCAATCACGTCCGGATAGAGCGTGCCCTGCGCCAGGAATTCGAATCCGCCGAGTGCGTTGGCGCGTTCCTCGAAGACATCGATGAATGCCGCGCCGATAATCTTTCGCTTCTGCTCCGGATCGCTCACGCCGGCCAGTCGCGCCAGAAAGAGATCCGTGGCGTCCACGAAATCGAGATTGAGGTGCAATCGTTCAAATCGCGTTTGGACCTGAGCGGCCTCGTTCTGCCGCAGCAATCCGTTGTCCACGAAGATACAGGTGAGCCGATCGCCGATCGCACGGTGCAGCAGCAGGGCCGCGACGGTCGAATCCACACCGCCCGACAGGCCGCACACGACCCGGCCGTCGCCCACCGTCGCGCGAATGCGCGCGACGCTTTCCTCCACGAAGCCTGCCATCGTCCAGTCGCCGCGGCAACCGCAGACATGCATCGCAAAGTTCCGGAGAATCACCGCGCCCTGGTCGGTGTGCACCACTTCGGGATGGAACAGCAACGCGTACAACGCGCGCGACCGATCCTGCATGGCGGCGACTGGCGCGTTGACGGAAGTGGCCACGACCTCGAACCCCGGAGGTACTGTCGCCACAAAGTCTCCGTGGCTCGCCCAGACCTGCAGCGACGCCGCCACGTCGGCAAAGAGAGGGCAGGAGTCGCCGGTCGCTTCAACCACGGCGTGACCGAATTCCCGCTGCACCGCGGGGGCCACTTCGCCGCCGAAGGTATCGGTCATCAGCTGCATGCCGTAGCAGATGCCCAGCACCGGCACCCCCGCGGTATAAACGCGCGTGTCGCACTCGGGCGCGCCGGGCTCCAGCACGCTCGTCGGACCACCCGACAGGATGATGCCGGCCGGCTGCCGTCGCCGAATCTCGGCAATGGGCGTGTGGAACGGCACAATCTCCGAGTACACCGATAACTC
>JBKJJZ010000329.1:0-3655 GCA_046597705.1 Vicinamibacterales bacterium | reverse complement strand
CCCGCGTGCAGGTTGGCCTGGCTCGCGGATTCGAGAGGCAGGTGCCACAGAAGGGACCCGATGGTCTGCCCATCCTCGGACCTGACGGACAGGTCCTCACGGCGACGGTGGCCGATTTGCCCGCGGGCCGCCGCTTCTTCGCTGGGGGCAGCACCAGCGTGCGCGGCTTCCAGCAGGACCGGCTGGGCGTGCCGTCGGTGCTCAACGCGGCGGGTCTTTCGAACGGCGGCAACGGGCTGGTCATCATGAACGGCGAGGTGCGGACGCGCGTGTTCTCGAGCGTGTCGCTGGTCGGGTTCATGGACGGCGGCAACGTGTTCAAGCGGATGGGCGATATCCGTCCCGGCGACTTTCGCGGTTCGGCGGGTCTGGGGATTCGTTATCGATCGCCACTGGGTCCGCTTCGCATGGACTTCGGTTTCAAGCTCGATCGACGATTGGTAGCCGGCAAGCGCGAGCGCGGTTGGGAGTTTCACTTGAGTATTGGCGAGGCGTTTTGATTCCGGCGCCGACCCCGGTCGCGCCCTCGCGATGGCTCGAACGCGCGCTGGCGCTGGCCGCTGCGCTGCTGACGTTTGAGGTGTATCTGCTCACCATCTATCCCGGCCTCTTCGGGATGGGAGATGCGGCGAAGTTCTCGTTTGTCGGTAAGGTGCTGGGCACTCCTCACGCACCGGGCTATCCCATGTACGTGATGGTGTCGCACCTGTTCTCATACGTCCCGATTGGAAATCTGGCGTTTCGCATGAACGTGCTGTCGGCCGTGCTGGCCGCGGTCGCGGTCTACCTGATGTATTTCGCCGCCAGAGCCATCGGCAGCCGTCCGGCGGTGGCGCTGTCTGCGGCACTCGCTCTGGGCCTGGGCCGATCATTCTGGTCGAAGGCGCAATACGCCAAAGGCTACACCCTCACCGCGGCCCTGGTCTGCGCCGGCATTCTGCTCCTGTTGCGCTGGAGCCAATCCGGCAGGCGGTCCCATTTCTACGGGGCCATTGCCGTGTTTGCCATCAGCGTCGGCAACCATCTGATCATCGTTGCCCTGGTGCCTGCATTGGTGCTGCATGCCCTCCTGACCAATGCCCGGCTGGCCCTTTCGCCGCGAACGCTCCTGTTCTCGGCCGCGCTGCTGACCGTAGGGTTCGCCCAGTACTCGTTGATTCTGGTTCGGACGTGGCAGCACGCGCCTTTTCTGGAAGCGAAGGCGGCGACACTTGCGCAATTGGTCGACGTCGTCACGGCCCGGCGATACGCGTATGAGATTGGCGCCTACCAACTGGGTGATGCGGTGCGCACTCGTCTTCCGATCGTCGCAGGACTCGTCCAGCGCGAACTGACGTGGCCGGGCCTGGTTCTCGTGGCGATCGGCGTCGTCGCGTTGGCGCGGCAGCGAGGGCGTGATGCCGTCCTGTGTTTTGGCGGGGCAGCAGGCGTGATCGCATTGACCGTGAACATGAGTTCGGACGAAGACGAAGGCTTTCTCCTGTCGGCCTTCGTGCTGTTGTGGCTGCTCGCAGCGGCGGGCATGGAGGCCATCTGGCGTGCCCGCCGGCGGTTCAATGCTGTGGCGCTGCTGGTGACGATCGGCGTGCCCGCATCACTGGTTGCCGGTAACTATGCCGCCAACGATCACCACCGGCGGACGTTTGAAATCCGTTACTTCAACGCGTTGTTCGAGATGTTTCCGGACAAGTCCGTCATCGTCCGGGATCAGTACGCGACGAACATGATGATCGATTACAAGCTCATCGGCGAGAACGCCGCCGCGGGCCGCGACATCACAATGGTAGTGCCGGTGCCCGAGAAGGTGGCGGCAATCAAGAAGCGGGGCTATCGCGTATTCGTCTTCGACGAGGCTCGGCGCGAACTTGCCAAGTACGATTTCCGCGTCAAGCCCGTCACCCTCAAGTCCGAACCCTTTACTGACTACCTGAGAGACGCTCGAGAGGGCTTTCTGGTGGTAGTGGCGGCCACACCAGTTGCCGCGGCTGGCTTGAGGTCGGATCCGCAGGCGTGGTCACGAATCGGGGTGCCGGAAGACCATGTCTTCCGGCGAGTCGGGGCGCCGTACGCCGTGATTGGCGTTGGTGGCGCTCGCGGTGGAGCGCTTGAAGCAGCGGAGCGCTCGGACGCAAGCGAGGTGAATCTGACAGTAGCCTCGGGCGCGCCGGTTGGTGCCACGAACGCTGTGGCGCCAGTCGACATCAGGGCCTCGGCGGATGGACAGTCCGCGGCCATCTGGGTTGGCGGCAAGCAAATCGTGCGCACCATCGACGGCGCCGTGGTGGCCCTGGTCGGTCCCCGTGGCGTCGTTGACTCATTCGTCCTCGACCTCGCGGATGGCTTCCGCGTGCCGATGGACATGCGGGCATTGCCGCTGTTCGAACTTACCGACGCCGGCACGTGCGTGAACCTCGGCAACCTCGGATGGCGCGATCTGTCGGCCGTCCCCATCGACGGCAGGGTGATGGTGCGGATCGACAACTACCGGCCGTTCCTCTCGCGCTCGACGTTCTACGTCGTTGGAGATCGGCCGGCGGTTCCCACCATCACCGACGGTCCAGGCACTGGCGTGCCGGCGTTTGCCGTGCGGACGTTCCGCGTGGACGACGCGGCCGATGCCGCGGCACTCCACCGCAGTCTGGCTGCCGACAAACTGACGCTTCCGATGCCACCCGGCTCGGGAAAATACGTGTCGCGCGTGGAACTGACAGTCAATGACAACGGCGACTACAAGTCTGCCGTACTTGCGTTCGGAATTCTGCCGTCGCAGACAATGGCACACATCGTTGTCGACCGCGATAGCGAACGGCGTGCCACCGTGTGCGGTGCGCCGTCGGGTTCATGACGGCAGCCTGTGGCGCGCCTTGAGCTGTTCGTACAGCGTCACATAGTGCTCGGCCAGAGCCGTCCAGGAGAAATCGTCCTCAACGATTCGCCGGCTGGCTTCTCCCATCGCAGGAAGCGAGGACCATCGTGACACCGCGTCATCAATCGCCTGCGCGAGGCCGTCGACCGAATCCACGTCCACCAGCCACCCATTCACGCCATCGCGGACCTTGTCAGCCAGGCCGCCCGCGCGCGTCGCGATGATGGCGCGCCAATGGGCCATGGCTTCGAGTGTGACAAGCGAACTGCCCTCGTACCGGCTCGGGTGCACGAACAGGTTCGCCGCTTCGTACCACGCGTGCAGGTCACGAGCGGAAACCCGCCCGGTGAACAGCACGCTCTTCTCAAGGCCCTCGGCCTTCACGGCTGACTCGATCGCCGCGCCGTAAGGCCCGGCTCCCGCAAGGACCCAGCGCCATGGGCGCCTCGTCAACGCTCCACTGGAACGAACGGCCTTGCCGAGCGCGTGAGCCAGCACGTCAAATCCCTTGTTGTGTTCCAGGCGACCCACGCTGAGCAACACCGCTTCGTCATCACCGATCTGATTCAGACGCCGGATCCGCTGGCCATCGGCGGGGCCCGCCAGTGCTCCGGTGTCGGTCAGGTCAATCCCGTTGGGGATCGTCATCATCTGTCCCGGTCTCGGTCTCAGATGCCGCTCCACCACAGACTCGAGGGCCCGATCCGTGGCGACGATGACGGCTGAGCGGGCGGCGGTGGCACGCACAGCGGCGCGAAGAGGCGCGTAGCCGCACCGCTTCAACAGCGG
>JBKJJZ010000565.1:0-2690 GCA_046597705.1 Vicinamibacterales bacterium | reverse complement strand
GGCATGGGACGCCGGTTTGAGCGAACCCTTGGCACCGGGCCGATCGAGGACCGCGCGCAGCCCGCGTCCACCACCGGCTTCAGGGAGTTCGAGCAACTCCGGTAGCGGGCCGAGTTTTTCGGCTTCCGTGCGCCACGCCTGAACCAGTGAACTCTCGAGGACGAGGACCTTCACCGCGCAATCGCCGGCGATGAAGGCGCTGCGCCATGCCGGCGCGGCGTAATCGATCGGCACATACGCCGCACCAGCCTTCATCGCGCCCAGCATCAGCGCGTATGCGTCGATCGATTTACGCAGATAGACGCCCACGCGATCGCCTTTGCCCACGCCCATCGCCCGAAGACGATCCCGGACCCGGTTCGAGAGCTCATCCAGGCTGCCATATGTGATGGACCCGTCCGGCGGCTCTTCCACTGCCACGTGCGTGGGACGCCGCGCGGCCGAGTGACTCAGGAAATCAACGATGGATTGCGTCATGGCAGAGGCTCCGACGATTGAAGCGATGTCCAGAGGCCGAGATCCACCTCCGGAAACAATTCGACAAGCCGGGCACAATCGGCGCGGTAGGTCTCAACGAGTTCCGCGCGTGTGGAAGCGGGCACCACAACCTTGTCGATGTCAGTCGCGTGAATCGGCGACGACAGGTGTTCGGGCAGGAAGTCCGGTTCCGTGAGTTCGAGGAACCGGTACGTTCGCTCGAGCTGGGTTTTGGGATCGAGGCAGCACTGCTCGTACTGCAGCACCAGGATCTGCTCACGGGGAAAGAATTCGAGCAGGCCGGCCAATTGTTTCGCATACAGCCCGGCCTCGAACGCCGTCTTCTCCGCCCCGGCGTTGGCTGGCTCCCGATACATCACCCGATGGGTCAAGCCCGAAATGTAGCGCTCGACAGGATCCCGCAACAACAAGAGGAGTTTGGCATCCGGGGCGCCGCGATGAAGCATCTCCGCACACCCGGGATCCCAAACGTAGTCGGGCGTCCACTCACCGCAAATAGTGCCCTCGGGACGAGGAAACAGGCTGGCGTATTTGTCGACCGGGACCGACGCGGCGGGCAGACCCCGAAACATCGAGAAGAACCGGGCTTCCTTACGGAACCGCGGCGACCGGTGCACCCGCGGGTGGCGATAGATGAGTTCGCACCACCAGGTGGTGCCGGCTTTTTGTGCGGCAACGCCGACGAAGTCGGGCGGACCTTCAGGGTCGTGGCTCGCGTCATCGAACATTCCGCAGAGGCTTCTGAGGGCCCTGAAGTCACCCCGGCCCACCCTGGGAAGGCGATCGAAGGGCGCCGGCCGCCGGCGAAATGAGTAATACGCCACCGCGTTGTCGATCAGAGAGGACTTCCGATTGGCCGACGGCGCGATCTCCTGGACGCGCTCGCGCAGATGCGAGCCGGCCAGTCCGGCTTCCGCAAAGGCCTGATCGAGATCCGCGTGGAGTTGCGCGGCTTCCCCACCGTGCGAGCAGATCATGAGGCCGATGCGGGAGTCATCGCCGAACTCGTCCACCCACGTCCGGAGCATTCGCGGATGCGTGCAGACTTCCCGGGCGAACGCCAGGACGTTAAACATCGTTGGTTGGGCTCTCGCCCTTCAGCCAGGACTCGCTGCCAAGCCCGCGCATTGCCGCCACGACGTCGTCGGAGTTGGAAAACCGGTCGACGACTACCGGACGTCCCTGTCTCACGTTGGGAATGCGGTCAATCTGAAAAACCAGGGCGCTCTCGTCGTTCATGCCGAGAAAGTCCGCAAGTGCCCGAATCGTGGGCGCACTCTTGATGTTCTGGTATTCGAGCGGGAAATACGGCTGGCCGGTCGCGGCCAGTTCAGCCTTCACCATCTCGTACCGACCGTCAAGCCGATCCCGGTACGCGATGAATTCCTCTTTATCGAACAGGACGGCCGGGGTTGACTCCTGCGAGCCGGTACGACGCGTATGCCAGATTCCCGCTTGCTGTGCGGCTGCAAGCGATGCGAACTGGGCCAGCCTGTTCGGCCTTGATAGAAGGATGATCTTGTAGTCGCCTGATGAAATGACATGCGCACGCACAGTTTTGCTGTGCGTAAGAAACAGCTTGAATCCAAACATCCGGGCATGCTTGAACGTCTCTTGTTCGATGTCGTGGAGGAATCCCACGGGATCCGCGTCCCGCGCCTCGACCGAATGCGGCAGGTTCAGACCTGGTTGGGCAGCGGTCCAGATGCCGCTCTTGTTGAACAGTTCCCCATGGCAAATGGTGTTGGGCGACAGGCGGAGCAGTGACACCAGCGCGTTCGACCCGTAGCGGGCGGTCGTCAGAATGCAGAACTTTCTCGTCTTCACGTCTGTACGCCCTCGCGCCTGCCACTGATGCCTGGAGCTTGACTCGCTTCCAGAAGCCAGTCTTCATGATTCATTTCGCGCATTGCCGTCACCACGTCATCGGGATTGGAAAAGCGGTCCAGAGTTCGTGACGTGCGCTGCTTTACCTGCGGGTTCGTCTGGATGAGCTCCGCGACAGGGCGCGCGCTCTCGCCGCCGACAAACCCAATCAACTCGGTGATCACGCCTGCGTTCGTGAGGTCAAGATACTCGATGGCAAAATGCGGCCGATGGAGGCGATTGAGCTCGGCGTGGACGGCGTCGTGACGCCGTGTCATCTGGTAGAGGAATTCCTGAAAACGATTCCGATCGAAGTGAATCTGCAT
>JBKJJZ010000475.1:0-9818 GCA_046597705.1 Vicinamibacterales bacterium | reverse complement strand
CGAATCGAGGCGGCGCCGCGGCCGATGCGCCGATCTACTCGCTCGGCGCTGGTGCCTTGCCCCGTCCGGCGCGCCGCCGCCCTCGTCGCCGGCGCTTGCGGCGCCCGGGCCCTTCGGGGCTGGCGCCTTCGCGGCCGCCCTCGCGGCGACCGTCGTCTTCAGTCACAGCAGGCGCCGAGGCGCGCAGCGCTTCCCACGCCGCCAGTTCGTCGGGCGCGTCGGTGAAGATCTCGAGCCATAGCAGCGCGTCCCGGAAGGCCGGGCGCTGCGGAAGGCTTCGCGTCAGCCGGGGCGAAGGCTCGGGTTCCAACATACGGGGAACGAGGGTGACGACCTGGCCCAGGCGGTCGAGATCGCGTCGCGCGATGGGCAACTTGCCGAAGTTGACCCGGGTATCCGACGACGCGCCTGGGCCGCGTCGCTCGATGAGACCGGCGGGCACCAGCAACGCGCCGGCCAGGATCGCGTTCGTCAATTCGGGCGGCGGCGCATCGAACCGGCGCCGATACGCATCGAGCCTCGCAAGCGAATCCCAAACGTCGTCAGAGGGTTCGCGCAACTCCGGCGTTATCAGTTCGAGCAGGCCCAGGCTGTCGAGCGTGCGAAAGCTGGCTTCGGCATAGCCTGAGCGAAGAATCTTGTAGTACTCCTCGAGCAGGCGGGGCGCGGCGGCTTGCGCAATGAGCGTCTTGAGTTCCGCGATGGCCGCAAGCACGAGCGGGTCAATCGAAAACCCGAGCCGCGAACTGAACACGGCGGCCCGCAGCATGCGCACGGGATCCTCGACGAAGCGCACCATCGGATCGCCAATGGAACGAATGACCCGTTGCTCGAGATCGGCAAGGCCGCCAACGTAGTCGATGATCGAATACGTGGCGATGTCGTATGCCAGCGCGTTGACCGTGAAGTCGCGCCGGAACGCATCTTCCTCCGGCGTGCCGAATGTATTGTCGCGGCGGATGAGGCCGTCCTGCGGATCCGAGGATGCCGGTGACGTGGCGACAACGACGGGCGCGTCATCTACTGGCGGATCGTCTGGCAGCGCGTCAGGCAGGTTACGGCGGAACGTGGCCACCTCGATCGTCTTCATCCCGAACTTCACATGGGCGAGACGAAACCGGCGTCCGATAATCCAGCAGTTCCTGAAGAGCTTCTTGATTTGGTACGGATGCGCGTTCGTGGCGATGTCGAAGTCCTTCGGCCGCCGACCCAATAACAGGTCGCGCACGCCGCCGCCAACCAGATATGCGTCGAAGTTGCTTTGCTGAAGGCGATACAGCACCTTAAGCGCGTCAGGATCAATGTCGCGCCGTGAAATCGTGTGCTGGGCGCGGGAAATGATGACGGGCTCGACCACGAATAAGAATTATATGTGCCACCTTGGTGCCCCCACGCCGGTCCACACAGAGTCGTTGGCGATTAAGTCATTTAGACACAACTATTTACAGTTGATTAAATAGCAAATCATAAATTGTAAATCTGTAAATTCCTCAGGCCTTTGCCGCATGCCAGTTCGGGCCTGACCCCACGTCAACCGTCAGCGGCACAACCAGCGGAAACGCGCGTTCCATCGTGTCGCGAATCAGCGTAGTGACAGCGGGCACGTCGTCAATCGGCGCCTCGAACAACAGTTCGTCATGCACGGTCAGGATCATCCGGCTGGCTCTTGCGAAGCCCGCATTGTGTTTCGCGAGCGCAGACGCTGCGTCGATCATGGCCTGCTTCAGGATGTCTGCCGCGGTGCCCTGAATAGGCATGTTCACCGTTTCGCGTTCAGCAGCGGCACGAATCTGACCGTTGCGGCTCGTCAGTTCGGGCATGCGCCGCAGCCGGCCGCTGATTGTCCGCACCACGCCGGTCGTCCGAGCTTCTTCGAGTGTTCGATCGATGAATGCCCGCACGCCGGGAAATCCGGCGAAGTACGCGTCGATAAATTCCTGCGCGGCCTGCTGGGAGACCCCGATGTCTTTCGCCAGGGTGAACGCGGTCTTTCCGTAGAGCAACGCGTAGTTGATGATCTTCGCCCGGCGGCGAAGCTCGTGAGCGTCCAGCCCGCTGTTCTGGCCGAACACGCGTTCGGCCGTGCGGTCATGAATGTCCTCGCCGTCATTGAACGCCTTGACCAGCGCCTCGTCGCCTGACAGGTGCGCCAGTACTCGCAGCTCAATCTGCGAGTAGTCGGCGGAAATCAGCGCGAAGCCTGGCGCTGCAACGAAAGCCGCGCGAATCTCCCGCCCAGCGGCCGTCCGCACGGGAATGTTCTGCAGGTTGGGGTCGCTGCTGCTGAGCCGGCCGGTGGCTGCCACCGCCTGGTTGAACGTCGTGTGCACGCGACCGGTCGACGGATTCACCATCAGCGGCAGCGCGTCCACGTATGTGCCCTTGAGCTTCTGCACACTGCGCCACTTGAGGACCAGGCCAGGCAGTTCATGCGTCTGCGCCAGTTCCTCAAGCACGTCCATCGCTGTGGAAGTGGTCTTCGTCTTGCCGGTTTTCTTCGACGGCTGCAGTTGCAACCGCTCGAACAGGATTTCGCCCAGTTGCTTCGGCGAATTGATGTTGAATTCCTCGCCGGCCATCGAGAAGATGCCCGCGCTCAAGCGATCCAGTTCGTCCTGCATCGTCTGAGACAGCCGGCCGAGTGCCTCGAGGTCCAGCCTGACACCGGCGCGTTCGATGTCGGCGAGGATGGGAATCAAGGGCCGTTCCATGTCGGAGTAGATCGCGTCGAGCGATGCCTTCGTGAGATCCTCACGCAGCCCATCAGCCATTCTCAGCGGCAGGTCGGCGCGTTCACCCGCGAAGTTCAGCAGCGACGCCGCGGGCACTGCATTAATCGCGACGCTTCGGATCCCTTTGCCAGTCATGTCTCCGGTTCGTGCCGCGCGGTAGCTTGTGCGCTGTAGCGCCAACTCCTCGAGGGTGTGGGTCGATCCGGTGGCATCCACCAGGTAGCTGGCGATCATCGTGTCGAGGTCGAGCCCCGCAATTGGAAAGCCCTCTCGGGCGCAGAGGACCGATGTCGCCTTCAGGTCGTGACCAATCTTGGCGATTGACCGATCAGCAAGCACCTCGCCCAGGCGCGCGGCCACGTCCGTCGCCCGGAGGTTTGGTGTCTCCGTCAGACCGACATGCCCCAGCGGAATGTAGCGCGCGCTCGACGGCGCTGTGGCCAGCGCGAGGCCCACGAGACTTGCCTGCAATTCGGAATCTCCGGACGCCACGACGCCGATCGACACGTAGCCGGCTTCACGAATCTGCGCAGCCAGCGCGTCCAGTTCCTCGACCGACTGGATCACACTGTAATCGTGCGTCGAGGTCGCCGCCGTTGGCGCGTATTCCGCCGTGAATGTGCGAAAGCCCAGGTTCGTGAACATCTCGAAACAACGCGGCACATCGGGCCCGCGATAGCGCAGCGCCTCGGCGTCAAACTCGATGGGCACGTCCGTACGAATCGTCGCCAGCACGCGACTGGCTCGCGCGTCTTCCGCGAACTGCGTGAGCGCTTCACGGTACCGCTTCTGCGCAAGCGTGGGCGCCGCCGCCAGCAAGGCATCGAGCGTGCCGTGCGCGGCAATCAGTTCACGCGCGCCTTTTTCGCCGATTCCCGGGACGCCCTTGATGTTGTCGATGCTGTCGCCCATCAGCGCCAGGATGTCGACCACCTGCTCCGGCCTGACGCCGAACTTGGCCACGACGCCCTCGGCATCGAACCACGTGCCTTCGTCCTTCGGATTGAAGACGCGCAGCCCTTCGGTCACGAGCTGGAAAAAATCCTTGTCACCGGTGACGATGGCCACCTCGAAACCCGCGGCATGCGCCTTCACCGCCAGCGTGCCCAGCACGTCGTCTGCCTCGAAGTTCTCAACGGTCAGATTGGGAACGCCCATCGCTTCGCACGCGGCATGAACCATCGAAACCTGCTCGGCCAGGTCGGACGGCATCGGTGTCCGGTTGGCCTTGTAATCGGCAGCCAAATCGTCGCGAAACGTGCGGCCGGGCAAATCAAAAGACGCAACGATGTAGTCGGGGTGGTGGTCGGCGATGAGCTTGCGCAGCATGTTCACGAAACCGTAAATCGCATTCGTGGACTTGCCGTCCGGACCCGTCAATCCCCGGATGGCGTGGTAGGCCCGGTACATCTGCGAGTTGCCGTCAATAAGAAAGATGCGGGGCATGGAAGACACGAAGAATGTATATCATTCGAAGCGTGCGTCTTCGCGCGTTGAAGCCCTTCGCTCCGCTGGTCTGCCTCGTCCTTGTGGTGTTGTCCGCAGCGTCGTGCTCGAATCCACTGACGCGCCAGTACGAGTACGACGAACAGACCTATCTCTCGATCGACGGTTCCGCGACTGTTGTCCTGTCTGCGTCCGTCGCCGCGCTGGCGTCGATGCGAGGTCTGTCGTTGGACCCCGCGCCTCAAGCGAGAATCACCAGCGACGATGTGCGGCGCGTGTTTGAGGCAGCCGGTTGCGACGTGGAGCGAGTCGCGCGGCCGTGGCGACGGAATGGACGACGCTTCGTGCAGGCACGACTCCATGTTGATGACGTGCGAAAAGCGTCGTCATGCGGAGTCCTCGCGTGGTCGGCCTATGGGTTCGAAGTCTCCCCCGAACAGATTCGATACACGCAGACCGTCGGCGCTCCTGTTGGCGCCGGCCCTGCCGCGGCGCCGCCGGGCGTCACGTGGAATGGCAGCGAGCTGGTGGCGTTCAAGCTGCACTTGCCGAGCCGGGTCACGTATCAGAACGTGCGGCTGCTTTCCAACGGCGAACCTGGTTCCGTGGAACGCGGAAACATTCTGACGTGGGAGCAGCGGCTGAGCGATCGGCTGACCGGCGTGCCGATCGCGATGGAAGTGAAGACCGAGAGCGAGTCGATCCTCTTTCGTACGGTCTCGCTGTTTGCGGGCGCGTTTGCCGCAGCTGTCGTCGTGTTGATCCTGCTGATCTGGTTCACGATCCGCCGCGGCCGCGCGCGGCTGCGCGCCTTCAGGGCGTAGTACCGCCGGCAATCCGGATATCCTGCGTCTTCTTCTCGCCCTCGCCCAGGTTCACGCGCATCGCCACGCCCGCAAGTTGCGCGAGAAAATCCGGGTCGTACCACTCACCGGGTTCCACGTCCGTCACCGCGACAATCGAATACGCGCCGGGCGGCAGATTCCGGACCGTGAACTTGCCATCCGTGCCGGGGCGGACGGATTGAATGCGGCGCGACTGCGGTTGCCAGAATTGCTTGTCCGACGGAAACACGATGATGGAGTAGTCGGAGGTGGCCGTACCGGCGGCGTCCTGCAGCGTTCCCGTCAATTCAGTGGACTTGTCGGCAAATGTGATGACGGCGTCCGTGACGTTGCCGCCAGGGCCAATGACCAGAGGGAAGTCGAGGCTATCCCTGCCGCCGATCATTGATGTTGCGAGCTGCCAGTTCACCGCAGCGCCCGCCTGAGCGGTAACTGGAGCGGGGGCCTGCGTTGCGCCGCCACCGCCGCGTCCACCGCCACCGGCCCCCGCGCCGCCGCCGATGTTGGCTCGCAGGGAATATCGCCCAGGAGGCACACCCGACATCGTGAAACGGCCGCTGGCATCTACCGTGGCAGCCGGGATGCCGCCGAAGTCCACATCCTGGGCTCCTACGGCGGTGAGGTTGACGCGCGTCCGCGTGAGATCGGCGGGTGGTGCACCCTGCCCATCAAACGCGATGCGGCCTGACACGGTCATGCCTCGCTGAAGCTGAAGGCTGACGCCCGCCTGATCGCGGCCGTCCACGGTGATGTCCGCCAGTGCCCAAAGCACCTCAGGTGGCTGCCCGCCTATGCCTCTTCCGCCACCTCGTCCGCCGCGTCCCGCTGCAGCCACCTCGGTTTCATCCGCCGCCGGAACCACTCGCACTTGCCCGCGCGCGACGACGGAGTACTGGCCCGGGATGACGTTGCGGAATGTGAACTGTCCGTTCTGTCCGGCGCGCGTGGACTGCGTGTTGCCGGGAAGTCCCGGCAGGCTGTCTTTCGGCACGAGCGTGATCTGCGTGCCGTTGGGCTGCGCGTCTTCGGGGCTCAACACGACGCCCGCCACCTGAGATGTCTGCGTGAGCTGCAACTGGAAGTCCACGCCGAACCGTTCCTGTCCGGCCACGATCTCGACCCGTGATGCGCTCGACGGCGAGGTGGAGCCGGGATAGAACACGGGCGCGTACGTGACCGCCTGCTGTCCATCGGGGTTGAGCTGCTGTTGCAGTTGTTCGAGAGCCTGCTGGCCTCGTCCGCCACCGAACTGGCCAATCAAATCAGCAACCTGTCCGCCACGCCCGGGCCCTGCGACGCCGGCCCGGCCCGCGCCACCGGCCCCCGTCCCTTGACCCGCGCCAAGCATCTGCGTCATTTGCTGCACGGCCGCTTCGATCTCTGAGGCGATCGACGCCTGCAGGCCGCCGACGCCCTGATTGCGCGGCTGGGCATACACGACGAACTGACCGGGCAGAAGCCCATAGATACGGTATTGACCGCGGTCATCAGTGGTGTCTGTGCCTGCGGATTCGAGGCGCTTTTCGCCGGTGCGAATGACCTGGCGCATGGCGCGCACGGTCGTGCCGGGCGCTGCTTCGCCGTTTTCGTCGAGCACGATGCCGGTGACCACTCCGCCTTTTGGCAGTGACATCGCCTTCGTTTCGAGTTTCTGGCCGTCCGCCAGTTGAATGGGCGTGCCGGCGCGTCCGGCCCCTTTCGCTCCGTAAGCGAGGTTCACGTAGCCGACCTTTGATGCGTTCACCGTGTAACGGCCGGCCGGCAACAACGTGAACACAAACCGCCCGTCATCGTCGGTCATCGTGGCCTTCTGGCCGCGCAGCTCCTGCCCAACAAGATTGACTCGCGCCCTGCGCACGGGCGTCCCCGCGTCACCGGTCACGACCTGTCCAAGGATCATTGCCGTGCCGGTGGGCTGGGCGACCTGTGCGTCGCGGGCGGGCTGTTGCCCGCCGCTGCGGCCGGCGCCTCGTCCTTGCTGGGCCTGTTGGGCCTGCGCCACCGTGAGAAAGGCGCCCATCGCCGCGATGGCGGCCAGTGAGCGGAAAGGAAGTCCTGTGTGCATCTGGGGCCTCGTCGTTACTACGCAGGGCGTCCCTTCAGGGGCGCCCCGTGTTTAGCTTACGCCCGCCAGGGAATGCCCGTTTAGACCGGGCCGGGGCCGCAGTGGTAAATTGGCCCGCTATGCCCTCCTCTTTGTTTTCGGCGAAGCCCTCTGTGCTGCGGTGCGCCCGATGCGGCCGCTTTGTTGACTGGGCGGATGCCCGCCTTCAGCTGGTGTGCGGCTGCCGGCCGCACGTTGAACTTCCGCCTGTAACCGTCCGGCCCTGCGATGACGCGGAACGGACGGCCGTGATGGACTTGTTTCAGCGCGATTTCGGCACGACGCGCGTCGGTGCGTTCGACGCGGAGCACGCGTTGGTGGATCAGCCAACCCTGGTGGCGCTGGTCAAGGACAATCAACTGGCCGGGGCGTTGGCGTACCGGCTAACCGAAGACACGCTGCAGATGCTGGCGCTTGCGACGGATCCGATGTGGCAACGCGCGGGTGTTGGCGGACATCTGGTCGCCGAAGCAGAACGGCTTGCGAAGGACGCCGGTCGCAAGCACGCAATCATCGCCACATCGAATGACAACCTGCCCGCGCTGTATTTCTATCAGCGCCAGCATTACTGCATCGCGTCGATTACGCCGGGGTCGCTGATCAAACGCGCGGCCGGCCGCCCGGGATTCGCGGGCATTGACGTGCGCGACGAAATTCGATTGGAAAAGGATTTGTAATAAGGACGACGGCGTCCGGAGGGCGGGTCTTCAGACCCGGCTAAATCAGGTACTGCCCCACCAGCCAGATCGTGACCAGCCCCAGCGCGATCAG
This sequence comes from Vicinamibacterales bacterium, assembly GCA_046597705.1. Classification (GTDB taxonomy): domain Bacteria; phylum Acidobacteriota; class Vicinamibacteria; order Vicinamibacterales; family SCN-69-37; genus SYFT01. The sequence goes on along the minus strand of JBKJJZ010000475.1, from coordinate 1,920 downwards.
GATGACCTGGCGCACGCTGTTGCTGTCGGTCTCGCTCCGATGGAGATGCGGAATGAGATCCGCCATCGCGACATAGAGAAAATTACCCGCCGCGAACGCGAGCACGTACGGCGCCACGTTTGGCATGGCCGATCCCAACACCAGCATCGCCAGCGCTCCCACGAGGCCGCCAATCGCCGACGTCGCATTCAGGATCAAAGCTTTCTTGCGTGAGTGACCGGCGGAGAGCAGAATCGCGAAGTCACCAGCCTCCTGGGGAATCTCATGCGCGATCGCCGCAAGCGCCGTGCTGACACCAAGCGGAATCGAAATGAGCGTGGTCGCGGCAATCGCCACGCCGTCCACGAACGTGTGCACGGCATCGCCAATGATGACCAGCGTCACCGTGCTCTGATGCACCTGGCACTCCCCATCGTCATGACAGTGCCGGAGGAGCACAAGCTTTTCGAGGATGAAGAACGTGAGAATGCCGGCAAGCAACGTGGCGAATACGCGCGGAGGTGGAAGCGATTCGAGTGCCTGGGGCAGCAAGCCGAGTGCGGCCGCTCCCAGCAATGTCCCTACGGCATACGAGACCAGTGAGGGAACTACCCGGTTGCGAACCTTCGGCCCGAAGAGAAGAAGGACGCCGGCCACCAGCAAGCCGCCGATGCTGCCAAGAATGGAGAGTCCGAGCGCCGCGGCCCAGACAAGAGAGGATTCAGACACGCCGGACTAGGTTACCTTGTCTGCCGGGTCTAAAGACCCGGCCTCCGAAGACAGCATCAGCCGGAGATAAACCCCCGGCGGGCGCGGATGACATAGGAACCTTTCTTCACGCGCACTTCGATCGTGTGCCACTTGCCGTCCTTCGGTGCGGGGGACGAATAGCCAAGAAAATACTGCTGGCTCAGTTCGCTCGCGATGCCTGCGGTGGCAGGGTCCAGATCCTGGGCCGAGTAAATCATCTCGGTGCGCCCGCCGCTGTCATCGGTCATCGCGCGGAGCGCCCCGACGTTGACGCGATCACCAGAGCCGCTGCCACGCGGGGGAGCGCTTCGCGTGGGGGCCGGCGCAGGCGCCGGTGGAGGCGTCGCCACCTTGCGTCCGGGGAACGGCGCGGGAACGGGCGGCGCGCCCACCTTCTGCGCCGGGCTGGCTGAACTGTACGAACGCGATGATCCGGAGCCCGACGCATCAATGCCGATGGCGTAGACCAATACTTCGCTCTCCTGGATCAGGCGCGTCAGCTCGGGTGCTCGCATCTGGCTGCTCGTGTCATTGCCATCGGAGATCACGAGCAGCGCTTTCTTGCGGCGCGTGCCTCGCTGGGCGAGGGGAATAGCAGTCGCCACGGCGTCGTACATCGCAGTGCCGCCCCTGGGTTGCACGCCAAGAAGTTTCCGCCCTGTCCCTCGGCGGTCGCTGGTCCACGGCTGAAGCAGCTCGGGAGCGTTGTCGAAGCGGTACAGGAAAACTTCATCCTGCGGTCCAAGGAGATCGCCCAGGAAGCGATCGAGTGCCGCTTTAGCCGCTTCCCACTTCTCGCCCACCATGCTGCCGCTGGTATCCACCGTCAGGCCGAGGCTCACTGGCACGCGCTCGGCGTCGAAGTGCGATGTCTGCTGAAGCACTCCGTCTTCATACACGTCGAAGTCATCTTTGTTGAGGCCGGACACGAAGCGGCCGTGGCCATCAGTCACCGTCACGGTGACGTTAATCAGGTCCACGTTGGAACGAAATGAAAATCCCTGTTCTTGCGGGCGCTCCTGAGTGGGTGCAAACGCGATAAGTAGTGCTGCCGCTGCGACGAGCACGCGCATGTCAGAGTCCTCCAGATTGAGGCAGGTTGTTGGGCGTCGTGCCTCCGCTGGTGCCTCCGACAGGCTGGCCCCGGTGGTCTACGTGCGCCACGACTGAACCATCGTGTGCGCGGAAGCC
>JBKJJZ010000070.1:0-4213 GCA_046597705.1 Vicinamibacterales bacterium | reverse complement strand
CGATCGCACAACCGGTGCACGGCTCTGGGAGTCATCCACGAAAGCCGACGGCACGATGCCTTCCGTGCATGACAAGCACAACCTCGCGTCGTCGAGTCCGGTGACCGACGGGGGGCGTGTGTATGCGTGGTTTGGCACCGGCCAGATCGTGGCCATCGACATGGCCGGAAAGACGGTGTGGGCCAAGAACCTGGGCACGGAGTTCAGCCCGTTTGAAATCAACTGGGGGCACGGCAGCTCGCCAACCATCCACGACGGCCACTTGCTGCTGATTTGCTACCACGACGTGGCGTCGTATCTGTTGTCGCTCGACACGGCAACCGGCGCTGTGCGCTGGAAAGCCGACCAGCCGCGCGGGGTGACGTCCTACAGCACGCCGCTCGTGGTGGAGACCGCAGGCGGTGGCGCGGAAGTTGTGGTCAATTCGAGTGCCGGCCTTGCCGGACACAACGCTGCCACAGGCGAAGTGCTGTGGCGATTCGACGAGGACAATCGCTTCCCGGTGCCGATGCCGGCCGTACACGACGGCGTCATCTACGCCAGCCGCGGCTATCGCAGCAGTCCGTTCATGGCGATTCGGCCTGGAGGCAAGGGCAACATCGCCGGCAGTCATGTCGTGTGGCGCGTCCCATCCGGCGCGCCGTACATTTCGTCGCTCGTGCACTACAACGGATTGATCTACATGGTGGGCGACGTTGGTGTCCTCACCGTGACGGACGCGAAGAGCGGTGAGCGTGTTTTCCAGGAGCGGATCGGTGGCGTCTACAGCGCCTCCCCTGTTGCCGCGGACGGCAAGGTCTACCTCTTGAGCGAAGACGGCGAGACTATCGTGCTCTCTGCCGGGCGCACGCCCACGATTCTCGCGCGCAACAGACTGGACGCGCGTCAGCTGGCGTCTCCCGCCATTTCCGGTGGACGTCTGTTCATTCGATCGGACGACGTGGTGTACGCGATCGGAAAATGAACGCCGGCCCGAATGGTCGGGCGGGGTCTTTCCCCTGGAGTCGCGGCGGCGCTACTTTGCCGGCGTGGAGAGCGGCTGGCCCTTTTCGACGATGTAGGTGCCGAGGATCTTTGCGACGGTGGTGCCGGTGTTGCTCCCCTCGTGGACGAGACCGGCGGGGATGAAGAACGGCTCGCCCGGCTTCACCACGATAGTCGGCTTGCCGTCGATCTTCACTTCAACCTGCCCTTCGAGGACATACGCGACTTCCTCGCCCGGGTGCGTGTGCCGGCCGGAGCCGACGCCGGGCTGGAACTCGGCGCGCGCTTGCACGACGTGCTTGCCGGCGATGGAGAGGTCCTGGTCCTGCAGCATGACGCGCGCGAATCCTGCTTGCTGAGCCAGGGCGAGGCCCGCTGAGGCAACGGTCAGACTGAAGACGATGGCGAGAGTGGGCAGGCGGCGCGGCATTTTCATGGTGCCATCCTACTTCCTCAGCGCCCGACCGCGATCACCTGTAAGCCGCCTGCTGCAGCTCCCGTAGTTTTTCGAGGAACTTCGCGCTGAAACCTTCGATCAGCTCGGGCGATGCCCCCGAGGCTTCGAAAGCGCGCCGGACCTGCTGGGGCGTCAGCTGCGCTGCGAGGTTGGCGAACCAGCGTGCATGTTCGAGGGGCACAGGGTCGATGGACCAGGAACCGTCGTGATTCAAATACACCTTGCCATCGCTCACCTTGTCCACGAGCCGCTCGGCTCGATAGGCCTCGAGATTCCAGCGATCGCGGCCCGAGATTACCCGCGGAAGGCCTTCCATCTTCCCAAACGTCGAACCAAGGTCAGAGAACAGATACCAGGCCTCAACCTTGTTGTCGCGCCGAACCTGCACGATAGCAGTGTTGTCCGGCTTGAGGTCCCAGTGATGCAGCGCGGCCGAGAGGATCATCACGCCCGACAATTCGGGCCTTCCTTTGAACGGGTTGGCCTCAAACGACCACGTCTGCGGGGAGTCCTTCATTGCGGGATCCTCGCGCTCGAACCGGGCCAACCGGAATGATCCATCCGCGCCCACTTCCGAGGCCGAGCGCTTCAACCCCACGGCGCCCTCGATCTTTCCACCTGCCACGAAGTAGTTTTCTTCAACCAGATAGCCCAACGCCCAGACGAGCCGGGTGGCGGCCACCTCTGCGTGAACTTCGTTCTTGTGTGCGTCCGTGCCGGCAAACTTTACCGTCCACTCGGTGCCCTTGGCGTCGCGGACTCGAATTTTCGGATTGGTGCCGCTCACGTCTTCAGAGACGAACATGTACGGCGCCTGCGGCGCGCGCTCCGCACTTCCGGTGCCCCAGAACAGATCGCGGCCAGCGATGGGGCCGGGGTCACGCCACAATACCGGCGTGCCTTCAACTTGACGCCACCCGTCCTCATTCGCCGGAGGCTCCACCGTCGCGCACGCGTGGCTCATTGCAACCAGAAACACAACAGGAAGCAGTGGGGTCATGCGCCCATCCTCCCCAAATCTCTGTGTGCTTTCTGTACAAAAAGGCACCAGACACCGCGCCGATTCGTCCGGCTTCAGACGCCTAGACATCCTACCCATCACACAGGTAGGATGCCTAGGCATGGCCGCCCACTCACGCAGTGACATCCTGCAGGGAACGCTTGACCTGCTGATCCTCAAAACGCTTTCAACTGAAGCGCTGCACGGATACGCGATTGCGCAACGCATCTCGCAGTTCTCGCGCGCGCTGCTGCAAGTGCCGCAGGGCTCGTTATATCCCGCGCTGCATCGTCTGGAAAATCGCGGATGGGTGGACGCGCATTGGGATCGGACGGACACCGGCCGTGAGGCCAAGTTCTACAAGCTCACCCGCCCTGGCCGCCAGCAGCTCGAACGCGAAGTAGCTGACTGGCAGCGGCTGACAGAAGGCATCGCCCTGGTCATGGCCCGCGCCTCAGGAGGCGCGAAGTCATGAACTGGTTGCGGCGCTTGTGGGGTTCGAATCGGCTTGAGCGCGACCTCGACAAGGAATTGCGCTTTCACGTGGAGAGTCGGACCGACGACTTGACGCAAGAGGGTGTCGATCCGGCCGAGGCCAGACGCCGCGCCCTGGCGGAGTTTGGCTGTTACGAGCCAGTGAAGGAAGCGGCGCGAGACGCGCGGGGCACCCGATGGCTTGGGGATCTGTGGCAGGACCTGCGCTATACGCGACGGGTCCTCTGGTCGGCGAAGGGATTCACGGCTGCGGCCGTGCTCTCACTCGGCGTCGGACTCGGGGCCAACGCTGCCGTCTTCAGAGTGATGGATGGACTGATGTTCCGTCCGCTCGATGTGCCCAGGCCAGCCGAGTTGTTTTTCGTGAACCGCAGTCTGGCCAACGAATCACGGTTTTCACATCCGGCCTATCTGCAACTGGCGTCGGCGGTGCAGGGGGCGGCCTTCGCGGCCTCCACGCCGCCGGTCACGATGCAGACGACGGTCCAGGGCACAGCACAACTCGTGGCCACGCAACTGGTCAGCGGCAACTGGTTCGAAGTGGCTGGCGTTCGAGCCGGTGTTGGGCGCCTGCTTGCAGAGTCAGACGACCACGGCCAGGGCGAACCACTGGCAGCGGTCATCAGCGACTGGATGTGGGAGCGACGTTTCGGTCGCGACCCTGACGCGGTTGGGTCCACGCTGATGGTCAACGGTTTGGCCTTCACGGTGGTGGGCGTCGCCCAGGCGGGATTCCGTGGACTCGTCATCGGCACGCCATCCGATGTGTGGCTGCCGTTGCATGCGCAGCACCCAGTCCGGCACCGCAGCAGCGCGGGTTCGGAGGACGCGGATGGTGAAGCGCCGTGGATACCGCAGGATGGGATGTCGTGGCTTGTGGTCCTGGGTCGTGCCCCGGGCTCGATGGACCGGGAACTGCTGCGCGCCAAACTCGAGGCCAGGCATCAGCAGATCCTTCAGACTCGGTACACTGCGGTTCAGGATGCCGAACGAAAGGCGCGGCTGTTGCACGAGCGCATCAGTCTGATAGACGGAACATACGGACTCTCGACGCTTCGCACACGACTGGCGCCTGCGCTGCGTGTGCTGATGGGCATGAGCCTGCTGGTACTGATTGTCGCCGCAGCGAACCTCGCCAACTATCTCCTCGCCCGAGGTGCTTTCCGCCGCCGGGAGTTCGCGTTGCGGCTGGCCATCGGTGCGCGGCGGGGACGCCTTATCCGGCAACTGCTGACGGAGAGTCTGGTGCTGGCCGGCCTTGGCGGCGCCCTCGGCGT
>JBKJJZ010000614.1:0-21957 GCA_046597705.1 Vicinamibacterales bacterium | reverse complement strand
GTGCGCGATGGATCGCCTGCGGCGCGGGCAGGACTTCGCACGAACGACTACATCCGTGGGTTTGTTGTCGATTCCACGGATGTAGTCGTTCGTGCGAAGTCCTGCCCGCGCCGCAGGCGATCCATCGCGCACGCCGACGATACGCAGGTAGAACTGGCGCGAGACGATGAGCCCCACATCGCCAGCCGGCAGAGCCGCATTCGACTTCGCGACCGTCACCTCTTCAGGCGTCAAATAGGCACTGAGCGGATCCAGGCTGTCTGCCAGACCGCGCATCGCGCCTTCCATCACCTTGTCGGGATCCGCTTCTTCGACGTAGCTCGACATGATGAGCGACACGACGTCCTCGAACTCGCGAAGGTGAGTGACGGCTTTCTGTGGTGGCGGTGCGGCATTGGCGCCAAGGATGCCGCCAACGGCCGCCAGAACCACCAGCGGCGTGGACACCAGGAAAATGAGCCAGCGCGACTTGGACGTCATGACCCGATCATACGACAGAGTCAAATGGGGAACTGGGGAACTGGGGAACTGGCGGAACTGGCGGAACTGGCGGAACTGGCGGAACTGGCGGAACTGGCGGAACTGGCGGAACTGGCGGAACTGGCGCAAGTGTAGACTTTCTTCGTGCGTGTGCTGGGCGTGGATTACGGCGCGAAGCGAATCGGCCTCGCGTTGTCGGACTATACAGGAACGTTGGCGCGACCCTGGCAGATGGTGGCGTCACCAGGTGGTCCCCGGCTGGCAGCCCAGACGGTGAGCGGCGTCGTTGAGACGCTGCGCCAATCCGATGATCCCGATCTCGACCGCATTGTCGTCGGCCTTCCCCGGCGGCTCAACGGCGACGACACGGATCAGACGCCACTCGTGCGACAGTTCGTCGTGATGCTGGCCGGCTTGACCGGGCTGCGCGTTGACACGCAGGATGAACGCCTGACGAGCGTCGAAGCTGAGTCGAGGCTCGCCGTGCGCGAATCCGATTGGCGCAAGCGCAAGAAGCTGCTGGATGCCGAGGCGGCATCCATCGTCCTTCAGGATTATCTGGATGCACAATCGCGCGCGGACGTCGTGCGCCGAGGCGATGAATGAAGAAGCTTCTGCTGTTGGTTCTCGTCCTCACGATCGCCGGCGCTGCGGCGGCCTGGTGGGGTTACGACACGCTGAACGCGCCGTATCGCGGCTTTACCGGCGACGAAGTCTTTGTGGAGATTCCGAAAGGCGCCGGCGTGGCTGGTATTGCGTCGCGCCTTGGCGACGCCGGGATCGTGGCGAACGCACTGATTTTCCGTATCGCGGCTCGACTTTCGGGTGAAGAGCGCAACCTGCAGGCCGGTGAATACCGATTCGCGGATGCCGCCAGTCCCGGGGATGTCGTTGCCCGCCTTGCCAGGGGCGACGTCTATGCCCGCCCGGTCACGTTTCGTGAAGGTCTCACGATTTGGGAGATGGCCGATGTCTTCGCCGCGAGCGGCATTGGCACCGCTGACGAGTTTCTGAGGGAAGTGAGAGACGCGGCCCGAATCACAGATCTTGACCCGCAAGCCTCGTCACTGGAAGGTTATCTCTTTCCAGACACTTACCAGTTGCCCCGCGCGGCCGGCGCCAAAGGCACGGTTGACGCCATGGTCGGCGGATTCCTGCGCGCATTCGATGACGAACTTCGCGCCGCCGCTGCAGCGCGTGGCATGAGCGCCCACGAGGTCGTCACGATCGCGTCGATTGTGGAGAAGGAAACCGGCCAGTCGCAGGAGCGGAACGTGATTTCCGCCGTCTATCAGAACCGCCTGCGGATCGGCATGCCGCTGCAGTGCGACCCCACGGTGATCTACGCGCTTCAGCTGGCTCGGCGCTGGAAGGGCAACCTCACGCGCGAGCACCTGCAGATGAGTTCGCCATACAACACCTACCGGAATCCTGGTCTTCCACCAGGTCCGATCGCATCACCGGGCCGCGCATCGCTTGAAGCCGCCGTGCGCCCGGACACCGTGCCGTATCTGTATTTCGTCAGCAAAAACGACGGCACTCACGCGTTTGCTTCGACGCTTGCCGAGCACAATCGCAACGTTCAGCAGTGGCAGGTTCGGTACTTCAAGAAATGAGAAACTGGCGGAACTGGCGGAACTGCCGAATTTGAGAATTTCCGCCAGTTCCGTCAGTTCCTCAGTTCCGTCAGTTCCGTCAGTTCCGTCAGTTCCTCAGTTCCTCAGTTCCTCATTCTCATGAGCCCCAGTGCAGCTTCTCTCTGAGCATGTCGAAGTGCGTGCGCGTCGTCGTGCGGAGCAAGTGCAGCACGTGTTCGGCGCGCCGAATGACCACCGCATCGCCGCTCACGAGCGGCGCGCCAAACTGGCCGTCGAAGGTGGCGACAATGTCAGCCGGGATGCCTTCCAGACGCGGGCGAAGCACGATGTCGGCCGAAGCCGGCAGCACGATGGGGCGATTGGTCAGTGTGTGGGGCGCGATGGGTGTCAGAAGTATCGCGTCCACCGCCGGGTGCATGACCGGGCCGCCGGCCGACAGGTTGTAGGCCGTGGAGCCGGTCGCCGTCGCCACAATCAGGCCATCGGCGCGCACGTGGCAGACATGCTCGCCATCGACGACCACGTCGAGTTCCAGCATGCGAGAGAGCCGGCCCCTGGTGATGACGATGTCGTTAAGTGCAAAGCGGGATGTGACCGCTACGCCCGTGCGCTCGACACGGCCTTCCAGGAGCAGCCGTGTTTCGGTCCAGGTGCGGCCCTCGATAACGGTGGCCAGGGCCTCGATCAGTTCAGCCCGTCGTACTTCAGTCAGAAACCCGAGGTGCCCGAGGTGAACGCCCAGCACCGGGATGCGGGCGCCAGAGTGGACAACGGCGCTGGCGGCGGCGAGCAACGTGCCGTCGCCGCCGAAGGCGATGACGACCTCCACCTCCTTTGCGATCGCGTCACGTGGCGCTGTGGGCCACCGCGAGCCGATCTCCGCTGCGGCCGCCTCGTCGCTGGCGATGACCACCGCCGCGCCGTGGGCGGTCAGCCATGCCGCGGCTTCAACCAGCGCGGCAAGCGCGGACGGGTGCGGGCGTGCAATCAGACCGACGCGGGTTACAGGAGCCACTGGACCATCCTATGCGTCAACTGCCGACAGGTGGAGCAGGAATTCCCGATTGCCTTGGGTCCCGGTAATCGGCGAGGGCTCCAAGCCGCGCTTGGTGAGTCCCACCTGTCGCGCCACCTCGATCACTTCGTCAACCACGCGAGCGTGAATACGTTCGTCGCGCACGATTCCACCTTTGCCGACATCGCCCTTGCCGGCCTCGAACTGCGGCTTGACCAGCGCGATCACGTGAGCGCCTTCGGAGAGCAGGGGAGGGACCACGGGAAGAATGTGGCGAAGTGAAATGAAGGAGACGTCAATCGTCACCAGAGTGAACCGCCGGGAATCAATTGGAAGTTGTTCCGGCGCAAGGTAGCGCGCGTTCACGCCTTCGAGTACCAGGACGCGCGGGTCCGTCCGGATCTTCCAGTCGATCTGGTTGTGGCCCACATCGAGTGCGACAACGCGCGCAGCGCCGCGCTGCAGCAGGACATCGGTGAAGCCGCCTGTTGAGGCCCCGATGTCCAGTGCGACCATGCCGGTGGGATCGATCGCGAACGTGTCGAGTGCGTGCACCAGCTTCAGTCCGCCGCGACCGACCCATGGATGATCCGGTGTGCGCAGAACCACCTCGGCCTCAGCCGACACCGTCATTCCGGCCTTGCCGGCCGGCCGCCCATCAACGCTGACGTCGCCGGCCAGAATCAGCGCGCGTGCGCGTTCACGCGAGGGTGCGAGTCCCCGGTCGACGAGGAGTTGATCGAGTCGCGTTTTCACGAGCATGGCTGCACGTCAAGTCGTGCGCGTCAGGCTCCAGTCGGCTAACTGAGTCAGCCGGCCTCCGAGCCCCGCCGCTTCGAGGGTTGCCTTGGCTCGGTCGACGCACGCGACGGCGAGCCGCCGCGACTCTTCAACGCCGTGCAGCGCCGGATACGTGGGCTTGCCCGATGCCGCGTCCTTGCCGGCCGTTTTCCCGAGGTTCGCCGCCGACCCCTCGATATCCAGCACGTCGTCAATGATTTGAAACGCCAGGCCCACTTCCTGCGCGTAGTAGTCAACGGCCGCGATGATGGCCTCTTCCACGCCGACGATCATCGCGCCGGAGACCGCGGCAGCACGGATCAGCGCGCCCGTCTTGCGCGCGTGCATATCGCGAAGTGCACGTTCACCCAGGGGTTCGGCAGGATGTGAGGGCACACGACCCGCCGCGCGCAGATCCACCGCCTGCCCGCCGACCATTCCGATGGCGCCGGCTGCGGTGGCAAGAACGCTGATGACGCGCAACCGACGTTCCCCTGGTGCCTCGGGCGCGCCCACGGGCGAGACGGGCGAGGGCGATGCCGCCACCAGTCCAAACGCCTCGGTCAGCAGACCGTCGCCGGCGAGGATGGCCAGTCCGTCGCCGTACACGACATGCGTCGTCGGCCTGCCGCGTCGCAGCGTGTCGTCATCCATCGCCGGAAGGTCGTCGTGCACGAGCGAGTAGCAGTGGATCATCTCGACGGCACACGCGCTCGGCAACGCCATCAAGCGTGCGCGTGGCGTGGTCAAGCCGGCCAGGGGCGCGACCGCTTCGGCCGTCATCAATGTGAGTGAAGGGCGCAGCCGTTTGCCGCCTCCCATCAAACCGTGCTGCATGGCGTCCAGGATCAGGGTGGGCGCCGCACCCTCGGGCAATGCGTGGCCCAACGCCGTGTCGATGACGGTGCGCAGTTCCTGCAAGTACGCCGTCAGATCGGAGCCGGCGGTCACCACCGGGTCGAATCGTCCGGCGAGAGGAGGGCGGACCCGTCTTTGAGATCGCCGCGTTCCGTCAACACCTCGATGCGCTTCTGGGCGGCGCTAAGTTGGTCGTGACAGTAGCGTGACAGTTCGACGCCGCGCTCGAAGAGCTGGAGCGACTTGTCGAGCGCCAGATCGCCGTCCTCGAGTTGCTTGACGAGTTTTTCGAGTTCCGCGATGGCTGATTCAAAATCCTTGATGGCCGTGCTCATCGTTCGTCCGTCCGTTCTGTCCGTTCCATGACCTCACACCGTAGTTCGCCTTCGGCCACCGTGACCCGCACTGCGTCGCCTGGGCTGACGCTTGAGGCCGATCGAATGATACTCGTGCGCGCATCGTTCCAGCACACGGCATACCCGCGGCCGAGGACGGCGAGGGGACTGAGCGCGTGCAGCCTGGCGGCCAACTCTCGCGATCGCGTGTCAGAGGCCTGCACGCGTCGCTGGCCTGTGTGATGCAGGCGACGGTCGATGGCGGCCAGACGCAGACGCCAGTCCGCCGTGACTCGCCGCACGTCGCGAGCTTCGAGCCGCCGCCGAAGCTGTTCGAATCGCTGAGTGACGCGAGCGACCCGATCCAGCTGGGCATGGCGCATCCGGAGCACGAACTCCTGGCAGTCACGTTGCTGCAACACGAGGCGTGTCGGATAGTTGCCCAGGCGCGTGACCGTCCTCAGCGTGCGTTGTCTGCGGCCATCAATCGCGCGACGCATGACGGCGGTCAATCGCTCGACCGCGCGATCGATCCGATTGCGAAACGTGTCCGCGCGCTCCACCACCAGCTCGGCTGCATTGGACGGCGTGGCCGCTCGCAGGTCCGCCACGAAGTCCGCGATGGTGAAGTCCACCTCATGGCCGACGGCCGAAATGATCGGGACGCGGCTCGCGACGATGGCGCGCGCCAGTCTTTCGTCGTTGAACGCCCACAAGTCCTCGATGGAGCCGCCGCCGCGGCCGATGATGACCACGTCCACGTCCGGGACCGCGGTAATCGCGCGCAACGCGCGGGTGAGATCTTCCGCCGCGCCGTCGCCCTGGACCTTGGCGTCGCGCACCACGATCTGCGCACAGGGGTGGCGCGCAATCAGCACACGCAGGATGTCCTGAAGGGCCGCGCCGGATCGGGACGTGATCACGCCAATCTTGCGGGGGAACGTCGGCAGCGCGCGCTTGCGGGCCGTTTCGAACAAGCCCTCGGCCGCCAACCGCCGTTTCAACTGTTCGAACGCCACCTGGAGCGCGCCCTGTCCGTGAGGCTCGAGGCGGTCGCAGATGATCTGATATTCACCGCGGACTTCGTACACGCTCACGCGACCTCGCGCCACGACGTGTTGACCGTCTTCAAGTGCGAAGGTCAGGCGGCGTGCGTCAGTGCGAAACATCACGGCGCGAATCTGTGAGCGTTCGTCCTTCAGCGTGAAATAGAGGTGACCGGACGAATGCGGCCGGTGGCCGGACACCTGGCCTTCAACTTCCACGCGGGAGAACCCACCCTCAACCAGCGCCTTCAACCGCGCCGTCAGATCGCCGACGCTCAGCGGCCCTTCGGGCGCCGCCGGCTGGACGCCGTCATCCGGCTCGTGATCGCCAAACAGCAGGCCCTGCGGATCCGGCATGGTCAGCGCGCGGCGACCGGGGTGACGGCCAGCGTCTCCAAATCCTGCAGCGACAGGTTGATCCGGGTGATGTCGGTGGCGCCCCCGGTGGTTTCGTCAGCCCGAATCACCACGCCATTGAGTTTCGGGTTCTCCGAAGCTGTCTCAAAGCGTTGCGGCAAGCCGGTGCAGAAACGGCGGACGATCGCCACACGGTCCACGCCGATGACCGAGTCATGCGGCCCCGTCATTCCCACGTCGGTGGTGTACGCCGTGCCCTTCGGGAGCACGCGATTGTCAGCCGTCTGCACGTGGGTGTGCGTGCCGACAATGGCCGTGACGAGACCATCGAGGTGCCAGCCCATCGCCACTTTTTCCGAAGTCGCCTCGGCGTGAAAATCCACGAAGACCAGTTGAGCGCCTTCTTTCTTCACCGCGTCGATTTCCTCCAGCACCACCTTGAAGGGATCGTCGAGCGGGTTCATGAACACGCGTCCCATGACATTGACCACACCAACCGCCACGCCATTCTCAGCGCGCGCGACGTAGCGGCCCAGGCCGGGCGCGCCGGCGGGAAAATTGGCGGGCCGGATCATCCGCGGCTGCTTGGCGAAATACGGAAGGATCTCTTTCTTGTCCCAGGTGTGATTGCCGCCCGTCATCACATGCACACCGTACTCGAACAACTCTTCAGCGATGGCGGGCGTGACGCCAAAGCCCGCCGCCGAGTTTTCGACATTCGCGATGACCAGATCGATGTTGTGGTGCGATGACAACGCTGACAGCCCGCGCCGCAACAGATCTCGTCCCGGGCGACCAACGATGTCGCCAATGAAGAGCAGGTTGGTCATGCGGTCGTCACAGGGATCCGAATGGCCTGGCCGCGGCGATTCTCCACGCGTGGCAGGACCACCCGAAGCAACCCGGCTTCGACATACGCCCGTGCCCGACCTGCGTCGATCGAGCCCGAGAGGCGGATGCCGCGCGCAAAACGTCCCGAACTGCGTTCGGCGACGTGGAAACGGGCGTCTGCCGGCGTACTCGGCGCGACCTTGGCGCCAACCACCAGCACCGTATTCTGGCGCACGCTGACGCGAAGCGAACTGGCCGGCACGCCCGGCACGTCCATGACGATTTCAATGGCGGTCGCGGTATCGACCACGTCCAGGGACGGCCGGCATTCGCCAGTCGCCAGAGAGGCGCCCGGAACTTCACGCTCGAGGTCCTTGAGCAGGAGCCGGGCGTCCTCCGCCAGAATCTCGGTCTCTCGCCCTCGCCGTACGTCAGTCATTCCTCCGATTCTATTTGTTATCGGCGGTCGCTGTCTGGCTGATTATATGAGTATATATAACTAAAATAATATGACTTGTTAAGGAATAGTTTTCAGGTAACATAGGCTCATTGGCTTTCACCATAAGGAGGGAAATGTGCTGACCTTGACCCGTTGGAGCCCGGCCCGTGATTTTGCGGCGCTGGAAATGGATCGCCTGAATCGCATGTTCGGAACGACTACGACCTGGCTGCCGCCGGTGGACATTTATGAGACGGCGGATCACGACGTCGTCGTCAAGCTGGAAGTGCCAGATGTCAAGCGCGAGGACATCTCGCTGACGCTCGAGGACAACGTCCTGACCGTCGGCGGCGAACGCAAGGCACCGTCGAACGTGAAGGACGATGAGTATCGGCGTCGCGAGCGGACGTTCGGCTCGTTCAGCCGAAGTTTCACGCTGCCGGCTTCGGTTGATGGCGGTCGCGTGCAGGCCGCTTACACAGACGGTGTGCTGACGATTACGCTTCCACAGCGCGCCGAAGCGAAGCCGCGTCAGATTGCCATCGAGGGCTAAGTCGATCGTCAGTCTTCGGAGGCCGGGTCTTCAGACCCGGCAAATTGCGAGGCGCCGGGCTTTAGCCCGGCGCTTTTTTTCTTGGCGCCCCTGAAGGGACGCCCTACGTACCGGCTTTGGAACCCAGCCGGAGCCGTTGCGTCGAATGGCAACATGACTGGATTCCTGGCGCTCGGCGGGCTGTTGCTGGCGGGCTTCGCGTTTCTGTCCTTGATGCTCGCCTTCGTCGTGATGTTCGTCAAAGCCGTATTCTGGCTGGTGTTCCTGCCGTTCCGGCTGCTGTTCTGGGGTCTGGGTGCGGCTCTCATGCTAGTCGGCACAGTGGTGGGGATTGCCGTGGCGGTGGTTGTGGGGCTCGCGCTGGTGCTGGCGCCGCTGGTGCCCTTCGCGATTGTCGCCGCCCTGATTTACGGGCTGGTTCGCCTCGTCAGGCGCCCGGCGACAACGTAGGCGTTCGCGCCTGCCACGGCGTGGCGGACTCATACGCATCCGCCATCCGCAACATTGTCGCTTCCTCCCAGGGACGGGCCACGAGCTGCAGACCAATGGGGAGATCGGCGGCGGTCATCCCACACGGGACGCTGATACCGGGCAGCCCTCCCAGGTTCGCCCCGACCGTGAACACGTCTGCCAAGTACATTTGCAGGGGATCTTCGACCCGTTCACCTAGCCGGAACGCGGCTGATGGCGAGGTCGGGAGTGCAATCACCTCGACCGATTCGAATGCGCGCGTGTAGTCGCTCGCAATGAGCGTGCGCACCTGCTGGGCTTTGAGGTAGTACGCGTCGTAGTAGCCCGCACTCAGGACGTACGTGCCCAGCATGATGCGGCGTTTCACCTCGGCGCCGAAGCCGTCGCGCCTGGACCGTTCGTACATCTGGGACAGCGTTGACGACTCCGTCGAGCGCAACCCAAACCGCACACCATCGAATCGAGCGAGGTTTGCGCTCGCCTCCGCGGTAGCCACGAGGTAGTACACCGGAATGCCCTGATCGGCGTGCGGCAGTTCGATATCTGTGATCGTGGCGCCCAGCGAGCGAAACACTTCCAGCGCTTCATCAAACGACGCGCGCACATCAGCGTCCACGGCTTCGGTCATCAGGTGGCGGGGCACGCCGATTCTCAAGCCTCGAACGTCGCGGTTGAGCGACTTCGTGAATTCCGGCACCGGTCGGCGGGCGGATGTTGAGTCGCGCGGATCATGGCCGCTGATCACCTCCAGCACCTGTGCGGCTTCGCGGACGCTCCGGGTGAGCGGTCCAATCTGATCCAGCGAGGACGCGAACGCGATCAGGCCGTAGCGGGACACGCGGCCGTATGTCGGTTTGACGCCGACGACCCCGCAGAGCGACGCCGGCTGCCGAATGGAGCCGCCGGTATCCGACCCCAGTGCCAGTGGCACCAGGCCCGCGGCGACCGCGGCCGCGGATCCTCCGCTGGATCCACCGGGAGTGCGCGACACGTCCCACGGATTGTGCGCCGGGCCATACGCGCAGTTGTCAGTGGATGAGCCCATGGCAAATTCATCGCACCGGGTCGTGCCCACAATCACCGCGCCTGCGCGTTCCAGGCGGTCCACCACCGTCGCATCGTAGGGCGAGTGGTAGCCCTCGAGGATCTTCGAGCCCGCTGTCGTCGGCATTCCGCGCATCACGATGTTGTCTTTGAGAGCGACGGGCACGCCATGCAACGGCCCCTTCGGCTCATTGGACCGATCCAGCACGTCGGCCCGCGCCAGTGCGCGGTCGGCCGCGACATGCTGAAACGCCTGGAGCGCCGGCTGCGCGTGCGCAATACGGGCGAGCGCGGCCTCCACGACGGGTCGAACGCGTTCCGCGCTCATCCGCCGATCACCTTCGGCACGCGAAAGAGGCCGGCGTCCTGATTGGCGTCGGGTGCGTTGACGAGCGCGTCGTGAGTGGTCAATGACGGCTGGGGCTGGTCGTCGCGCCACGCGTCGCCGGCCAATAGCGGATGTGACGTAGCCACGACGCCCGCAGTGTCGATCGTGCTGATCTGTGCGACGTACTCGAGTACATCGCTGAGCTGCGCCGCAAATCGGTCGCGTTCGTCCGATGTCAACGCAAGTCGCGCCAGTGTTGCGATCCGGTCCACATCCTTCGTCTCGAGCGTTGACGCCATTCGCAGGATGCTAGCATGGGCTCATGCGCATTCTTGAACGGGCGGCAACGCGCGTCTTCTGCTGTGCGATCGCGTGTGTCATGGTCATTCCAGTGACGACCGGCGCCTGGGGCATGGAAGTCCATCGACTGATCACCACGCGCGCGCTCGACGGGATGCCCCCGGAGATCAAGTCGTTCTTCGTCGCAGAGCGGGCGTTCATCACGGAGCATTCCGTGGATCCGGATCTCTGGAGAATCATGGACCTCCGGGGTGAGCGCGGTGAGGAACCCCCCAATCACTTTCTCGACATGGACTTCGAGGAAGGGTCGAAGCCGCCCTACCTGAACATTCCTCGCGACTACGAGGCGTACGTGCAGAAATACGGCGCCGGGCCGGCCACGCGCTACGGCCGTCTCCCGTGGCGCGCCGAAGAGGTGTACAACCGGCTGGTCGCGTCGTTGCGCGACATCGGGAAGCCCACGGCGCCCTACGCCGCCGAGAATGCCCGCTACGCGATGGCAGTGCTTGCGCACTACGTCGAAGACGCGCATGTGCCGTTTCACGCGGCTCTCAACTATGACGGACAGCTCACGAATCAGCGCGGCGTTCACGCGCGGTTCGAGACCGAACTCGTCATGCGGAATCAGAAAAGCCTGAAGCTCGCGCCGGTCAAGGCGGTCGTCATCTCCGGCTTCCGTGACTACATCTTCAAGACCCTCTTGGACAGCCAGGCGCTCGTCGAGGGTGTGCTGGCTGCGGATTTGAAGGCCGCGCAGGGTCGTGACTTCTACGACCCGGCGTACTTCGACGCATTCCTGAAGGGAGCACGCACCACCGCCGAACGGCGATTGAGCGAGGCGGCTTCCGGCGTGGCAAGCGCC
Source organism: Vicinamibacterales bacterium (assembly GCA_046597705.1). GTDB lineage: Bacteria > Acidobacteriota > Vicinamibacteria > Vicinamibacterales > SCN-69-37 > SYFT01. The sequence continues at coordinate 10,660 of JBKJJZ010000614.1, read as the reverse complement.
GCGCTTTCAGCCTGGATCGAAGCCGGAAAGCCGGCGCTGACGACGGACGCGACTCGTCCACCCGCGCGCATCCGCCGGTAGGGCGCACTGGCGATGGACGTCTACCTGCTGCCGGTGACCCCGGCGCCCCCCGGGGAGGAGCCACTCTTCGAACTTTACTGTGAGCCGCCCCCCGATCCTGAGCCCGAACCGGGCTCCGAGCCGAAGCCAGGGTTCTTTGGCCGGATGGTATTGCGCTTCAAGCAGGCGTTGGCCGAAGGCGAGGCGGAGCAACGACGCCAGGAAGACGGAGTGCCTGATGAGGCCCCAAAGGACTTCGGAGGCAGAGTTGGACGCTTCGTCAAGCGAAAGCTGGCGGCGGCGGTGGCCGAACAACGCGTCTTATGGCATCTCCGCAACGTAACGGCCGCGCGGTTGCACCATCCGGTGACCATCACCTCGTCGCGGGCGGTGGGGATCGCCACGGCGGAGTTCGAGAAGGATCTTTCAAAACACCGGCTGTGGTGCATCATCGACGGGGCGATTTTCATCGCCACGGGGCTAGTGGCGATCGTGCCTGGACCGAATCTGCTCGCTTATTACTTCATCTTCCGCAGCGTCGGTCACTTCTTCGCGTACCGAGGTGCGCGTAAAGGTATGGAGGCCGCGCTCTGGACCGCCGTGCCGTCGGAGCCGATCGCCGATCTGCAGCAGGCGCTTTCGCTCGATCCGGGTGCCCGGGCCGATCGAATCGGGGCGATCGCAGACAGTCTCGGTCTCGAACGGCTCTCTGTGTTCATGCGGCGCATCGGCAACCGACCGCCGAAAACCTAGGGTATTCTTCGCCCGTGACTCTTGGTGAACTGGCCGCGACGTTAGGATGCCGCCTTGATGGCGCTACTGCCGATGCGGCGGCACAGACGATTGCGCGGGTCAATACCCTGGATGATGCGGGACCGGGCGACCTGACTTTTCTGACCAATCCGAAGTTTGCCTCGAAGGTTGCATCCACGAAGGCGTCAGCCATTGTTGCCGATGACTCGCTCGCCAGCGCACCTTGCCCTATCCTTCGAACCCCCCAGCCTTCCGTCGCCTGCGCTTCCGCCATCGCGCTACTGACGCCCGCGCCCGTGCGAACCTCACCTGGGATCCACGCGCTTGCGTCCGTCGATTCTTCCGCGCGGATTGGAGCAGACGTCTCAATCGGTCCTTTTGTCGTCGTAGGCGCCGGCGTTGTGATTGGTGCTCGCACGGTCCTGCATCCGCATGTCGTGATCGGACCGCAGGCGCACGTTGGTGAAGACTGCGTGATGCACCCTCACGCGTCGGTGCGCGATCGCGTCACTATCGGACACCGCGTGACGCTGCAGAACGGCGCCGTCATCGGCGGTGAGGGTTTTGGCTTTGCCACCCGCGCCGATGGCACCCATCAGAAAATTCCCCAGGTCGGCATTGTCGTGATTGGCGACGACGTGGAAATTGGCGCGAACTCGACTGTAGATCGACCGGCCATTGGCGAGACGCGCATCGGCGCCGGCACGAAGATCGACAACCTCGTCCACATCGCGCACGGCGTGAAGATCGGCAGGAACGTGCGTCTGGCGGCGCTGGTCGGTATCGCCGGCAGTTCGGTGCTCGAAGATGACGTGGTGCTGGCGGGCCAGGTGGGCGTTATCAATCACGTTCGCGTGGGCCGTGGCGCTCAAGTGGCCTCCAAGTCCGCGGTCATGAGCGATCTCGAGGGCGGTCAGACCTACGCAGGCATTCCGGCGGTTCCGATCGGTCAGTGGCGGCGGTGGGCCGTGCAGTTCCGCAGGGGGGGCAAGGGACCGCTATAATCGTCAGCAATGCTTCGAAACTATCGTGGTCGCGCGCTGGCGCTCGCCGGCGCCTTATTGCTGTCGCTGGGCGCAACGCCCCCGGACACCATTGTCCGGCCCCCCAAGTTCGATTACACAATGACCACGCTGCCCAACGGGTTGCAGGTCGTGTTCCTTGAGGATCACTCAACGCCGATTCTCCACTTGTCGGTGTGGTACCACGTCGGTTCGAAGGATGAACGAGCCGGTCGTACCGGATTTGCGCACTTGTTCGAACACCTGATGTTCAAGGGATCGAAAAACGTGCGCGCCGATCAGCATCCGTCGTGGATCACCAGCATCGGCGGCCAGGCCAACGCGTCCACCGATGAAGACGCGACGATCTTCTGGCAGACCGTGCCCTCGCAGTACCTGCCACTGGTGATGTGGCTTGAAGCCGACCGCATGGGTTCGCTCGAAGTCAGCGAACCGAAGTTCCTGAGCGAGCGCGAAGTCGTCAAGGAAGAGCGGCGCATGCGGGTGGACAACGTGCCGTACGGCGGCCTGTCGGAAGTCATCTTCGACAAGGCGTTCACGACCCACCCCTACAAGCACCAGACGATTGGCAGCATGAAGGATCTGGAAGCCGCATCGATTGCCGATGTTCGGGGGTTCTACGAGACGTACTACGTTCCCAACAACGCCACGCTGACGCTGGTGGGCGATTTCGACTCGAAGCAGGCGCAAGCCATGGTGGAGCAGTACTTCGGCCGCATCCCCAAGGGCAACCCGGTGCCGCGCGACATCCCGAAGGAACCCAAGGCCACGGCCGAGCGCAGGTTCACGGTGGAGCAGCCGTGGCCGCTGCCGGCGGTGGTGGTGGCGTACCCGATTACGTTCGACGGGCATCCCGATGCGTATCCGCTGCACGTCCTGGCGAAAGTGCTCTCGGACGGTCAGAGCTCGCGCATCTACCGGTCGATGGTCTACGAAAAGCAATTGGCGCTGGCCGCGTTTGGCGACGCCAAGCTCATCGAAGATCCGAATCTGTTTTACGCGGTCGCCGTTGTGCCGCAGGGCAGGTCAACCGAGGTCGCCCTCAAGGAACTGACGGCGCAAGTGGATGCCATGAAGACGATGTTAATTACTGCCGAGGAACTCAATCGTGCGAAACGGCAGTGGGCGCGCGACTACATCATGGGCCGCGAGACGGTGCAGCAGAAGGCGCTTCATCTGGCGCACGCGGTGGTGATTCACAACGACATCAAGACCGCTGATGCGGAGTTTGATTTGTTTCAAAAGGTCACGGTTGAAGACGTGCAGCGGGTCGCGCGCACCTACTTCACGCCGGAGTCGAGAGTGCTCATCACCATCAACCCCGGCGCCGCCGGGAAGGTGGGTGGCCGATGATCGGGGCGACGTGGCGTCGAACCGCAGGTGCGATGTGCACGGCGATCGTGTCGGCCGGCGTGGCCGCCTCAGCCCCCACCGTCGCGCTACGCGCTATGGCGGGCGAGCAGGTGTCCCGGGCGCAATGGCCCCAGGAGCGGCCGCCGGCGCCGCTGCAGGCGAAGAAGGTCAACTTCCCTGATTTCAAACTGAAGACCCTCGCCAATGGACTGCAGGTTCTGCACGTCGCCCAGAACGAACAGCCGTCCGTCAGCTATCGGCTGCTGGTGCGGGCCGGCGCTGCCCAGGACACCGCGGCCAAGGTCGGCGTCGCGTCGTTTGTCGCCGCGCTGCTCGATCAAGGGACCACCACGCGATCGGCCGAGGCCATCGCGAACGCGATCGAGTCTGCCGGGGGAGTGATGGGTGTGGGCGCCGCCAACGAAGTGACGTTCGTCAACGGTGCGGTGATCAAAGACCAGATCTCGCTGGCGCTCGATCTGGCGGCGGATGTCGTGCAACGGCCGGCGTTTGATCCGGCGGAGATTCGGCGGCAGATGCAGCAGGCCGCTCAGGGGCTGCAGGTCAGTGCCGAGGATCCCGAGTTCATCGCCAACTCGCTCATCGAGCGGCTGGTGTTCGGCTTTCATCCCTACGGACGACCCGGGCCGAATTCCGTCGAGGCGTTGCAGCGCATCACGCGCGATGACCTTGTTGCGTTTCATCGCACATGGTTCGTGCCGAACAATTCCCTGCTGGCCATTGTGGGAGATCTGACGGCTGACGAAGCGTTTGCCGCGGCCGAAAAGGCATTTGGCGGCTGGGCCAAACGCGATGTTCCAACCATGACCTTCGATGAACCGCCACCGCCCACGCGGCGAGTGGTCGTCGTGGATCGGCCCGGCGCGGTGCAGACCGAGATCCGGGTCGGACAGATCGCCGTGAGCCGCACGCACAAGGACTACGTCGCGGTGGACATGGCGCTGCGCATCCTGGGTGGCGAGGGGGCGAATCGCCTGTTTGGCGTGCTGCGAAGCGACCGAGGATTGACGTACGGCGCATCGGCCAACTTCAGGGCGTACAAGTTCGGCGGCAGTTTCATCGCAGAAACCGACACGCGTTCTGCAACCACGGGCGAGGCGTTGCGCCTGACTGTTGATGAATTCTTCAAGCTGCAGAAGGAACCCGTGGACCCGCGCGAACTTCGCGCCGCGCAGGACTACATGGCGGGCAATTTTCCCCTGGCCACCGAGACCCCTTCGGCGATCGCCATGCAGGTGCTCAATCAGCTCTTCTTCGGCCTGAGTCTTGATGAGCTCGAAACCTATCGCGACGAGGTCGATCGCGTGACAGTGGCAGACGTGCAGCGCGTGGCCAAACAGTTCCTGTTCCCCGATCGGCTCTCGATCGTGCTTGTTGGAGATGCGTCAACGTTCGTCGGCCAGCTCAAAGCGATGGGATTCGAACAGTTCGAGCGCATCCCGATCGCTGAGCTGGATTTGAGCGCGCCGAACCTGCGCAAGGCCCGCGGCGATCGGCGTGACTGATCGGGGGGCCGGCGTAACTGAGACCGCGGGCGGCACGCCCGGACGCCGCGTCATGATTTCGTGCGGCGAGGCCTCCGGTGACATGTACGCCGGGGCGCTCGTGCGTGCCCTGCAACGCCAGGCACCCGGTACCGCCGCGTTCGGCTTTGGCGGGGCCAAGCTCGCCGAGGCCGGCGCCACGCTCGTGGGCGATTATCACGGCTTCAGTGTCACGGGATTGACCGAAGCATTGTCGGTGGTCCGCAGGTCCTGGAAGATGCTGGATACGCTAGGCGCGGCCGCCAGCGCAGAACGTCCCGACGTCTTCGTCGCGATCGACTTTCCCGACTTCAATTTCCGGCTGCTCCCGGTGATGCACAAGCTTGGCATTCCAATCGTGTATTACATCAGCCCGCAGCTGTGGGCGTGGCGGGCAGGACGTCTTGGCACGCTGAAGAAATACGTGTCGAAGATGCTGGTGATCTTTCCATTCGAGAAAACGTTGTACGACGACAACGGTGTGCCAGCGGAGTTCGTGGGCCATCCGCTGATTGACCTGGCCGTGGCTGGTCGATCGCGCCAGGAGACGTGCCGAGACGCGGGCCTCGATCCCGATCGGCCCGTGGTGGCGCTTCTGCCCGGAAGCCGGCCCAATGAACTCCGGCTGTTGCTACCCAGATTGGTGGGTGCGGCCGCCAGGATGGGCCACGACATGCCGGGGGTGCAGTTCCTGGTCGCGCGCGCGCCGGCGCTCGATGATGCGCTCTTCGCGCCGCTTGAACACCTGCGGCTCAGTGGCGTCCCGCTGGGCGTGCTCTCGAATTCCGCCGATGACGTACTGGCCGCGTCCGACATCGTGATCACCGCGTCAGGAACCGCAACCGTTCAGACGGCCCTGCATCAGCGGCCCATGGTGATTGTCTATCGGGTGTCTCCGATGACCTACAGGTTGCTCAAGCCCTTCATGCAAGTGACCAGCTACGGCATGGTGAATCTCGTGGCCGGCCGTCGAGTGGTGACTGAGCTGATCCAGGATGGCTGCACACCGGAGGCCATCGCGGCCGAGGCGAAGTCGCTGCTCACCGATCGGGATCGTGCCATTCAGATGCGGACGGATCTGGCGGATGTGGTGAGAAAGCTAGGCGGCACGGGCGCCTCGGACCGCGCCGCCGCTGCCGTGCTGGCCGCCTGCCGATAGCCTTCAGCGAACGACAGGCACCACGGTGGACCACCGCTGCTCTCTCGAGGACTGCAGTGACTCGTGGAGCTTTACCATGACGCGCCAGCCGCCACCACTCGCCCGGGCGGCGTCCACGCGAAAGACCGTGGTCGCGCCGGTGTGCAGTCGAAGGCCGGCGCCAAACGAGGACTCGCGGTCGCTCGTATCCAGGTCCTTGAGGCGCGGGGCGACAGCCCCGAAATCGCCGAACAGGGCCACGTCAACATGCTGGAACAGCGCCCACCGCGATTCCACATTCAACGCGACCAGGTTGCGATCGTGGAAGCGGCCGGTATCGAAGCCGCGCAACACGGTCTGACCCAGACTCGGCATCATGTAGAACGGGACCTCGTTGGCGCCGGACGTGTCGGAGGCGATGGCCATCCCCCGAACGCCAAGCGTCCAGCGGTTTCCAATGATGGGAACAAACCCGATGGTCGTGAGCTCGTACCGGCGGAAGCTGTATCGGTCGAAGTCCCTGTCGTCGAACTGGGAACCCGCCAGTTCCAGCAGAAGTCCCCGTGTCGGATGGTTCGGATGGTCCAGCGTGTCCGCGGACACCGACACGTCGGCATGCCAGAAACGTGGCTGCACGGTCAGGCCAGGCGCAGACACGTTTGTGAACAGGCTCCGTGTGTCGGGATAGGGTCCTTTGTTCCACCCTGACGCCGTAGAGATGTGCGGACGGGTCAGCATGCCGGCCCGCGCCCGCAGTTCGACCACATCACCAGGACTCACCGTCGCATATGCGGAGAAGTCGCTCGCACGCAGGCGATAGTTGCTACGGTCGGCCCTGCTGGAGTTCTGACCGACGCCAAAGAACTGCACCTGCGTCCAGTCCTGTCCAAGCGCTTGCGCCCCAAGCGCCAAGGTCCGGTTTCCACGGGGCCGGAGTTCAATCCGGGCGCGCCCATTCAGATAGCGCCTCCAGGAGACGATGCCGGCGACGTCCACCATCACCCGCTCGTCAAAGACCCGCTTGTATCCAGGGCCGATCGCAATCCACCCAGCACCCGGGACACCCGTGCCGAACTTGAGGTAGGGTCCGCTCGTTTCCACGCCCTCGTTCCTGGATCGGCTCACAATCGCATCGACGATGCTGGTCAGGATCAAGGGTTCGGTGAAGAAGCCACGGTTCGTGCCTTGCGGCGGGACGGGTGCGGACACTGGCGTCATGGCACTGCAGCACGCTGCTGTGGCCGGTGCAGGCGACGGATCGGGTAACCGATTCGCCGGCGCCTGCGCGGAACCGATGGTAACGTCAGCGACAAGTGCCAATCCTCCGAGGAACGTCAGCATGCTCGCAGTGTGCCGGGAACCCCTTCTGATTTCTGTGCTTTTATGTACAACGCGTCGCTCAGATCTGCGGCACCCTTCGTTGTGACGATCGCAGTGATCGACAAGGAAAGGAGTTCTCCGCAATGATTCGCAGGCTCTCCCTGGGTGTTTCCGTGATGCTCAGCGCCACTTTCATGTCCGGTACGGTAGGACCCATGTCCGGCTCGGACCGCATGGATGCCATTCGCCGTGCGCAGGTCTGGATCAAAACCAATGTCAGCGCCATGGATATCAAGGCTGGCCCCGCCGAGCCGGGTGCGTTCACGCGCGAGGCAACTGTTAGCTGCGACTGGGTGGACAAGAAAATGACTGGCCGTTCTCCCAAATTCACCTGCGTGATTCCGCCTGACGACGAGGTCAAGGTGAAATACGGTCCCGACAACGGTGAAGTGTTCGCGGAGGTGGCAACCACCCGGCTCTTGTGGGCGCTGGGATTTGGCGCTGACCACATGTATCCCGTGAAGGTCGTGTGCAAGAGCTGTCCCGCCGAGGTGACCGGCACGGACGTTGCTGTCATCGAGAGAAAGATGCCGGGCAAGGAAATCGAGTCGGATATTGAATCAGGTTGGGCGTGGCGCGAACTGGATCTTGTCGATCCGGATAAAGGCGGTGCGACACGCGCACAGCGCGACGCGCTCAAGTTACTGGCCGTCTTCCTGCAGCACACCGACAGCAAGGCCACGCAGCAGCGCCTGCTGTGCATCGACGAGGAGTCCAAAGAGGACACGAGGGCTAAAGACAAGGACAAGGGCAAGGACAAGGCCGACACGACCGGGTCCTGCAAGAAGCCCTTCATGCTGATGCAGGATGTGGGGTTGACCTTCGGCCACGCGACGAAGATGAACGGCACCGGCATGGAAAGCGCGAGCTTCAAGGAATGGTCGGAAGCGCCGGTTTGGAAAGACTCCGGACGTTGCGTTGGCAACATGCGCAAATCAATGACCGGGACGTTGAAGGATCCCGAGATCAGCGAGGAGGGCCGAAAATTCCTGGCCGATCTCCTCATGCAACTGACGGACCAGCAACTGCGTGATCTGTTTGAAGTCGCCCGCTTCGACCACCGAAAGTCGCCGGGCGTCGAGCCGGCCGTCGTGAACACGATCGCTCAGTGGGTTGACGCCTTCAAGCGAAAGCGATCCGAAATTGTCGATCACACCTGCCCAAGCTAATCGGGAGGAGGGGTTGCTGACATCGCAGTGCCCCATCTCTCGACCTGATAGGAGACTGTTACCGTGAAACTCATCATTCAACCGGAAGACGGCATTGCGCCGATATTGGCGGCCATCAAGAACGCCAAAAAAAGTGTGGAAATCGCCATCTTCCGCTTTGATCGCAAAGACGTTGAGGCAGCCCTGAAGTCCGCGGCAGCCTCCAAGGGTGTCACGGTGACGGCCCTGATTGCCTTTGCCAACCGCGGCGGTGAAGTCCGCCTGCGCAACCTGGAGCAGCGCTTCCTCGACGCGGGGATCATCGTCGCGCGCACGGCGGACGACCTCATCCGATATCACAACAAGTACATCCTGATCGACCGCCGCACGCTCTATATGCTGTCGTTCAATTTCACGCATCTGGACATCGATCACAGCCGCGGTTTTGGCATCGTGACGACGCATGCGGCCTGGGTCACCGAAGCAGTGCGGATGTTCAAGGCCGACAGCGCCCGGACCATTTACACCTCGAAATCAGACACCTTCGTCGTCAGCCCGGTGAACTCACGCAAGGTGTTAGAGGCCTTTCTCAGTAAGGCGAAGAAGCAGCTGCTGATTTACGATCCCCGGATCGCCGACAAGAGCATGCTCAAGATCATCCAGGAGCGGGCCAAGGCGGGAGTGGACATCAAGATTATCGGGTCGGTGGCCGGCCGGAGTCCTGTCGAGGTCCAGGGGCTCAAGAGGGGCCGCTTGCACACACGAACCATCATTCGAGACGGGCGCCAGGCATTCGTAGGGAGTCAGAGTCTTCGGCCACTGGAACTGGATGCGCGACGCGAATTGGGTCTCATCGTGAACGATGCGCGGACGGTCAAGAAACTCATGGACATATTTGAATCTGATTGGGACGCCGAGCCGGCCAAGCGCGAAGCCCCGCGCAAGGTGAAAGGAGTCCCCACCAGGAAGGGCAGGCAAAAGGAGAAGGCCGTGAAAGCGGCCCAGGTTTTGACCCAGGAGCTGGATCCGCTCGCCACTTCCGTGAAACAGGCCGTCAGGAAAGCCGTCGCCAAAGCCGGTGGAGAGGTGCTACAGGACAAAGAGATGAAGGCCACGATGAAGGAAGTGGTCAAGCGCGCGGTCAAGGAGGCGGTCAAAGAGGCGCACGAAGCGCACGAAGAGACCGAGTGATCGGATCAAGTGGCCGGTCCCGCCCTCAAACGTCTAAACTGGACCGATGCGACGCACAACGCTGCTGTTGACACTGATGATGGGGTTGGCGCTCACCGCGGGAACGCTGTTCGCCTCGACCTTTCTTTCCGCTGAATTCCGGGAAGTGGTCTCTGAAGCGTCCACCATCGTGCGTGGGCGTGTGACCGACGTGCGCGCCATGCGTTCGCAGGCCGGAGACGTCGAGTCGGTGGTCACGATTGCCGTCGAGGCGGCCCTCAAGGGACCCGCAGAGACGTTTGTCGCAATGCGTGTGCCGGGCGGCACGATTGGCCGCTATCGCACCGTCATGACCGGCGCACCCGTCATGCAGGTAGGTGAGCAGGCGGTGTTCTTCCTCAAGCGTGGACCGGGCAACTCCCTCTGGCCCGTGGGGCTCGCCCAAGGCATCTACCGCGTCACGGCAACGGGCGGCATCATGGGAATGGTCCAGGCACCGGTGCTGCCGGGCGTGACGACCAACGCGACCGGTGCTGTGGTTCGCGGTGATGTACGCCGCAAGGCGCTGCCGGTCACGGAGTTCGAGTCTCTCGTCCGGCTGGTCCTGACAGGTGGGCGCCAGTGAGGTGCCGCGCGCGCACGGCCGCAATGCTGGGCTTGGTGTTCGTCGTCTTGTGGGGCGCTTTCTCGCCCGCGCAGGCCTATCTAAAACTAGGGTTTCTCACACCGAGCGGCTTGAAACCGATTCGATGGACGCGCCCGATTCAGTATTTCGTCACCAACCGCGACACCGTCTTCGTTCCCGCCACGCAGTTGCAGATGGCCGTGTCACGGGCGTTTGCCACCTGGGCTGGCGTCCCGAACGTCTCGATCACGCACTCGTTCATCGGATTTACCGGCGCCGAGCCGTCGTCGGGCGACGGGGCATCGGTCATCGGCTTTCGTTCGCGGCCTGAACTCGATCGCACTCTGGCGGCGGCCAGCTTCGAACTCGATGCCATCACCGGCGACATCATCGAGTCCGACATCTTCTTCAACACGTCGTTCATCTGGTCGGTGGCGCCGGCGGGACAGGCCGATCGGTACGACCTG
>JBKJJZ010000525.1:0-5437 GCA_046597705.1 Vicinamibacterales bacterium | reverse complement strand
CGTCCCTCCCCATCGGCCATCACACGGCCCTTCGGGGTCGTCGGCAAATCCGACGGGTATTTCGGCATCGACATCTGGACGATGGCTTCCGGGACGGGGGCCCCGGTTGAGTCGGGGACCTGGCCGACAATCAGGCCCGTGCGGGGACCTGAAGGCGCACCGGCGTTCTGATTGAGCCCCGTTTGTGACGACACTCCCGCGCTGCACACGACTGCCGCGAGGATGAAGGCGATGGGCCCGAGTCTGCGGGCGGGAGGGGGCATGACGGTGTGAGCGCTTAGTTTAGCCTGCGTCCGCGCGTGTCCGACTCATTCGCGTTGACAGGCGGAATGCGGCCAGGACGAGCCCCGCAGACCACCACTGAAATACTCCAACCTTGGCCCCGAGGGCGATCGCGTCTGCCAATCCGAAGATGTGCACCGCCACCAACGAGAGCCCGGCGCCTGCCGCGATTCGGCCGGCAACATTCGCATGCATCGCGGTTCGATGTGCCATCACGAGCACCAGGCCGAACGTCAGCATGTAGCCCATCAATCCGACAAGACCAACATCAAGCGCGACCTGCAGGTAAATGTTGTGCACATGTGCGACCTGGTCGTCGCCGATGAGCGAGGTCCGAGGACCAGACCGGAACTGGCTGATGCCGATACCCAGCCAGGGCGACTCCTTCAACCGATTAAGTCCATCCTGCAGAATGGCCGAGCGGATGGCGACGCTGTCCGATAAACGGCGGTCGAACTCCTCCGGCGCGGCTTTGCGCCACGTGAGCGTGCCGTAGGCCAGACTGCCTCCGGCGAGAAGCAATGCCAGCAGCAGCCAGCGTCGGCCGCCCCGCCAGCGCAGTGCCAGCGTGACGATTGTGAACGCTGCTGCGCCAAGGGCACTTCGCGACACTGTCATCAGGACCACGGCGGCGGCGATCAGGCCCGCGCCGCTGCCAGCCACAAAGGACAGAATGCTGCGCCGCCTCGACGCGATCATCGTCGCCGTCACAGCCAGCGCCACGCACACGGGGAGGACCAGGACCGCTGTGCCCCCCAGCGCGTTTGTGTTGACGTGCCCATCGCTCAGCTCAGTGCCGGGAATATTGAGCGGAACCACAACGAACTCCGGCGCCAGCAGCTTCGAAGCGGGCGGAGCCAGACTGCTGTTGAACGCCGAGACCGAACCGCGCAACAGGACACCTGTGGCAGCCAGCGAAAACAGGATGGCGGCCGTGATGAGCCGGCGTTCACTCGTGCACCATGCGGCGATGAGGCCAGTGGTCATCACTCCGAGGCCGATTCCCGAAAAGTGGCGCAAGGCCACAGGATCACGTTCAGGGGTGATCCACCACCCCGCCATGACCGCGACTGCAAAAAGCGCCAGTCCCAACCGAATCTTCCCGTCAGCCTTGCAGTGGTAGACGCCAGCAACCAGCGCGGCTGCTGTCAGCCACGTCACGGCGAGAGTCCGGTGTTCAGCGGGAACGAGTTCCGGAAACGCCAAGAGCACAGCCGCAGCACCAACCAGTACGCATGACGCGATGATTTTGATGGCCCTGAGCCCAGCGACGAACACGAGTCCTACTATCACACGCCACTCTGCACCTCCTGAGGCAATTTCCACTGGCACCGGCACGATCGTGCGGATCGACCTGAAATTGACACGGTTCCACAGGCGGTCAGATAATCTCCAGACACATGATTGCCCTGACGTTGTCGTCATTACTCGCGGCGACTCTCGTGTTCGCCCAGAACCCTCCCGCACCAGTTCAGACCCCAGAGGCAGCTGTGGTAGCCGAACTGAAGTCATTGCGTCAGTCGGTCGACCAGCTGATTGATGTCATGAAGCTGTACGCGCAGCAGTCAGCTGATCGCGACTCAGCGCTGCTGCTGTCGCAGCTGATCGACATGGATGAGCGGCGAATAACACAGCTGCAGCAACGGCTCGACGGGCTTCTCGAGAGCCGCGCCGCCCTGGACCGTGAGGTGGCTCAAATGCGCGGATCGGTAGACACCTACATGCAGATGGCGGCAGGCGATCCCACGGGCAAAGCGCAGGCGATGATGGTGCAGGAAAAGGCGCGGGTTGCCGGGCAAGTAGAGGAGAAAGCCATCGCCAGGCTTCAACTCGACAACCAGATTTCCCAGCTCGAAGGAGAGATCTTCAGCAAGAAGCAAACAGTCCAGGAGATGCGCCAGCGACTGGACCAGAAGATTCGACTCACCGCGCAACCGTAACTGACGAAATGAAGGAGAACTCCGTAATGTCGCAATACGTCATGAAGGCCGTCTTGTGCGTGATCGTCCTGGCGGGGTTGCCGGCATTGGCGCACGCCCAACTGCCCAACACATGCGATTTCGATGGTGATGGCAAGACCGATCTCGCGATTGTCCGGCCCGGGGGGACATGGTGGATTAACCGGACCACCGCCGGATTCATGGTGGTCAATTGGGGGCTGGACACTGACACCAAGTTGTGCGGCGACTACGACAACGACGGGAAGTCGGACGTGACGGTGTGGCGAGGTGGAGTTCCGGGTGTGGCCGGCTTCTGGGTGCTGCAATCGTCCAACGGAGCAGCCGTGTTCGAGCCATTCGGACAAACGGGCGATGACGCCCGAATTGTCGGCGATTACAACAACGATGGCCGCGATGACTTCGCCGTCTATCGGCCGGGTTCGCCCTCCATCACCTATTTCCGCACGACTGCGGGCGGGCCCGTAACGTTCGTGCCGTGGGGCCAGACCGGCGATGTCTCCGCGCCATTCGACTTCGACGGTGACGGGAGGATGGACGCGATGGTGCGGCGACCGAGCGGCCAGATCTGGATTCTGCAGTCGTCCAACCTCGCGACCGCCGTGATCACCTTCGGCTCGACGACCGACTTGCTGGCGGTGGGCAATTGGGATGGGGACCTGACCGAGGACATTGGTATCTTCCGGAACGGTACGTGGTGGATCCGCGGCACGACCACCGGCAGCGTCTCGGTCCGCTCCTTTGGCTTGTCCACGGATATGGTCACGCAGGGTGACTGGGACGGCGACGGCCAGACCGACCTGGCCGTCTGGCGTTCAAGCACCGGCCAGTACTGGCTGGTTCGCTCCACGGCCGGCAACGTCGTGGCGCAATGGGGAGCACTCAACGACTATCCGGTGGCCAATTGGCGCGTGAAGTGATCGACCGCGTGTGACTTCGTCTTCGTCGGGAGCGGCGCGCGGGTCGCGCCGCTCCTGCTCTATTCCGCCTCTGCGCATCCTCGTGCTTGCGCAGTACTTCACGCCAGAACCCATCACCAAACCCGGAGACATGGCTCAGGCCCTGCACGAGCGCGGCCATGACGTGACCGTTCTGACGGGTCTGCCGCAGTATCCGAATGGGGTGCGCTATCCCGGCTATTCCCTGCGGCCGTGGCAGCACGACAAGTTGGGCGCGGTGCCTGTCCTTCGAATGGCGGGTTATGCGTATCACGGGCGGTCTGTGCTCCGCCGCTGCGCGAACTTTGCCGCCTTCGCGCTCGCGGCAGTGCTGGCACGGCCCCTGCTGAAACGGCCCCAGGTCATCTACGTCTGGCATCCGCCGCTCTCGATTGGAGTGGCCGGGTGGCTGCTTGCGCGCCTCATGCGGGTGCCATTCGTCTACGACGTCCAGGACATCTGGCCCGATGTCATCGTGGCCGCGGGTTTGCTCCAGAACCGGCGCGCGATCCGCGCGCTCGAGGCCCTGGAGCGATTCGTCTACCGCCGCGCGACTTCGATCCTTGCGCCCAATGATCGCGCACGCGCCGTGCTCATCGCCAAAGGCGCCTCGCCCGAGCGGATGTTCGTCACACCGCACTGGGTTGATGGTGAGCTGGCCAGGCAGGGGACGCCGGCCGAACGCGCGGCAGCGCGCGAGTCGCATGGTTGGCGCGACCGCTTTGTGGTCCTCTTTGCCGGCAATATGGGGATTGCACAGGATCTGCCCAACGTCGTGAAGGCCGCAGCGCTCTTGACCGATTCGCGAATCCTGCTGGTGTTTGCCGGTGAAGGCACGGCCCGGCGTGATCTGGAACACCTGGCAAGCGATACCGGCGTCGCGGATCGCACCGTGTTCCTGGGATGGCGTCCGCATGAGCAGATTCCAGCGCTGATGGCTGCCGCGGACGCATTGTTGGTGCATCTGTCGGATTCATCGGTCTTCGAGGCCGTCGTGCCGACCAAGACCGTTGCGTATCTGGCCGCCGGCCGCCCAATCGTGATGGCGGCAAGAGGCGCCGCCGCGGATCTTGTCGAGAGCACTGAAACCGGCGTGGTCGTTGCCCCGGGCGAACCCGCACGGTTGGCGGCTGCACTCGACGCGCTCGCTCAACTCGATGAGGGAACCCGCGCCGCGATGGGTGCCCGAGGGCGCGCGCGATTCGAAGACACCTTCGCCAAAGATGTCGTCGTGCCCCAGTACGAAGCCGTGTTGGCCGACGTCGCCAACACGGGCCGGACAGGCCCAGCGCGCTAGTTTCGAAGCGCGCCTCGAACCCACGTCCGCAACGCCAGCCGGTCGCGTTCAGTGATGACCGGCAGTCGCCACACAGCGGCCGCATACAGCACAAGGCCCAGCGCCGCCACAGCGATCAGCATGAACCACGACGAGGCTGCCGCGACCGACACCAACCGCAGGCCCGCGAACAACACAATCCCGCACGGCACGACATAGAGGAGGATGGCCAGCCACGGTGCGCGCAGACGGCCGCTCGAAGACGCTTCCGTCCAGGCGATGAACAGTGGCGCGGGGGCCACCGCCACCAGCCTCGCGATTCCCGCCGCGGTAATCTGCCCACCGGGAGCGAGCCACAACAGCGTGACCGCCGTGAGCACAAGTCCCGTCGCAGCCCACACCGTATTGCGCGCCGGTCGTCCCTCGGCCTCATTCGCAAACCAGGCCGTGGATCCAACGCCGTTGAGTCCTACCCCCAACGCCAGGGGCAGCAACAACGGCGCGGCGACCGCTGCAGTGTCGTGGCCGATCCACAGGGTCAACGCGGGAACACCAAGGCCGGCCATGAGGGCGCTGAAGGCGACCGCGACGATGGCGGTCATGACCGTGGAGCTCGGGTAGGCGCGCACCAGTCGGTCCTCAACATCAGTCGTGCCCGCCGGAGCGAGCGACGCAACCACCTGCGCCGCGCTGACGATGGCGGCGTTGGCATGCATCCACAGCATCAAGCCCACCACGAGGGCCGTCAGCACCTGCGGCCCAAGGTATCGGCCCACGAGCGTTCGCTCGACGACCACCCAGGCCGCGAATGCCAGCTGGGTGCCGATGGTGGCCAGGCCGAATCGGGCAACGCTTGCTGCGGCCGCTCTGGTCGGCGCGCCAAGCACGGGGCCGGCGGCGCGTCGAAGCACGAGGACACTCGTGATGCCGATCCCGAGCGATGCGATCGCCTGCCATGACACCAGTGCGACGACGCCCATGCC
>JBKJJZ010000491.1:0-3207 GCA_046597705.1 Vicinamibacterales bacterium | reverse complement strand
CAAAGAGGCTGGCCACACTCGGGAAGTCTGAGGAGGAGGCCGCCACGCGCGGGCGGATCCAGGAAAATCGGCGGAGATCAATCGACGCGCGAACCAGCGTGTCGCTGGGCGAGTTGGAATGCACTGGCACGGCAGTCAATTTACTACAGCGAGTGATGGTCGCGTGCTAAAGTGCAGTGATCGCATCAGGAGTTTCTGCGCTGCCATTCGACGACCCCGCCGGATTTACCGCGCCGGCCGCTTTCGGCCCCTTTCGCGTCCTGCACCAGATAGGCAGTGGCGTTCTGGGACCTGTTTTTCGAACGTTTGATCCCCAGCAGGAAAAACTTGTTGCCGTCAAGGTGTTCCGCCTTGATGTGGTCCCCGAAATCAGCGCGCACCTTGCCGATGTCCTGAAACGCATGGCCGCGGCGCCCGTGAAACATCCGGCCGTGGTGGGCATTCTGGATGCCGGACTCGAAGGAACCACCGCGTTCCTCGCCATGGAATACGTTGCTGCCGAGACGCTGGACGTCAGTCTGCGCCGCCTGGCGCCGTCGGGTCTCGAAACGGCGGTCCCCATACTCCGGCAGGTGGCCGAGGCTCTCGAAGCGGGCTGGGCCGCCGGCATGGGCCATGGGTCGCTACATCCTCGAGACATCTTTGTGATGCCTCCGACTGCGGAGGCTTCTCACGGCCACACCGTCGTACGCGTGTCAGGATTTGGAGTCGCCAACGCGCTCGAGGAACTTCGCATACCCACACCGGTCCGGCGCCCTTACACTGCCCCTGAGCGCGAACATGCAGGATGGTGGGACATTCGCGCGGACGTGTATTCGCTCGGGATCATCGCCCATGAACTGCTGACCGGACGGCGCCCGACCGGTGCGCCGGAGCCGGAGCAGGATGCTGAGTGGCCGGCGGATGCATCACCCGGGCAGCGGCAGGTCATTCAGCAGGCGCTAGCGGGCGCTCTGGCCACGGATCCTGAAGACCGTTTCGATACACCGATGGCATTCGTTGACGCGCTGACGAGCGAAGCGATTTCAGAAAGTGCGGTCGTCGCGCCGATCCTTCCATGGCCCGTTGAAGCGGAACCCGAAATGGACGCCGAGGCCGAGCCCGAATTCCCCGAACGCCCCGAACTCGAAGACGAGGTCGAGGCTGAGGTCGAAGTTGCAGGCCAGGTCGAATCCGCCGCGGCGCTTACGAACCTGCCTCCTGTCATGGAGCAACGCCGGGAGCCGTTTCAGTCGTTCACTGAAACGCCCAGGGAGAGTGTGATGCCGCGCATTATCGGAGTGGCCGTGGTTGCCCTCGTCGTGGGCACAGGCTTCGGGTACTGGTTGCGCGGACCGGCCGCCACGGCAACGCCCGAGGAGCCTATCGGGACTGAGGTGGCCGTGAATGATCCCGTGAGGTCCGCGCCCGCCGCGCCGCCGGTGCCATCCACCGAGACGCCAGCTGCGAGAGCGGCTGAACCAGCCTCCACGCGTGGCCGGCTGCTGGTCCGGTCAGTGCCGGGTGGCGCGACGGTTTCGATCAATGGCCGTGGGAGCGGCTCGACGCCCGCGACCATTCGTGACCTGCCATTTGGCACGTACGTCGTCGCGGTGTCCCGATCTGGATATCAACGCCGCGAACAACGCGTCACTCTGAGCGAGGCAGTACCGGCGAAGGAAATCACCATTCAGTTGGCCGCGGCGGCTCCGGCAGGCCGTGCGACGGTTCCGGGCGCTACAACCGGATCGGTGCTGGTCGAGACGCGGCCGGCAGGCGCGTCGGTGTCGATCGATGGCCGGGCCGTGGGGACGGCTCCCGTACGCGTGCCTGAGTTGTCGCCCGGGTCTCATACGGTTCGCGTCACAATGATTGGGCGCAAGTCGGTGACGACCACGGTGGTGGTGCGGGCGGGACAGCAAACGCCCGTGCGTCTGTCGCTGGATATTCAGTAGATGAGGGATATGGAAGCACTGTTGGCACTCGAAAATGGAAAATGGTTTCGCGGAAAGTCCGCCGGCGCCCCCGGCGAAACAGCCGGCGAGGTGGTGTTCAACACCAGTCTGACCGGCTATCAGGAGGTGCTGACCGACCCCTCCTACGCCGGGCAGATCGTGACGATGACGTGTCCGGAGATTGGCAATTACGGCGTGAGTGACGAAGACATCGAGTCGCGGTCCCTCCAGATCGCCGGCTTCGTCATCCGCAGCGAATCGCCCGTGGCCAGTAATTGGCGATCGCAGGGGACGCTGCGCGAATATCTGACGCGCCACAACATCGTGGCGATTTCCGATATCGACACGCGCGCTCTGACGCGCGTGTTGCGCTCGTCTGGTGCGATGCGGGGTGTGATTGCCACTGGCGTCGATCAGCGGCCGGAAGATTTGGTCGAGCGTGCGCGTTCAATTCCGCAGATGGAAGGGTCGGATCTGGTGCGCGGCGTGACCTGCGAAAAAGCCTTTGACTGGCCCGCCGTCGCAGGCTCGGAGAGCGGCCTTGCCATGGCGGGGGGAGCAGGGCCGGAAGGGTTTGTTGTCAACACCGGGCACGGCGTGCGGCGGCCTTTGCGGGTCGCCGCCTATGACTTCGGCATGAAGTGGAACATTCTGCGCCGGTTGACGGCGCACGGATGTGAAGTGCGCGTGTATCCCGCCACCACACCGGCCAGCGAGCTGCTGGCGTCAAAGCCTGACGGTGTGTTCCTGAGCAACGGCCCCGGGGATCCGGCCGTGCTCGACTACGCGATCAACAACACGCGTGAACTCGTCGAGTCCGGCGTGCCGGTCTTTGGCATCTGCCTGGGCCATCAAATCGTCGGGCTCGCGCTGGGAGCGAAGACGTTCAAGCTCAAGTTCGGCCACCGTGGGGGGAATCACCCGGTGAAGGATCTGGCCACGGGCAAGATCGAGATCACGTCGCAGAATCACGGGTTCTCGATCGATCCCGAGACCGTGCCGGGTGACGTGGAAGTGACGCATGTGAATCTGTATGACGGCACTATCGAAGGGATGCGTCACAAGTCCAAGCCGGTGTTCTGCGTGCAGTACCACCCGGAGGCGGCGCCCGGGCCGCACGATGCCGATTACCTCTTTGCGCAATTCGTTGAAGCGATGGAAGCGACGGTCTGAGTCAGCAATGCCCAAGCGGACAGATTTAAAGCGTGTTCTCGTGATCGGCTCCGGCCCGATCGTCATCGGCCAGGCCTGTGAGTTCGACTACTCGGGCACG
>JBKJJZ010000395.1:0-5510 GCA_046597705.1 Vicinamibacterales bacterium | reverse complement strand
GGTCAAACAGCTGCAGGCTGTGGACCTGACGAAGTACTCGCCCTCGGGCGAGTACTTCGTCAGGTCCACAGCCTGCAGCTGTTTGACCGCTTCGAACGCTTCCTGACCTGTGGGCTTCAGGACCGAGTCAGCTGCCGCAGCGTATTGCGCTTCGAACGACGACTGCATCGCGTCGCCGCGGTCGCCCGCTCGCAGGCCGAAGCGGCCGAGCTGGTCGATGGCCAGCGCAGGGGCTGTGCCCTGCAGCGATCGCGGCAGCTGTCGCGTGAGTGACACGGCCCGGAACGCGCTGGCTTCTTCATGATCCTTCGCGTGCAGGTATCGGTTCAGCCAGCCGTCACGCGTGCTCTTACGGCCGGGCGTGCCGCTCTCCATGTAGTCCTGCGCGTCGAAGTGCGAGCGCGTCGGGTCATTCGAGCCGGTCGCGTTGATGATCGCCAGTTCGCCGCGTTTGAACAACGGCTGAAGCGACGCCATGCGTGGGTGAAGCCCGAAGAAACCATCGAGGTCGATGGCGCCGTTGGCGGTGCCGGGTTTCGGGATCGCGATCGACGGACGCGCCTTGTAGTACGCCGGCTCCCCGAAGGGGACGATCATGTTCAGGCCGTCCACGGCTCCGCGCTGAAACACCGTGACCAGCACCTTGCGCTTCGCGCGCGCCGCCTGTGCCGCGCGGGTGAAGAACTCGGGGGCGAAGCCAAGGCTCACCAGCGCGAGGCTGCCGCCCTTGAGGAAAACGCGTCGCGTCATCATGGAGATACCCTTCTCTCAGCGCTTCTGGAACTCAGGGGAGCCGAGCGTCAACGCAACGAGTTGCTGCGGTGACTCGGCCTTGGCCAGGGTGCCGCGCGTGGCATCGGACGCCACGCCCAGCAGCAGAGCATCGACCACTGCCTTGCGACTGGCCTCGCTCGTGTTGGGCGCGAGAGACCGCACGTTGAGTCGCACACCACGAAGCTGGCCGTTAGCGAGTTGCAGCGCAAAGTTCAACCGGTTCAGCAGTGCGCCCGTGTTGATCCAGTCATCCGCCGTGTCGCCCCATCCCGTGGGAGGCTGGGCGCCGTAGAGCGGCATGCCAAGGTTCTTCAGGGCCTGAACCAGTGGCAGAGGATTGTTCAGGGCCGCGCCGGAGGCCCGGACCGCCGACGCCACGAATTCCAGCGGCGTCTTGACCTTGGCGCGGCGTGCGTCCTCGGCAAAGAACTCAGGCGACGTGACGATGGCGCGGGTGAATTCCCTCAGATCTCCCTTGGTGTCCATGAACACCTGGGCGGCGCGCTTGACGAGCGCTGCCGGCGGCTCGTCAGAAACAAAACGGCGCGCGAGCTTTGTGGCAATGAATGTCGCGGTCGCTGGATGCGCAGCCAATAGATCAAGCACCTGTTCACCGTCGCGCTTGCCGCCGGCGGTGATCGTCTTGCCCAGGACAACTTTCACGTCGTTGTCGTGCATCGCGGCATCGAAGTTATAGGCGCCGCCCCCGCGCGGACGATCGATGGTCCAGCCCGTGAACGCACGCGCGACAGCGACAACGTCGGCCTGCGTGTAGCCCCCGTCCACACCCAGCGTGTGCAGTTCCATCAGCTCGCGCCCGTAGTTCTCATTGAGGCCACGGTTTCGCAGCTGCTGAATGCGTTCGGCAGGTGTCTGGTTCGGCTGCTGCGGAGTGGACGGCCGCACCGCCATGCCGCGCCCGCGCCCTCGGAGCAGCCCGCGAGCCGCCGCCTGGCGCATCCGTGCCTCGAGCTGGTCGGCCTCGCGCCCTGCTGCCTTCGGGTCCACGCTGCGGAAATTGTCCAGGTAGTACAGCATCGCCGGACTCTCGGCGACTGCGCCCAGCATGTCGCGGAATGACCCGAGCACGTACGGCCGGATGGCAGTGCGCTCGTACTCGGTCAGGTAGTTGCGCACCTCACCTTTGCCGACGAACACGTTGAAGTGGTTGAACCAGAAGTCCACCAGCACCTCTTCGAGCTGGTGTTCCGAGGTGATGGCCCGCACGATCCGCGCGTTCGTCAGGTCCTGCAGGACCTGTTGCTCTTTCTGGCGCGCGGCCTTCATCTCGGGAGACACATTTCGGTCCTGACCCTTTTTCGCTGCCGCGTCGGCCATTGCCGGATCGCCCGCCATCGCCGGATCTCCCGTCGTTGTCTGACCCGTGGGTGTCGGGCGGCCGGCCGGCTTGCCTGCAGGCGCGGCCGTAGCGGCCGATGCGCGCTTCTCCTGGCGCTTCAGTGCTTCGGACGGCTGCAGGTATTCCCGCGCAATCTCGGACGTCGAAAGATCGATGGTGGGATACGCCGCCAGGCGCGCCTTGAGCGCTGCGTCAGGGTATCGCTCGGGATGCAGTTGCTGGTCGATGTACGTCGCCAGCGACATCGCGCGCACCTTCTCGATTTCGCCAGGAGCCGGCCCGTAGCCCAGTCGGTTCATCACGTGCACGATGGTTGCCGTATCAGCCGTTTCGGGCACGGCACTCGATCCCTTTTGCGCGTCTACTACCGCGGCCGGGACAACGACGACGAGCGCCAAGGCCACCACAGCACCGGCCACGCGTCCGAGGACACCAGGGTGATTTGTCATACAGCCTCTTGGACCGATGGAACGAGTCGAAAGGTAAAAGCGGCGGCTCAGCTTCGGCGCTTCAGGGCTTTCGAGATCACGCGCGCGGCATTCAGTCCGGACTGCCCGGTGAGCCCGCCGCCCGGGTGAGCCCCCGCGCTGGCGAAATAGAGACGATCGACCGGTGATTCATACTGCGCCGCACCCAGCACGGGCCGGCTGACCCACCACTGGTCCAGCGTTTCTTCGCCGTGAAAGATGTGACCACCAGAGAAGCCCCATTGAGTTTCGAGGTCCTCGGGCGTGATGACCTCCCTCTCGATGACCAATCCCGCGATTCCCGGGGCATGGGATGTGAGTGTGTCGATGACGGATCGATACAACGCGTCACGCTGGTCGGGCCAGGTGCCCTCGGAGAGAATTCTGGGCGCGTAATGCACATAAATCGAGAGAATGTGTTGTCCCTCGGGTGCAAGCGATGGATCGCCGATGGTTGGCGTCGCAATCTCGAGCCACGGTTGGGTTGAGCGCATGCCGTACTTGGCGGCGTCAAACGCGCGCTCGATATAGTCGATGTCCGGCGCAATAAGGATGCGGCCGTTCAGCAGGTGGTCGTCTCCCTGCAGCGCCGTGAACGCCGGCTTGCCTACAAGCGAAAGATTGACCTTGGCCGTGACACCGCGGCTGCGCACCTGGCGCATGCGCTGCAGGAACGTTGGTGCGAGATCGGCCGGGTCGATGAGGTCCAGGCAGAGGTGCTTCGGATCGATCGCGCCCACCACGGCGTGCGCGGCAATTTCCTCTCCGGTATCGAGCACGACTCCCGTGGCCATCCCGCCCTTCGTCAGCACGTGTGTGACTCGAGCCTGCGTGCGGACCTGCGCGCCGGCGGCCTCCGCCAATCCAAGCAGCGCTTCGGACAACGCGCCCGGTCCACCTACCATCGTGACGCCGCCGCCGACCGGTATGGGATCCTCCGCGATACGGTGCATCAACAGCGCGCCAGTGCCTGCGGACCACGGCCCGAGGTGATGTCCAAACACTCCTCTGGCGGCGATCGCGGCCTGCACAAGGTCGGACTCGAACCATTCAGCGGCCAGGTCCGCAACGGCGATGGGAGCGTATCGGGCCAGTCGAGCCAGGTCGTGGCGGCCCAGCGTCCGGGCCTGGCGGCCCACGCCGAGCAGATGCCAGAGATCCGTTGACGAGGGCGCATCGATCGATGGCGGCGCGTGCTTGTTGACCTTGACGAGCACGGCCGCCAGGCGCTGCATCGTTGAAGCGAATGTCTGCCAAGCACCGGCGTCGCGCGCCGAAACGTGGTTGATCGATGTGGCGGTCGATACGCCATCGCGATGGAACGAAATTGTCTCGCCCGATCGCCCCAGTGTGGTCAGCACGGGATCGGGCTGAAGGAACGTGAGCGTCGAACGAGGACCATCGAGTTGAAGGGTGGTGACGACATCGGCGCTCAGCGGTCCCAGCGAGTGGCTGAGCGTTGGCGTCCTGAAGCCGTTCGACGACGTCACCGTCACCGCAGCTCCGCCAATGGTCTCGCGCTGGTCGAGCACCAGCACGGACCGTTTGTCACGCGCAAGCGCGGTCGCGGCCACCAGGCCGTTGATGCCGCCGCCGATGATGACGACGTCAATCATTTGCCCATGGCCCTCATCGCGCCGTTTCGGCCCGGCGCGCCCATGATGCCGCCGCCTGGATGCGCGGCCGATCCGCACATGTAGAGGCCCTTGATCGGCGTGCGATAGTCCGCCCAGCCGGGAGCCGGACGCAGAAAGAACAACTGCTCAAGGGTCAGTTCACCCTGGAAGATGTTGCCCTCCGTCAGGCCGAACGTACGCTCGATGTCGAGCGGCGTCAGCACCTGACGGTGAAGAATCAAATCCTTCAGGTTTGGCGCGTACTCGGAGATCGTCTCGATGACGGTGTCGCCGAATGCCTCGCGATGTTCGTCCCATTGCGACCCATCGACGGCGGCCGAATCGTCGCCGCCCGGCTCGCGCAGATCGAACGGGGCGTACTGCACAAAGCACGACATGACGTGCTTGCCGGCCGGCGCCACCGACGGGTCCGTCAGGCTGGGAATGACGATGTCGATGTAGGGCCGGCGCGAGTACTGGCCGTACTTGGCCTGGTCGTACGCGCGCTCCATATAGTCCACGCTCGGCGAAATCGAAATCGCGCCGCGCAGATGCGGCCCGGCGCCTCGAAGCGCGCTGAAGTCCGGCAACCCGCTCAGCGCCAGATTGACCTTGCCCGACGAACCACGGAACTTGTAACGGCGGATGTCGTCCACGAATTCGGTGGGCAGGTGTTCGCTGCCCACCATCTTCATGAATGTCAGGCGCGGATCGACACTGGAGAGAACGGTGTCGGCCAGCACGTAGTCGCCGTTCTCGAGCACCACTCCGGTGGCGCGTCCGTTCGCAATCAGAATCTTGCTCACCGGCGTCTCGAGGCGAATCTGGGCGCCGGCGGCGTGCGCCGCTGACGCGATCGACTCTGACACCATCCCCGTGCCGCCGCGTGACAGGCCCCATGACCTGAAGGCGCCGTCGATTTCGCCCATGTAGTGGTGCAGGAGCACGTAGGCGGTGCCGGGCGACCGCACGCCAAGAAACGTTCCGATGATTCCCGATGCTGACATCGTGGCCTTCAGCACATCGGTCTCGAACCACTGATCCAGAAAGTCCGTCGCGCTCATCGTCAACAACTGCATCTGGTTGTAGCGATCGGCGTCGGGCAATTTTCGGAAGCGGGACACGATATCGAGGAGCGGCCTCAGGTCGCGCAACTTCAACGAGAACGGATCGGGGGGCGTCATCCCCAGGATCGGTTTGGCGAACCGGCTCATCTCTACCATCGCGCGGCCGTATTCGTCGTACGCCTCCGCATCCACCCGCGGATGCCTGGCGATCTCGGGAAACGACTGT
>JBKJJZ010000326.1:0-9119 GCA_046597705.1 Vicinamibacterales bacterium | reverse complement strand
CCTCGAACCTCGAACCTCGAACCTCGAACCTCGAACCTCGAACCTCGAACCTCGAACCGACGGTGCCCTATATACGAAGAAGCCTCTTCCACCACTTCTCGTCAGGGTCCGGTGGGGGTGGAGGTGTTTTGATTGGGGGGGGCAGGATGACGGGTTCGCCCAGGGCGGTGGCGGCCGCGGTATCGAGGTCGATGATCACGTTGGCGGCCTGCTCGGTCAATTGCACACCGATACCTTCCGCCGCTTTTCCCCATTGGTCGATTAGGCGGTCGTATTCACGATCGCGCTCAAGCTTGTCGTAGAAGGCAACGGCATTGAGCCAGTCCGCCAGAATCTGACGTCGTGGCACTTTGCCGCCACCCAACCCAACCGTGCTGTCAAGTTCGGACTGCAGTTTCTGCCACGCTGTTTTGATGGCTGCCAGTCCGTCGGTACCTTCGAGCACGGCAAGCGCCTGATCAAACGAGGCGCGATCCGATGGATTCAGTGCGCGACGAACCGGAATGGACAGGCGTTTGTATCGCTCGATGAGTCCTGCGTCCTGCAGGTATCCGCGTTCGACGCCCACCTGGCCCGGTTCCTTCGCCATGAAATCCAGGGCATTGCGGACATGCACGGCATTGCGACGAAATGACCGCAGCGCTTCCATCTTCCATCACCATAGCGGAACTGAGGCGGGGACGGGACGTCTAAATCACCGGTGGTGCTGCTCTGGTGCTCTGGTGCTCTGGTGCTCACGTGCTCCGGTGCTCTGGCACAGCACCAGAGCACCAGAGCACCAGAGCACGCGAGCACAGCCCCCGGAGCGTCCTGATATGAACAGTTTCTTTCGCGACCTGCGTCTCGGCGTTCGAACGGCGTTCCGGTCTCCCGGCTACAGCGTTGTCGCCATCGTGACAATGGCCCTGGCCATCGGGGCCAATACGCTGCTGTTCAGCCTTGCCAGTCCGCTGGTCATCAGGCCTCTGCCGATTGGTGATCCCGATAGCCTCGGCTGGATTCGGCAGGTCAACGGCCCACGCGGTATCGCCACCGGCCGTACTTCCATGCCTGACTTTCTTGACTGGCGTCAATCGGCCCGCTCGTTCTCGTCGCTCGCCGCCCGCGAAATCGCCAGCGGCACTCTGGTAGGGCACGGCGATGCGCGCCGGGTGAACCTGATGCGCGTGACGACGAACTTGCCGACGGTGTGGGGACTGGTGCCGCACCAGGGGCGATTTTTCCACGACGGCGAAGACACGATGGGCCGCGCGCCCGTGGGTGTGCTCAGTCACCGCTTCTGGCGTGACGCGTTCAATGCCGATCCCGGTGTCATCAATCGCACTCTCTCGCTCGACGGGAAGACCCTGACGATCGTCGGCATCATGTCTCCCGGCATTGAGCTGGGCAACCTCGCCCTCATAGACATCTGGGTGCCGTTGCCGATTGACGCATCGCGCCCTCGTGATGCGCGCGTGCTCGGTGTGGTCGGCACGCTGGCGCCGGGCGCGACACTTGAATCCGCCGGAGCCGAGATGAAGGAGTTGGCCGCGCGTTCGGCCAAGGCGTATCCCACGACCAACGCAGATTGGGAAGTGACCGTGCTCGACTCTCGATCGGCGATGACGAATGGTGACACGTGGGTCATTCTCAGTCTGATGGGCGTCGTGGTGTTCTTCGTCCTGCTGATTGCCTGCGCCAGTCTCGCCAATCTCGCGCGTGCCCGGCTTGTGGGACGCCGGCAGGATCTGGCCGTTCGGCAGGCGATGGGTGCGTCTCGGCTGCAGTTAGTCCGCCCATTGGTGTCGGAAAGTCTGGTCCTTGGCCTTGTCGGCGGCAGCCTGGGATTGTTGCTGGCCATTTCCGGGCTTCGCGTGATCAACGCCATCGCGTTCGAGGAATTCTTCAAGACGCTTCAGATCGACAGGTACGTCCTGTTCTTCAACGGCGCTTTGTCTGTCTTCACCCCCCTGCTGTTCAGCCTGTGGCCGGCGTTTTCGCAAAGCCGCGCGGCGAACAGCGAGACGTTGCGCGGCGGCCGCGTCTTCGGCACCCGCTTCGGCCGCCGGCGCGGCAACTTCCTCATCGTCTCCCAAGTGGCGATGGCACTGTCGCTCCTGGTGGTCTCGGCGCTTGCGGTCCAGTCGATGTTGAACCTTCGGCAGACCTCGCTTGGTATGGATGTGGACCACGTGCTGACGTTCAAGTTCGATCTGCCAAAAGACGGCTACGCGAACGACGACGCCCGGAGGGCATTCGTGCAGCGCGTGGCTACCGAACTGCGCGCGATCCCCGGAGCCAGAGGCGCCGCGCTGGCCAGCCATCTGCCCGTCTTCGACCCTGAGGTCACGCGGACGTTCACCGGAACGCTCAAGGACGGCACTCCCGGTGGCGCGCATCCCTTCGCGTCATGGTTCGCCGTCACGCCATCATTCTTCGAGACCTGTGGCATTCCCCTGGTGGCAGGCCGATCGCTGAACGACGGCGACCGGGCCGAACGCCAGCCCGTGGCCGTGCTGTCACGACTGGCGGCTACGCGCTATTTCAACGATCCTCAGAACGCCGTGGGCCGGACGATTCAGTTGTCCAACGGGGGAACTGAGACAAGTCCCGTCACGATCGTCGGCGTCGTGGAGGGCACCAGAGACTCGAACATCAAGGACGGCACTCCGCAGATCTTTGTCCCGTTCGAGCAGGCGCCGGGCGCCGCGCTGACCGCCGTCGTCGCGTCCGACGCGCCGGGCGCGAGGATTGTTGACGCTCGCGCGGTGCTCCGGCGTCTCGACAGCGGCATCGCGCTGACGGCCCCCAAGCCACTCACACAAATCGTGGACGAAGAGACGTCAAGCACCGGCATCATCAACTTCATCTTCGTGGCGTTCGCGGGACTGGCATTGCTGCTGGCGGCCGCGGGCCTCTATGGAGTCATTTCATTTACTGTCGGTCAACGCCGGCAGGAGTTTGGCGTGCGCCTCGCGCTTGGCGCCGCCCCGGGTGAAATCCGTTCGATGGTGCTGGGCGAGGGACTGAAGGTCACGCTTGTCGGAGTTGGACTTGGCCTGGTCCTGGCGTGGGGGCTGGCGTTGGCGTCAGCGTCGGTGCTCTTCGGCGTGACGCCTGAAGACCCGTGGACCTACGTGGGTGTGACCGCAACGGTTGTCATCGTTGCCGTTATTGCGGTGTGGGTGCCGGCTACCCGCGCGATGCGAGTGAACCCCGTTACCGCGCTTCGTGCTGACTGAAATACCGGAGCCCTACGTGCGCCGATCGAACACAATCACCTGTTCGAACGCGGTTCCGCTGGCGTCGACGCCCGATAATGCCGCCGTCAGAACGCGACCGTCAGCAGACACCTCGTACGAACCTCGTCCGAGGACCACGTCGCCATTTCTTGCTTCCGTATTGAGCCGGTGCGCTCCTTCCCAGTGGCACACCATCATCACGCCTGGAGCCTGCGGTGAAACCGGGTGTTCCTTTCCGTCAGGATAAAAATCGAGCGCGCTTGATTCTTCGTTGCCTCCCGCGTTCACGCCGCTGTACTTCATCGCCACAGCAGTCTCAGTCACGTCAAACGTCATCGTCGCGCTGGCAAACTGATGATTCGTGTCTCGTCGCGATTTTTCAAGGTTTGCCGCCCAAGTACCTGTGAATGGATTCTTATGGTCCTGCATCATGCCAATCCCAACGCGTCCGTTATCGAGCGCCTATTGTTGCGCTGTCAGTCAGTTGCCGCAAGGTGTGGCAGGATCAATTCTGGAGCACACCCGTGAAACTCAATGCCGTTCGAAACGCTCTCGGTTCAGCCGTTGCCGCGGTCGCCATCCTCGCCACGGGGCATGCACAAACGACCCCCCAGGACTGGCCGCAATGGCGCGGCTTGCGTCGCACAGGTGAGGTAACCGGGAGCCAGGCGCCTGCGGCGTGGCCGGCGGCGTGGCAGGCACGCTGGCGCGCCGAAGTGGGTGAAGGTTATTCCTCTCCAGTGGTCGCAGGGGGCCGGGTCTTCGTCCATAGCCGTCGTGATCCGCTGGAAGTGGTCATGGCTCTCGATGCGGCCACGGGAAGGCCGGTCTGGGAGAAGACGTACGACGCGGCGTTCAAGAAGAACCAGTACGCCAATGCGATGGCCAAAGGGCCGAACGCCACGCCGCTTGTGAGTGACGGGAGACTCTTCACGCTCGGCGTCACGGGCGTTGTGACCGCCTGGGACACCGCGACTGGCCGCCAACTCTGGCAAAAAGACTTCTCCAAGACGGTTGACTCCTCAAAACTCTTCTGCGGAACCGCGGCGTCGCCGATCCTGGCGCACGGCCTGGTCGTGGTCCAGGTCGGCAGCGACATTCACGGCGGCCAGATCGTCGGTTTGGATCCCGCCACCGGTTCAGCGAAGTGGACATGGACGGGTCCCGGACCGGGCTACGCCTCCCCGATCCTTGTGGACATCGCCGGCGTGTCGCAGTTGGTGACGATGACGAACATGTCGGTCGTGGGGTTGGACGCGCGCACAGGCGCCGCCTTGTGGTCGGCACCTTTTCCCGACGAGTGGCACGAGAACATCACCACACCTGTGTGGACCGGCACGCATCTGATCGTCTCGGGCACCCGGCAGGGCACGCACGCGTACGCGGTAGCGCAGACGGGCCAGAAGTGGGCCGCCACCCTTGCATGGAAGAACACGGAAGTGGCGATGTACATGAGTTCCCCCGTGCTGGCCGACGGCACCTTGTTCGGATTGTCAGCGAAACGGAAGGGCCAATTCGTGGCAGTCGACGCAAAGACGGGCACGCTGAAGTGGGGTAGCGAGGGGCGAAACGCTGACCATGCGTCCGTGCTCTTCACCCAGACACACGTTGTCTATCTCACCAGCACCGGCGAGCTGATGCTGGTCAAGCGCGGCGCCACAGGATTCACGGCTGACCGGCAATACGAAGTGGCGAAGAGCCCCACGTATGCGGCGCCACTCTTCGTCGATGGCGATCTGTTCGTGCGGGACGCCACTGGCGTGACGCGGCTCAAGGGCGCGTAGACTCAAAAATAGCTGAGCCACGCGCCACTGCGCCGTTGCCTGAGCCCTGCGAACCATCGACAGAGTGGATACAGCGCGACAACGACGAACGTCCAGATCCCGTAGACGATCGGAAGCGGGTATCCCCAACCGGGCGGCGGACTGAATGGGTAGTTCCCCAGATCGGGCGACTGGAACATCCAGTGAGCCGAACCATATCGCGCGTAACAGGTGATCACGGCCAGCACATGGATGAGGGTGAAGTGCAGGATGTAATAGAACATCGGCACCTGACCAAAGACCAATGCTGGCCTGAGCAATGATGGTGTGCCACGGTCCACTGCCCGGAGCAGCAAGAGCGCGGGGCCAAGCGTCATCAGGAGGAAAAGCAGCGATGGCGGGTACTTGGTGGTGTTCAGCCAGGAGAGCGCGGTGAGGACGGAGGACGCTTGCGGTGACCATCGCGAAGGGTCGCCGTAACCATTGAGCGCGCGAAGTGCGACGAAGGCCGCGATCATGACGAGCCCCGTCCGCAGAAGGAACGCTCTGCGGCGTTCAGCATCCCAGGCGTAGATTTGTCCCAGGCCGAATCCCGCCGCCGTCACACCGACCCAGGGAATCAGCGGATAGGCTACAAACACCACCGGTCCCGGGGGACTGATGACAAAGCCGGGCGCATGCAGGATCGACCAGATGGGACCGGAATAGACTCCTGCGAATCTCACACCATCGAACAGGTTGTGGCCGCCGATCATGATCAGGCCAATCGCGGTGACGACCCACGCGGGCAATCGCACCAGGACCGAGAGCGTGATCATCGCCCACCCCAGCGCCCACAGCACCAGCAGCATCGTCACCTGATAGTCCACGTTGAACTGGTAGGAGAAGCACCGGAGCACGACGACTTCGAGAAAGATCAGCCACAGTCCCCGCGTGAACAGGAACCGGGAGAGCGCGGCGGGGGACTTGCGCTGCAATGAGAGGAAGGCTCCGGTGCCGGTCAGAAGAAAGAACACGGGCGCGCAGAAATAAGTGATCCAGCGCGTGAAGAATAGTGCCGCAGTGGTGGTCGCGAGGTTGGTCGGGTTCTGACCGGGAATTCCAAAGAAATCGCGCGTGTGATCGAGCGCCATGACGATCATGATCACGCCGCGGACGACGTCGATGGACTCCAGGCGAGGGCGGTGCGAAGCCATGGGCTAGACCTGTTTACGCGATCTCATCGTGGCTATCGACATGACGATGGCGATCACGGCCCACGACGCGGGTGGAACAGCGACAAACAGAAACGTGTTGGGAGAGCCGGCGGGCTTCACATCTATCAGCCTGCTGTAAATCGCGAGGGAAGCGAATGCGAGCCCGATCGTCGCGCCATACAACGTGGACCGAGTGGTCTCCGGGAAACGCGTTGACCTGAAGATAGCCCACAGGAGCACGATGAACGGCGAGAGCACCCAGATTGAGAACAGCACCACCAGGAGAATCAGGGCACTGTTGCGACTGCCTGCCTGCAGCAGGAACGTGACTGACCCTGCGCCACCAACGACCGCAGCAATCAGTGCAACCGTGCGGAGCATGACTTACGTTTTGAAAGGTGCTTGCCCGGCAGAAGTGAGCCGCCGTTCGTCACGGCACCGATTTGGTTTCGATCTCGACTCCGCCGGTCATCCCAGCCGCGATGTTGAACAGCGACGCGGCGATGAACGAGAAGATGAAGCCAATGATGCCGTAAACGATAGGCATGATGATGATGGCGCCTACACCGAAGATGGTTCCAAGGAACGCACCGCCCTCGGTGTTCGCCATCGCGCTCCCAAAGGCCATGCCGATCAGCGAAAAC
The DNA here is from genome assembly GCA_046597705.1 of Vicinamibacterales bacterium. GTDB lineage: Bacteria > Acidobacteriota > Vicinamibacteria > Vicinamibacterales > SCN-69-37 > SYFT01. The sequence continues at coordinate 2,295 of JBKJJZ010000326.1, read as the reverse complement.
ATCGCGCCGAAGATAAGACCGAGACCCGCGTACAAGACCGCCGCCACCTTCGCCACCGACAATGCGTTGACTCTCGTAATGACCATGGAAGCCTCCCTGGGTTATTGAACGGGGGAGACTGTAGCACCTCAGAGCTCTGCGGGCTACGACGTGGCTCGTTCGCGGATCCACCGGGCCACGGCGATGCGCAGCATCGGCAGGGTCACGGCGCCGTCTCGGAGGATCACGTCGTGGAACGCTTTGATGTCGAAGCGGGGGCCGAGTTGGCGTTGCGCTTCGCTGCGCAGCTTCTGGATTTCCAGACTACCAATCATGTAAGACGTCGCCTGGCCGGGGACGGCAAGGTATCGATCAATCTCGGCCCCCACGTAGGCGCGTGATTCCGTGGAGTGGTCCAGCATGTACGCAATGGCTTGATCGCGCGTCCAGCCCATCGTGTGCAGTGCGGTGTCCACCACCAGGCGCGCGGCGCGGAATGCCTGGCCCGACAGCATGCCAAGGCGATCCACCTCCGACGAGTACAGCTTCATCTCGTCGGCCAGCCGCTCGGAGTAGAGTCCCCAGCCTTCCGCCATCGAAGACACATAGATGTAACGGAGCACAGGGTTGACGCTTTTGCCGAAGAGCGCCACGGACATCTGCAGATGGTGACCCGGATACGATTCGTGAAACGCCGTGGACTCCATCCCCACCCTGGTGATTGTTTCCGGCTGATACGTTCCCAGTTCGTAGGTGCCGGGTCGAGTGCCATCCAGCGACCCCGACGCATAGAACCCGCCGCCCGAGGCCTTCTGATACGCAGGGAACGGTTTGACGATGAGCTTGGCGTCGGGGACAAAGCCGAACCAGTCGCGCACGCGGCCTTCGGCGCGATCGACCGCCGCGCGTGCATACGCCAGCACGTCGGCTTCCGTCTTGAATGTGTACTGCCGATCCGTGCGCAGACGATTCAGGAGCGCCTTCACGTCGGTGGTCTTGAAGTGGTCGCGCGCGACCTGCGCCATCTCGCCCTCGATGCGGGCGATCTCCTTGAGACCCGTGTCATGCACGGCTTTCGCATCTAGTGAGAGGGAGGTGTGAAAGCGAAGCGACGCCGCGTAGCACGCCGCGCCGTCGGGGTTGGCGCTGACTCCCACGCTGTCGCGGCCGCGATATTCCTTCTGCAGGAAGTCTCGGTACCGGCGAATCGCGGGGTTGATTCCTTCGACCACCAACGTGCCCACGTCTTTCGAAAACGCTGTGTTCTTCGAGCGGGCGGCGGGATCGAAGAACGGCGAGGTGTCGGGTGTGCCGGCCAGCATCGCATCGGCCTGGGCGATCACCGCCTGAACGTTCGAGGCAGGCGCGAGGTATCCCGCCTTCAGGCCCGCGCGCGCGTTTGCGATCTCGGTGTCCAGATATGCGGGCACGGCGCGAAGTCTTGTGAGGGCGGTCGCGCGTTCGGCGTCGGTTGCCACAGGTTGCTGCCCGAACGTTGACGCCAGCATGCTCTGCCATCCCGTCCACGTCGGGCTGATGTTCCACTCGGCGGTGTGACAGACCCGTCGCGCCACGGAGGCTTCAAGCCGATCGCGCGTGAACGCGTAGGCAATCGCCGCGTCCGTGCCTTCGAGTTGTCCCGGATCGATCGCCGCAAGCCTGGTGAGCCACCCATCCTCGCGCCCCCGCCACGTCGTCATTGCCGCGGCGCTGCGATCGCCCAACCGGTCCATCGGCGTGTCGGGATAGCCGACTTCGTACGCCTCTTCAGGAAACTGGTGGTAGTAGCCATCCACAAATTCCTGCGCCACCTTCCGAGCGCGGTCTGGTGCGTCGGACTTGGCGGGCGTTGGTGTTGAAGTGCCGCAGGAGGAGGCTGTCAGCGCGATTAGCGCCGCAGCGACGGAGCCAAATGTCTTGCGATGGGAAAGGTGCCCTGATTCAGACATGCGTCACGATGCCATAAAAAAGAACGCCGTTGAAGCTACGGTCATATCCTCAACGAGCCTCAGTCTGCCACTTCCTCAGGTCCGGCAGTTCCGCCAGTTTTTGAGGTGATAAGATCATAAGTTCCCGCCCCAGGTGCGCAGTCGCACGTGGAAAACGTCAGGGCGGCAACACTACATGGCTTTCGCGAAGAACGATTTCCAAGGGGTCAACGAGGGCTACGTCCTCGAGTTGTACGATCGTTTCCGCCAGGATCCCGAGTCGGTAGACCAGGCCGCCCGTGACTTTTTCGCCACCTGGACTCCCTTCGACTCACCTCCGGCTCGCTCAGGGCAGGCCCCGGACCTCGAACCTCGAACCTCGAACCTC
>JBKJJZ010000311.1:0-12114 GCA_046597705.1 Vicinamibacterales bacterium | reverse complement strand
CCTCGAACCTCGAACCTCGAACCTCGCAGTACAATCTCCCCATGCGCCCAAGTGCCTTGTGGAAAGAGATGTCACCTGAAAAACGGCTGGTGGCCGCCACCGCCTTCTGGAACGACGAGCACGGTCATGATCAGCAGGTGGAAGTCATCGTGACGCTGGCCAGGAAAATGAACTTTCGTCCCAAGAGCGTGCCGGCGCTGCCCCTGGAACGTCGCGCAAAATTGCTTGCGGGGATGGACGTGTCTGATGCCGTGGCGTCAAGGGCGTTGATCGCGTATCACCTTGCGGCGGAACGGCCGATGATGGGCGCGTTCCTCGACGCGCTGGCCATCGAACACGACAACGGATTAATCACCGCGGAAGAAGTGCCGTCGCCTGACAAGGCCAGGCTCACGGAAGGCGTTCGCGTGCTCAAGACCACGTTCCCGGCAGACGCCGTACGTCTCTACTTGCACACTCTGCTGTTGCTCGATGGAGACACATGGTCAGGTCTTGGCGGACTCCTCGAAGCCGAAGCCTGATGTTTGCCGCCTGGAGCGGGTGGCACTTGACTTGCTTCGTTGAGGCTTCGGGAGGGCGGTGTGCGTCATAACGGCATGGCGACGCGATCCCTGTGGTGTCCAATCTTTGTCCTCCTCCTCCTGATTGGAGACGGGGGATGGCTGTCACCGGCACAGGCGCAAACCGTCCCTCCTGCCGCCCAGGCGCCCCCTGCAACTGCGCCGGATTCGGCGGCCACTGGTCCTGTTGACCTTCAACGCATCAAGAACGCCCTCACGACACCCGTCAGAGTCAGGATTGACGATGGAAAGGTGCGGTTTTACACCGAGACGGTTGCCCCCGCAGGACCGTCGTTCAAGCAACTCACGGTGAACTTCGACCTGCGCAACGGTCCGGTGCCAGGGGCCGGAATGACGCATTCTGAATTCCTGAACATGGTGACGCCAAAGGAACTGTATGGTTCGGGTGGAATCAAGCCACTGGAAACGCTGCAGTGGGGCCTGGTCAACCAGGTGGGCTGGTGGGCCATTCGCAAGCTCTACAAGGAACTGAGCGAAACGGTCGACGAGAGGAAGAAGGACGCGATTCGGAAGCAGATTGATCGCGAACTCGCCGCGCTTCGCGGCGGCGGGTAGAATCCGGGCATGCACATACGAAGCCTCGTGGTCGCGCTGACCCTGTGGGCGATCGGCGGCCAGAACGCTCCCACTCCGAACCTCACACAACTCAAGGCCGACGTCAACGCGCTCATTGCGGCCAGCGGCGCTGAAGTGGCCGTCGCATGGCGGCCTTTGGACGCGAAGCCGGGTGAAGAGATTCTGATCAATCCGACGCTTCGATTTCACGCGGCTTCAACCATGAAGGTGCCGGTGATGATCGAGTTGTTCCGCCAGCGCGAAGTTCGAAGGCTGAAGCTCGAAGACAAAGTGCTGGTCACGAATCAGTTCACGAGCATTCAGGACGGCAGTCCCTTCGTGTTGGCCGCGTCTGAAGATTCCGATGGCGACACATACAAGGCACTCGGGAAAAAGCTCACCTATCGAGAACTGGTCGAAGCGTCCATTACGGTCAGCAGCAATCTCGCCACGAACATTCTGATCGAGCAACTCGATGCCAGAAAAGTCCAGGCCACTGTGGACACGATGGGCGCTTCGGGCATGCAGGTATTGCGCGGGGTGGAAGATCAAAAGGCATTCGACGCCGGCAAGAACAACACCACGGATGCGATGGGCCTGCTGGCTCTGTTTGAGGCAATCGGGAACGGCCGGGCGGTCAGCGCCCAGGCCAGCGCTGAAATGCTGGACATCCTCAAGCGTCAGAAGTTCAACGACCGCATTCCGGCGGGCCTGCCTGCGGGCACGGTGGTGGCGCACAAGACAGGCAACGTCACCGGTATCCTGCACGATGCGGGTATCGTCTATACCGCTCGGCCGTATGTGCTCGTGGTCCTGACGCGAGGCATCCTGGACAGCAAAGTGAGCGCGAAGCTCATCGCGGACATCACCAGCGTTATTGCTCGCGCAACAAGCTGATCGGATCAACTTTCATCGCCCGGCGCGCCGGGCGCCAGCAGGCGAGTAGCGCCGTAAGCAACAGCAACACCGACACGCCCACCACCGCCACGGGATCCGACGGCTCCACCTGATAGAGGATCACACGCATCACACGAACCAGATAGAACGATGCGATCAGGCCGATCGCCAGACCGGCAAGTGTCAGGGTGAGGCCATTTCGAAGAATCAGGCGAAAGACACTCTCGGGCTTCGCCCCGAGTGCCAAACGGATCCCGATCTCACGCAGCCGTTGTGTGACCAGATACGACAAGACTCCATAGATACCGGCTGCCGCCAGCACCAGCCCGATCGACGAGAACACCAGCAACAGCACAAGCACCAGCCTGGGGCGAGCGATGGCTTCGGCGAACATGTTGTTGACGATGTCACTTTCCGATATGACCAGGCGGTTGTCGATCCGATGCACGGCCTGGCTGATGACAGGAAGGATGGCTGACGGGTTGTCTGCCCTGATCACGAACGTCCGGTACTCGATGATGGCTGGCGGATTGGGCCTCAGCCGTGCGATGCCCCCCGGTGGCAGTTTCATCGGCTGGAACCATTCAAACGCGCCCTCCGCATCGTCCATGGCCTGCTGGCGGACTTCGTTGGACACGCCGACCACCGTGAACGTGCGGGCGGTCCCTTGATAGCGGAACTGGCTGCCAATTGGCGAGCGGCCCGGCCAGTACTTCTTGGCAAAGCTCGCGGAAACAATGATGGACGGGGTGGGCTCGTCAGCCGCAAAGGTGCGTCCTTCCGTAATCTTGAGACCAATGGTCGAGAAATAGTCGGGCCACACTTTGTAGACGGGCACGATCAGTTCTTCGCTGAGTTGCCCGGGTTGATCCAGGAACTCGAGTTGGGTGAAAGCTGTCATGTCCGAGTCGGGCGGGACGGAACCTGCGGTCGCGCCACGAACACCGGGCAGGCGGCGAAACTCTGTCAAGGCGGCATCCACCAACCTGTCGCGGACGGCCGGCTCGGTGTAGGGGCCGGTGGGGAACCCGACTTTCATGGCCACGAGGCCGTTGGAGTCAAAACCCTTGTCGACCGCCTGAAGCGTCAGGAAACTGCGCGCCATCAACGCCGCGCCCACCAGCAACACAATCGCCATCGTCACCTCGCCCACAACCAGGCCGGCGCGGAATCGACGCGCGAAGACCGAGCCGGCAGACGACCTGGACTCCTGCCTGAGGACGCCAAGGACGTTGGCGCGCGAGCCGATGATCGCTGGCGGCAGGCCAAACAACAGCGATGTGACCAGTCCGGCCAGTGCGGCAAAACCGAGTACGCGGCCATCAAGGTCGATCTGGTTCATGCTGGGGAGTGTCATCTCGGACGGGATGAACGCAGCCGTGAGCGCCAGCGTGCCCCAGGCAATGACCACCCCCGCCGAAGAGCCCAACACACCCACCACCAGGTTTTCGACGATGGTTTCGCGGATGAGATCGCGGCGGCCCGCACCGAGGGCGGAACGAATCGCGAAGTCACGACTACGCGCCAGCGTGCGCGACAGCGAGAGATTCGCGACGTTCGCGCACACGATCAGCAGCAGGAAACCGACGGCGCCTCCGAGGACGATCAGCGATTGACGCGTCCGCTTGTCGCCTACCTCGAGCCGGGACTGGAGCGTTGCAGTGATTCCTTCGTCGCCGCCAGTCGCCTTCATCAGGCGCTGACCTCGTTCCTGTACGCGTTCTCTCGCCAATGCAAGCGTGAGACCTGGTTGGAGGCGAGCGAACGGCACCACTTCAGCGCCGGCGGGTCTCGATGCGGGCGGTTCGATCGCATCCAGGGGCAGCCAGATGTCCTGTGGCTGGTAAGGAAAATGAAACGACGCAGAGAGCACTCCCACGATGGTGTGTGCCCGGCCGTTGAGATCAACGGTCGAGTTGATGACGCCACTCTTCGAGCCAAGCGCCTGACGCCAGAACCGTTCACTGATGACGACCAGCGCGTCGGTGCCCTGGCGGCCGTCGCCCCCGACGAACAGCCGGCCCTGAACGGGCGCCACACTCAGCAGCGACAGCAATCCCGGCGACACATATGCGCCCGGAACCGTGCGCGCGCCCTCCTGGCCCTGGTAGACAAACGACTCCGTGTCGTAGGCCTCAATGTGATCGAACAGGTCGGTTTGTTGTTGCCATTCCTTCATCAGTTCCCGCTTGAAGCCGGGAAAGGACACCTTGGACTGTGAGGCGAAGTTCCACAGTTCAACAAGTCGTTCTGGATGGGCAAACGGGACAGGCCGAATCAGCAACGAGTCCATGACGCTGAAGATGGCGGTGTTCGCACCAATCCCCAGCGCAAGGGTGAGTATCGCGATCGTTGAGGGCACACGACTAGCCAGAAGACTGCGCATGGCCAGGCGAAGGTCGTGAATCAAGGTCTGCATGAAGGTTCGGCCTTTCCTGTCGGGTAGGCGAGGCAGGTTGCCTCCGGTGATTGGCAACCGGCGGGCGAATCGCGCGCCAAGCGATGCGCGGACAAGATCGAACAATTCAGCGACTCCCCTGCGCGCCAGACCTACAACGCCGTGACGCCGCTGCGCATCCAGGCACGCGTCGCGAAACGTCGATTGCAGATCGTCGCCCCATATTTCCCGCACCGTCGCCGGGGCCAGGCGGAGGACGGCGCGACAGCCTGATTCGAGGAGTCGAATTCCCGCAGACATCAGGGCTCCCGCAATATCTCGGACGGATCAACGCGCATGGCCTCCGTGGCCGGCCGCCACGACGACAGCAGCGTAATCACAAGCACGGCGCCGATGACAACGGACCAGGTGAGGGGATCAAAAAACGTCACCCCGAACTGGATCGACGCGAGCCAACGCGACAGCCCCCATCCAGCGGCCACACCTAACGCGATGCCGGCCACACTGACGCGCATGCCGTCGGCGAGGACGGATCTTCTCAGCGCCATCGGCGCGGCTCCCAGCGCGGCGCGAATCTCGAACTCGCGCCGGCGGCGGCTGACGACGTAGGCGAGCACACCGTAGAGCCCGGCCGCAGTGGCGAAGAGCGCGAGCCCTGCGAATGACGTGGCAACGGCCGCGGCCACGCGAGGCCGCGAGAGTTGCGCAAGGAAATCTTTTGACAGCGGCTCGATGGATTTCACGATGATGCCCGCGCTGACTGAGAACACGCCACTGTCTCGCCACGCGCGCACCGCCGCGAAGTCCATTCGGCCGTACTCCACACCCTTCATCACTTGGAGCTTCGCGAGTGTGCCGGGGTCCCGGAATGGTGCGGGCCGCACGATGAACGCATCGACGACCGTGAACACTGCCGAGGTCACGCCGATCGCCAGTGCAAGAAGCAACACGGAGCCAAGAGCAGCGCGAGGTTCACGCACCAGCCTGCGCCAGGCGTTCCAGAAATCCTGAAAAAGTGTGTTCACGCGTTGGTCCTTGGGTTGGGGTTGGTAGAGAGGAGCGCCACCGGTGATGCGAATCGGGGCGCCGAACCGACTACGCCACGCGGCCTTCAGGAGATCGACAAGTTCAGCGATCGCGTGAACCGACCCTGCGATGCGACCGTGGGTCCGGCTCGTTGACACACATCCGTCGCGATATGTCTGAAGCACGTCCTCTGACCAGTGCTGACGGAACGGTTCCCTGCAACAACGCAGGGCGAGCGCAACGATGCGTGTGCCGAACACGGTTCTACACTCCGCCGGCGTCGCTCAGAACATGCTTGCGCCGGGCGTCGCCAATCAGGCCTTCCAGGCGCTGGGCCTCTGCGCGAAGGACGGCATCGCCAAGCGCACTGAGTTGGTAGTAGCGACGACGGGAATCGGCGCGAGCGGCGGGACCAGCCTCCGCCGGGTCTAAAGACCCGGCCTCCGAGGAGGCAGGTATGCCCCTTCCCGGGGCTGCGGCAGTGCCCTGTTCGCCAATCAATCCCTCTTCGAGAAGTCGCTGAAGCAGGGTGTAAAGGGTGCCCGTTCGGAGCCGCACTGAGCCGCCTGACCGCTCTTCGACCTCCTTGATGATGGCGTAGCCATGCCGCTCACCGTCAGCCAGGGCCAGCAGGACCTGGAACGCAAATGGCGTAAGTGGAAGAAAAGAAAGGGGATTCTTGTGGTCAATAGCCATGTTTCCAGTCTTGACCCAACTAAGTAGATTGTCAATCTATTTAATACACGTGCATCTGACGGAGATGTGCCTGTTTCGGTTCGCGCTCGCCACATGGCAACCCACGGGACGCGCCGCCAGCGCCGAGCCGGCGGCTACGCTACGCGCGGAATAGCCGAAGCAATTTCACCTCGCTCGTATTGCGTCCATCGCCGCCGCGTCAACCGCCTGCGCCGCACCAATGCTGCCGTTCGTGACTATCACCACGCCGCGATCGAGAGCCGCGTCGAACGCGACAATGGCGTACCACATGGTGTTGGAGCCGTTGTGCCAGATGACACGGCCCGTCGGCGCCGGCCGTGAGACCCATCCCATCGCATAGGTCGCTGTCCCTTCCGGCTGGTGCAGGCGTTTGAACGTATCGGCGCGCACGATTCCGTCCTGGCCACGCTCACCGCGCAGATGCTCCTGTCCCCATCGCGCGAGGTCGCCCACGGTCATGTGCAGGCGGCCTGCGGGCCCGAGGTACGGAGGGTTGTCGGCGAGGGCCCCTGGTTCGGCGGGCGTGAGTGTGCCATCGGCAGAGCGGCGATGGCCTCTCGGCTGTGAGAGCAGGTCACGCACGCCTGGGGGGCCCATGCCCGCGCTTGTCAGCTTCAATGGCGCGAGCACTTCATCGCGGACAAGCTCTTCCCATGTCTTCTTCGTCTTCGACTCGAGCATCGCCCCCGCGATGATGTAGCCCAGATTCGAGTACGCAAACGCGGCACCAGGCGCTGCGGCGGGTTCTCCTGCGAGCGCGGCATCCAGCACGCGCTGGCGCTGAACTTCCACCGCGGGCGACCCTTGCATGACCGCACCCATCGCACTCGGAGGCACGTTGGCAGGAAGCCCCGCGCGATGACTCAGTAGCTGGGACAGTGTCACTGGCGCGAATTTTCCGGCGCGCGACGCTCCGAGCAACTCGCCGAGCGTGGATGTCCAAGACATCTCACCGCGCTCCACATGAATGGCAATCAGCAGCGATGTGAAGGACTTGGTGATCGAGCCGATGTGCCAGAGATCGCCGGCAGTGACCGGCGTATCGTCGCCCAGCCGTCGCACTCCGATCGCCGTCACGTCGGAAACGGATGCGGACGAGAACATCACGCCCGCCACAGCCGGCAACTTGGCGTCAGCAAGCAGGGTTGCCAGTCGGGCGCTGAACGCTGGTTCCTGAGTGGCGACCGACTGAGTGCAAACCGCGAGCGCCAGAAACACTGTGGCAGGTAGAAAGCGTTTCATCGAACAGTAACTCCAATCGCGTCACTGACGGCCCGTGGTCCCGCAGCGTCAGAGGGCCGATTCACGATCTTGCCGCGGACGACCATCGTGCTCGAACCACCACCATCGAGATTGAGGGCATCGGTAAGCTCGAGCCGGTCCGCAAGCCGCTGCAGTTCAGCGAAGGACATTCCCACGCTCGTCTCCTGCCTGCCGTCCACCACGGCCAGCCACACGAACCCATTCCGATCCACACCCACCATCGTCCTCGGATGACGCGACTGGACGAAGGCCGTGCCGCTGAGCTTTTCCACATCCCAGTTGGTGATGGCCACGCCGCCGCGACGCAACAGTCCCGCACCATTCACCACGTGATCGGCAGACTCGAGTCGATCGCTCTCAAGACCATGAGTGGAGGTCCAGACCCGGCGGACCTCAACCGTCGCGCCGGGAACCAGCGCCTCGAGCTCCGGTGGCAGTTCGAGCCCCCCATAGGACAGGACCAGACCATCAGCGGGGATTGGCGTGCTGCCAATATCGCGTTTCATGCTGACTACGGTGAGCGGCTGGCCGGTCAGGAGCCACTCCACCCCGTTGCCTGCCGTGTCCGTGTGCTCGTGATACTTCGGCGAATAGAGCATGAGCCTGCCCCGCGCGCGTGTGGTGTCCACGCCGTCAACCCGCAGGACGACCGGCTGGCCGTTCTTGAGAAGGTGCAATTCCACCCTGGCGCTGACCTGATCGAACGCGAGCGTCGTGCGGCCGTCCTGCGGCGACCAGATGGCGACTGCGCCTTTCGCGATCGGCGTGTCACTCACCAGTTCACCTGAGACTTTGAGCAAGCCGATGGGCTCACCGTTGTTGATGTTGAAAAATCCCGCATTCACAGCGGCCAGCATCTTCGCCCGCGTGGCCATCTCCTGCACGGTTTCCGCGTACATGACCTGATCGTTCGACAGCAGGCTGCTGAGCCGCACGTGCGCGGGATCCAGGCGCAGCAGCGACACGGTAACGGGAGCCGCGGGTTCGACCAGCGACGTGTCTGAGGACCTGAAGAATTCCACGCCTCTGGCCACGGTCTCGGGCGCGCTGAGCCATCCGCCGCGTGGCGCCGGGGCCTGCGCGGCGCCGCACGCCACCGCCAACAACACGAACAGAAACGGGATTATTCTTTCACGCGAGATGGATAGACGCACATTCCTCCTTGCTTCCACGGCCCCGCTCCTGGCAGGCGACTCGTTTGCCAAAGTCGCTGCGGCCCAGGTTCAGCCTACCCTCAAACCCGTGCGCCTGCGGCCGGGCGACACCATCGGGCTCGTTGCCCCGGCGTCGGCAACCTTCCAGCAGGTGGAACTCGACATCGCCCGCGAGTCGCTCGAGGGCCTGGGCCTCAAGGTCAAGGTGGGAGCGCACATCATGGATCGGCACGGATCCCTGGGCGGGCAGGACAAGGATCGCGCGGCCGATATCAATCGATTCTTTGCAGACTCGTCGGTGAAAGCGGTGCTTCCCACGCGCGGCGGCTGGGGCACCTCCCGGCTGTTACCGCTGCTCGACTACGACACGATTCGCCGCAACCCCAAGATCATCATGGGCTATAGCGACATCACAGCCCTGCTCAACGGCATTCACGCGCGCACCGGGCTCATCACGTTCCACGGGCCAAACGCGGGTGGGCGCTGGGACGAGTACTCGGTCAGCCTCGTGAAGCGCGTGCTCTTTGACGGTGAGGCCGTCACGTTCGACAATCCGAAAACCGCCAACGATCGCAACGTGCTGACGCAGATCGACAACCGCATTCGCACGATCACGCCCGGCAAGGCGACCGGGCGCCTGCTCGGCGGCAATCTCACGGTACTCACCGCGATCCTGGGCTCTCCGTACGTCCCGAACTTCGATGGCGCCATTCTGTTCCTGGAGGATGTGGACGAAGACTGGTATCGCGTGGACCGCATGATGACGTCGCTCAAGCTCGCGGGCATTCTGGGCAAGGTCCGCGGCGTCATCTTCGGCACGTGCAGCGAGTGCGGGCCGGGCGAAGGCTTCGCGTCGTTTACACCCGAAGAAATCTTCACGGATCATCTGGCCCCACTGGGTGTGCCCTGCTGGCAGGGCGCGATGATCGGGCACGCGCAGCCTCAGTGGACGCTGCCCGTCGGCGCGATGGTGACGATTGATGCGAACCTCGGAACAGTCGCGATGACAGAGTCAGGCGTCAAATAGCAAAAAGACGTCGGGAATCTTTTCGGCGATGGCTCTCCGAAAAAGATTCCCGACGTCTTTTGTTTATCTCAGCGCAACGATCGGGTCCACTCGCGCCGCGCGGCGGGCGGGGATCCATGCTGCGATCAGCCCAATCGCGACGAGCAACACCGCGACCGACAAATAGACGCGCGGGTCGCCGGGCTCAACGCTGAACAGGAACGTCCGCACGGCGCCTGACAACGCGTACGCACCGGCGGTTCCAATCACCAGCCCGGTCACCACAAACACCATGGCCCGGCGCAACACCATGCCCTGCACGCGACCCGGCTGCGCACCCAGCGCCATCCGCACGCCAATCTCCTGCGTGCGCTGCTCCACCACGTACGCCATCACGCCATAGATGCCGACGCCGGTGATGACAATGGCGAGCGTACCGAAGACGGTGAGCAACATCATGTTGAACTTGCGCTGCGCAATCAGTCGCTCGAAGAGCATCTCGAACGTCTGCGTGTACCCCAATGTCAGGTCCGGCGCGATCTCCCAAATCGCGGCGTGCACGGCGGGCGCCAGCGCTTCGGCGCGGCCGGCCGTCTTGATGACGAGGTCGGCGCCAAAGGCGAAGGCCGGCGTGATCGGCATGTACGCCTCCGGACGCACGTCGCTCTCCGGACCGCCCAGGCGCACGCTGCCGACGATGCCCACCACCGTGTGGTTGCCATTGATGTCCACCGTGGTCCCGATCGGATCGCGATCGCCGTAGTAGCGCCTGACCGCTTCCTCGCTGAGAATGACCACGGGCGCGCCAGTGACGTCGGCCTCGGTCAGCGTCCTTCCCCGCACCAGCTTGATCCCGGTTGCGCCGAAGTAGTCGCCGATAATCTCGCGCGTATCCACCGAGTCCTGCTCGGTGAACGCTTCGGTGCGTCCGGGGATTTTCACGTCGGTCCGGCTCCAGTTACCCGAGAGCGGCAACCCGTTCGCGATACCGCCCACCCTGGTCACTCCTGGCATCTGGCGAATGCGTTCCATCACCTGCGGTACCAGCACCATCGCGCGCGCCATGCCGGCCGCGCGCTGAGCCTTATCGCTGTACTCAAACGGCGGATACACAGGCACGGTCAACACGTTGCGATGATCAAGCCCGATATCCACTGACGTCAGGCGAATGAAACTCGTCAGGAACAGGCCCGACCCGACGAGCAACACCACGGCCAGCGCCACCTCCGCCACGACCAGCGCACTGCGCAGCCGCTGCTTGACCATTCCCGCGGTGTTCGCCCGTCCGTTGTCGCGCAACACCCCGATCAGGTCCGGTCGAGATAACTGAATCGCCGGCGCCAGGCCAAACGCCAGGCCCGTGACACACGCCGCAGCCGCAGCCGTCAGCAACACGCGAAGATCAATTCCGATATCGGCCGCTCTGGGCAACGAAGCCGGCAGCGTCGCCTTCAGCACCTCCACTCCCCAGAATGCGACGAGCACGCCCAGAGCTGTGCCGGTCACGGAAAGCAGGAGGCTCTCGATCAACACGCCGCGGATCAGCTGCCAACGCGACGCGCCCAGTGCGGCCCGCACGCCCACGTCGCGGCTGCGTGTGGTCGCCCTCGCCAGCATCAGGTTCGCGACATTGACGCACGCAATGAGCATCACGAACGCCACGGCTCCCAGGAGCATGAGCATCCAGGGCCGAACTTTCCCTACGATCGATTCATGGAGAGTGCGGACGCGCACCACGCGGTCGGGTCCCCATTTCGGGAACTCGGCCTTGATCGCGGCGCTGATGGCGTCCATTCGCTGCTGCGCCTGCGCGATGGACACACCTTCCTTCAGCCGGCCCACCACGAGCAGGCCGAAGTTCCTGCTATTGCCGCGCAACTTCTGGCTCTCGGGCACCACGTACGGCACCCACATCTCGCTTGGTTTGGCCGTGCCGATTGGATACTCGAATCCCGGCGGCATGACGCCAATCACTTCCCACGTGCCGCTATCAAACGCCATGGTTCGCCCGATCACATCGGGAGTGCCGCCGAAGCGGCGCTTCCAGAGGCTGTCGCTGATGACCGCCACCCTGTGGTTGCCGTCGACCTCGTTCTCACTGGAGTAGAAGCGTCCCAGTTGAGGCGCGACGCGAAGAAGACCCAGGAGGTTCGCCGTCGTGCGTGATACGCGCAACGGTTCCGGATGCCCACCTTCGCGCAACGTGAATCCCCCGGCACCAGTAACCGCCGCCAGGCCGTCAAACACGTCACTGGCTTTGCGCCAGTCCGTGAAGTCCTGTGCCGTGGTGTGCCCACCCTGGACCCCATCGGGGCGGGTATCGATACCCGCGACGGACATCAGCGTGTTCGCGGACGGGAACGGGACATTGCGAAGGACCACGGCGTCTACCACCGAGAAGATCGCAGTAGTTGCACCAATGCCCAGTGTCAGAACGATGAGCGCGACAGCGGTAAAAGCAGGCGCCGCACGAAGCGCGCGAATCGCGTTGAGCAGGTCGGAACGCATGGCGATTGG
>JBKJJZ010000227.1:0-3282 GCA_046597705.1 Vicinamibacterales bacterium | reverse complement strand
GGGTCTGAAGACCCGGCCTCCGAGGAAGAGCGTCAGTCGCCGCCGCCGCCCCCACCACCATCTCCCCCACCACCATCTCCGCCGCCGCTGTCCCAACCTCCGCCGTAGTCGCCGCCTGACTCGCCGCCGTAATCGCCGCTCGCGCCTCCGCCGCCAGACTCGCCGCCATCAAACGCATTGTCGAATGACGGCGGATCATCGGCGTTCGGAGAGTCCGCAGGGCGCTCGGCTTCGCCAGCCGAACTGCCGGAGGCGTCGAAGAAGGCAAAGGAGTTGGCTGCCCCGTCAGCGTCCACGGAATTCGGGCGGCGCGACGGACGCGATCGAAACCGGCTCATCAACGCATCGAACCAACTGGCCACGGCGCCTCCCAGGGGTGAGAAACCCGCATTAGCGTACCGCGGAAACCTATCCGACGTGAATCCTGGGTCTGCGTGCCGGGTCGGCCTCGGCCTGCCGAAGCACTTCGCGGCACACGGGTGCGGTGTCACCCTCGCCGAACGCCAGGAACTTCAGGAGATACGTGACGGGGTTGCCTTCGCTCCAGCCAAAGTACGCATGTGGCACACAGTCCGTGCGTTCACGCAAGTCCATCAACAGGCCCGCGATGGCATTCGGAATGGCGGGGCTGGAACAGCGCAGCACCTGAAAGCCGCCGACGTTCGTGCCTGTGACATCCAGCACGTCGGCGAAGTCCGACGCATCGGCGGTAGTGACTTCAAGGAAGAGCACCGGATCATGTTGTGGCAGGTGATGCGTCCGGGCTGTTTCTTCGAGCTTGTGTGCATACTCTTCTGCCAGGCCGGTATCAGGACGATTCGCGATGATGCGCACGGACCGCTGCTGCGCCGCCTCCCGGATGAATGCGGTCGCCATGTCATCGTAATTGACGCCATGCAGACGCAACTCGGTCGACCGCATGATTCGCGACACCAGAGAGGAGGCCATGATCGTGAAGATGAACCACGCCGCGATCTTGATTCCTTCGGGCCGTTCGATGATATTGACGATCGTCGTGTAGATGAAGATCAACGTAATCGTGATGAACCGCTTCCGGTTCTTCGCGACGCTCAACGTGACGGCGATAGCGCCCGAACTCATCAGCATCAACACGCCCGTGGCATACGCCCCGCCCTGCTTGTCCACGTCTGCCTGAAAGAGAATGGTCACAAAGCATGCGATGGCCGTGATGAGCAGCACCAGCGGGCGCGTGGCGCGCGCCCAGTCCGGCGCCATCCCGTACCGCGGCAGGTAGCGGGGCACCAGGTTCAGCAGCCCCGCCATGGCCGATGCCCCGGCGAACCACAGGATCGCAATCGTCACGGCGTCATAGACCGTGCCGAAGAGTTCGCCAAGATCCCGATGCGCCAGAAACGCAAGGGCCCTGCCATTGGCGGGGCCCTTGGCGCGCAGGGCCTCGGCCGGGATCATCGTGGTGGTAATGACCGCGCTGCCGATCAGCGCGACACTCATGATCAGCGCCGCCGTCCGCAACATCTTCCGCGTATTGTTGATGCGCGAGGCCAGCACCTCGACTTCGTCTTTGCCGTCACCGCGGACCAGGGGCATCACCGCCACGCCGGTCTCGAACCCGGAGAGGCCGAGCGCCAGCTTGGGAAACAGCAACAGGCAGACGGCCACCATCATGATGGGATTGGATTGCTGCGTCGTCAGGTTCGTCATCCAGTCAGAGACCAGGATGGGTTGGCGCGCGAGCGACAGCAGCTCATATCCAATAACAAACGCGTTCAGCCCGAGGTACGCGATGACCAAGCCGACCGCCACCCACATCGCCTCGCGAAACCCGCGAAGGAAGATCGCTCCCAGTCCAATGACCAGAAGCAACGTCACCGCGACGCGATGATCCACCCAGGCCGGAACAAAAGGATTCTCGAGAATGTGCGCCGTGGCATCGGCGGCCGACAGGGTGATCGTGATGACGAAGTCGGTGGCGGCGAATCCGAGGAGGCACAGGACGAAGGCCTTGCCGCGCCACCGTGGCAGCCGCTCCTCGAGCATCGAGATACTGCCCTGTCCGTGAGGACTGAGGCCCGCGATCCGGTGATACACCGGCAAGGCGCCGAACACCGTCAGCAACACGAGCACGATCGTGGCGAACGGAGCCAGATAGCCGGCTGCCAGAAAAGCGATGCTGGGCTGATAGCCGAGCGTCGAGAAGTAGTCGACGCCGGTCAGGCACATCACCTGCCACCACGGCGAGGTGTGAGGGGCGCGATTCGGGTCCGAATGCGAATGAAATAACCAGTCGCGCAGGGCGCCGGGGCGAGGCGTAATCACAAACTCCTCTTGAATGTTATGCGCATGTGTCCCTGAAAGTCCTGAGAAGTCCCTGAGAAACGGCACCCCAGAAGAACACCGTGCTACGTTCGCAAGATGAAGGGCGTCGTCATCGCCATGATCGCGTTGGGTGTCGCAGCCGGCTGCGGCGACGTGAACACCGCATTGAAGCGGTCGGTAGAAGCGCGCCAGGCCTCGGCTGACCTCCTCGTCCAATTCACGAAAGCCGTCGATGCCGCAAACCGCTCCGTGATGGCGAATACCGATGAACGGTCGATCACCTTTGCGCGCGAGGCGGAAGCCGCAAAGGATAGAGTCCAGGCAGACCTTGTTGCGCTGGGCCCCATGCTGCACGAGCTGAACTACCCTGTCGAAGCTCACCTGCTCCAGGAATTCGTCAGCCGGTTCGATGAGTACCGCGCGCTCGACCGTCGCATTCTGGACCTGGCAGTCGAGAACACGAACCTCAAGGCGCAGCGGCTGTCGTTCGGGCCGGCCCAGGAAGCGGCCGACACGTTCCGGGACTCCGTCGAGGCGCTCGCGTCTTCCGCCAGCGCCAGGGACAGTTGGCATTCCAGGGCACTTGCTGCCACAGCGCTCGTGACCGTACGGGAGATCCAGGTTCTGCACGCGCCGCACATCGCAGAAGCCGACGACGACACGATGACCCGTATCGAAAAACGCATGGGCACGTCTGAAACGGCTGCGCGTCGCGCGCTCGAACAGCTCGGAGTGCTCCTCGGGCCTGCCTCACGATCCAGGCTCACGGAAGCGAACGCCAACCTCGAGCGCTTCATCGCCCTGCACTTGCAGATCATGGCACTGTCGCGTCAGAACACTAATGTGCGCTCGCTGGCGTTGTCGCTCGACGAAAAGCGGAACCTCATTGAACCGTGCGAGCAGAGCTTGCACGCGCTTCAGGATGCGCTGGCCAAGCGAGGCTATCCCAAGGGACGATAGGGCCGTTGCGCTACCATGACCAGC
>JBKJJZ010000389.1:0-3400 GCA_046597705.1 Vicinamibacterales bacterium | reverse complement strand
CGTTCGCATCCGGGAGGGAATCGAGGCGTCCGCGCTCAGCGAACGAGAAGCCCGACAGTGGGTGGCCCTGCTGTGACGCGGACCGGCGTCGACTACGCAGACGTGCAAGGCATCGTCCGCTTCGGCTATGGCCGGCTCACGGAGGCATCGTACTCGCTGTTGCGCATCAAGGATGTGGCGGCGGCGAGGGCCTGGTTGCGAACGGCGCCCATTACGAGCGCCATCACCCTGGACTCGCCGCCACCGACGGCGCTGCAGGTGGCGTTCACGTCGGACGGCCTCGAGGCGCTGCGGCTGCCACCCTCGGTGGTGGCGGCCTTCGCTCCGGAGTTCCTCACCGGCATGCATGACGAAAACCGGGCGCGGCGGTTGGGCGACGTGCACAGCAACGCGCCATGGAAGTGGGACTGGGGCGGCCCGGGTCATGTCCCGCATCTGCTCGTAATGTGTTTTGCGGCGCGCGGACGGCTTGACGCCTTTGTGCGTTCGACGCGGGAGTCATGGCGCGATGCGTTTGATGTGCAGCGCGTGCTTGGCACGGCGGACCTGGACGGCGTCGAACCCTTCGGTTTCGCAGACGGGATCAGCCAGCCGAAAGTTGACTGGGCGCAGGAGCGCCGCGCTTCGAAGGGCGCGGCCAGCTACACCAACGTCGTGGCCCTCGGCGAGTTCCTTCTCGGGTATCGCAACGAATACGACAAATATACGGACCGGCCGTTGCTTGATGCGGATGCCAGGAGCGAGGGGCTGCCACACGCTGAGGACGCGCCGGAGAAGAGAGACCTCGGCCGCAACGGCTCGTACCTGGTGGTGCGGCAGTTACAGCAGGACGTCCGTAGTTTCTGGCAGTTCATCTACGGGCAGACCGGAGGCGATCACGTGGAGGCCGACAGGCTTGCTGCGGCGTTCGTCGGCCGGACACGCGCGGGTGATCCGCTGGTGCCGGCCGAGGCCCGGCCCATCGACGGCATCGGGCCGGCCGTCAACGAAGTCCGGCAGAACCAATTCACGTTCGATGGGGATCCGCTCGGCTTCGGCTGTCCGATCGGCGCGCACGTGAGGCGCGCCAATCCTCGCAACGCCGATCTTCCAGGGCACCGGACCGGACTCAAATGGGTCCTTGCGTCTTTGGGCCTTGGTCGTAGCGAATTCGAAGACGACCTGACGTCTCCCGTTCGCTTTCATCGCATCCTGCGCCGAGGGCGCGAGTACGGCGGAGGCCTGTCTCCAGAGGACGCACTCGAGCCTGCCCCGCCGAATGAACCGGAGCGCGGCCTGCACTTTCTCTGCCTCAACGCAAACCTGTCGCGACAGTTCGAGTTTCTCCAGAGCGCGTGGATGTCGAGCACGAAGTTCGCTGGTCTGACAAACGAGAGCGACCCACTGGTCGGAATGCGACACGCCATCCCTGGCTGCCCTGTCACGAATAACTTCGTCATTCCGCAGGAAGGAACGGTCAGGCGTCGCGTAGCCGGACTGCCGCAATTCGTGACGGTGCGGGGCGGCGCGTATTTCTTCCTGCCGGGACTTCGCGCAGTGCAGTACTTCGCCCGTGATTGAGACGCCACTTAAGTGGGGTCGTCGTGTTCGCGGAGAATCCGCTTGACAGTCAGTGTCACGGCTGTAGAGTAAGTCCCCTATGGAGCTGGATGCGCTGTTCAAGATGACGCAAGAGCAGCTCGACGAGCTGTTCCTCAAGAGCAAGGCTGGCCCGATTCCCAACGGCCCGGCCACGGGCACGGCCATCATCGCGCCGGGGACCACCTTCACTCCCGCCATGGCCGCCGCGATCAATCTGTTCGCATGGCAGGGCAAGAACTTCGACGCCAGGAACGGAGTGCTCAAGAACAAAATCTCCGTGCTTGGCCTGAACGCGATCGTGGCGCAGGTCTACAAAGGGCCCAGCTGGCTCGACAAAAAAGAATGCATCGTCCTGGACTACTCGAAGACGTCGATCGTGGCCCAGTGGATTCGCGATGAAATCCGTCAGATAGCACCCGGGATGTACCTCGGCAAGGTGTACGGGGGCAAGAAGCGGCTGATTGACTTCGTGCTCCAGTTCTCCGCCCCATGACAATGAGTCGAACTGCGCTTGTGGCACTTGGAATCGTGGCCTCGACAACGCTGCTGGCTGGCTGCGGCAAGAACGAGCCTGACGGGCCGCGGCCCGACGAGGCGAAGCGGGCGGGGCGCGAGGCGGCGACACTCCCGGCCGCTGGCGAAGACTACTTCGCGGATATGGATAAAGGGATCTCGCGGCGTCCCGAGCTCGTCGCAGCCGCCCTGCCCTTCGTCCCCCCGAATCAGGCGATGGAATTGTTCGTCAAGGGACGCAACAACTGGATCGTCTGGTCCGGCGGCAATGACCGCCTGTGGGACTACCTGGGGAACAACAGTTTCGGCGCACTCGATTTTCTCAAGACCGTGTCGTCACATCCGAATCTTGGCTACGGGCGCGGAAAAGGGGTTGATGGTCGCTGGCGCTATCTCGGGTTGGTGAATGAACCCTGTTTCGAGGCTGCCACCGGGCCAGACTCCTCACGTTACGGACTCTGGCTCGACAAGCGAGTTCCGGGGCCGAACTGTCCGCTTGATCCGTTCGCGAATGCGGAACGATATCCAGGCATCAAGATCGGCGCGCGCGGAGTCAATGTTCCCGTGGGTTCGTATTACGGCGAACCATCCGGCGTTGTGGGATTGCGGCTTTTTCCCAATCCTGACTTTGATGCCGCAGCGCAGGCGAAGTGGAACCCCGAGCGGTATTACACGGACGCCACGTATTACGAAGACAAGAATCTTGTCCGCCCCTACCGCGTGGGAATGTCGTGTGGCTTCTGCCACGTCGGCCCGAGTCCCATCAATCCGCCAGCCGATCCTGAGAACCCGAAGTGGGAGAACCTGAACTCGAATCCTGGCGCGCAGTATTTCTGGGTGGATCGCATCTTCCTGTTCGCCAAGAGCGATCGGGTCTCCGGGCCGAGTCCCGCGGACAACTTCGTCTTCCAACTCTTTCACACGCAACTGCCCGGCAGTCTCGACACGTCATTCGTCTCCTCCGACAACATCAATAACCCGCGCACGATGAACGCGGTGTACGGGCTGTCGGCGCGGCTCCAGAACGCACTCAAGATCGGCAAGGAGACGCTGGCGGGCGGCGGCCTCGACAACAAACAGTTCAACCAATATCCAGCGACCCAGGTGCTGGCCAACCTTTTCACGGGGCCCAACACCTCCTACGCTCCGCGCGTGCTGAAGGACGGGTCCGACTCGGTCGGCGCGCTCGGCGCGCTCAATCGCGTCTACCTCAACATCGGGCTGGCCAGCGAGGAATGGCTGCGGCACTTCACGCCGCTCATCGGCCCCACCCAACGCACCGGAGTTGTGACACCGATCGAGATTG
>JBKJJZ010000195.1:0-4351 GCA_046597705.1 Vicinamibacterales bacterium | reverse complement strand
TCAGACCGCCGCCCGCAATTGCTCGACGCGCGACAACCAGCGTTCGAGGCGAGCGACCACGGGAGAGAATTTTGCGGACGGTGTTGTGGGTTTTGCGGACGGCGTGGTGGGCGTTGCCGCCTCGGCAACATCGTGCGGGGCAGACTCCGCTTCCACGTCGAACGAATACGCCTCCGTCTGACTCTCCTCGAGCACGTGCAGTTGCGCCAGGCCGCGAATCGCGGCGAAGTTGTCAGGGGCGCTCTTGCGCACCACTTCAAATTCCTCGCGCGCCTCTTTCAACTTCCCGAGGTCGAGCAGCGCCCATCCCAGAGTCACTCGCGCCGATAGATGGCCGGGGAAACGCACGAGTGCATCGCGGCACAGGTCGATGGCGCCTTGAGGGTTTCCGGAACGACGGAGTTTTTCAGCATTCATTGAATCGTCTCCCAAGTCAGATTCAAGGTAGTGGCGCCGCGTCAGGCGGGGTGGCCACGGTGACCGTGCTCGACTTCACGGACTTCTTGCCAGAGCTGTCCGTGATGGTCAGCGTCACGGTGTAGGTGCCGGCGGTCTCGAAGGCGTGACTGGTCTGCGCACCGGAGCCGGACGCGCCATCACCGAAGTTCCACTGATACGAAACAATCGTCCGGCCGAACGGCACGGTTGATGCTGCCGCATCGAAGAAGACCGCGGTGTGCGCCTTTGGACTCGTTGGCGACACCGTAAACGCCGCCACCGGTGAGTTCAGGTCGTCCACGGTCACGGTCTGCGACACCACGCCCTGCCGGCCGCCGTCGTCGGTGACCACGAGCACCACGGTGTAGCTGCCAGGCTCCGAGTATTGATGCGAGACCGCAACGCCATTCGCGGACCGGCCATCCCCGAAGTCAAAGTTATAGCTGACGATCCGGCGCCCGGACGATGCGGTGGACGCGATGGCGTTGAATTGGATCGTGGTTCCGACGTTCGCATTCGACGGCGAGACGGTAAAGCGAGCCACCGGACCGGCGGACGTTCCAATCACCACGGCCGTCGCCGATGTGGAGACGCTGGTGCCATACACGTCGCTGACCGTCAGCACGACGCCGTACGTGCCGGCGAATTCGTAGGCATGCGTGACCTGCCTGCCGGTGTCAGTGTCACCATCTCCCCACTGCCAGAAGTACGAGACGATCTGCTGGTCCGGATCCGAGGACGTTGATGCGTCGAAGAAAATGGTGTCGTGCTCCCGCGGATTCGACGGCGAGTAGGTGAATCGCGGGACCATGCGCGTCGGCGGCCGGATGGTGCCGGGCCTCACCAGGCGCACTTCGACGAAGCGCGGAACGCTACCGGCATAGTTCGCGCCGATGGGTGTGACTCGTAAGGTAATGGTGGTATCGGTGGTCACGGTCGGCGCTGGTTGTGGAGGCGCCTTGTAGATCACGCTGGCCTTGCCATCACTCCCGGTGGTCGGCCACCGGTCGCTCAGCGTTCCATAGTCGGCCACGACGAGGCCGCCGGGAGTGGGTACCATCACTTCCACCCGCAACGCAACGCCGCCCACGGGCAGGGTGTTGGGTCCACGCGCGAAGATGTTCAGCCGCGAGGTCGAAACACCGTCCTGGCTTATGACGTCAGGCGTCGCTGACATTTCAATGGACAGGGCGAGTTCTGAAGGCCCGGTTGGAGTGGGCACGGTCACCCCTTCCACACTGCACGCGGCACTGGTCAGTGCCGCGGCCAGGACCACAACGATGGCTCGTACGTTCAAGGCGCTCATCCTACGTCTCCCCAATCCGCGAACGTGACACTGATGCGGGCGTTGGCGGTCACATCGTGGCCAGCCTGATCGGTGCCGTAAAAAACAATGTCGGCGAACGTGGAGATGGCCAGCGCACCTCCAAAGCCTTTGAGTGCGATGAGTGGCGACTCCTTTTTCGCCTGCACGCGCACCAGGACGACCGGCACGGTGACGACGCTGGCTCCCACTGTGGCAGTAAGCGCTCCATCAAACGCGTACGGGACATCCACGCCCTGGGTATTCCGGCCGTCGGCTCTGGTAAAGGTGACGCGGTATCCTTTCAGAGTCACGTGATTGATATTCGAGGGTTCCGTGATGGTGGGGTCCTTCATCGCCAGCCGGAACGTGGCGACCCCGAAGTCCTCCAGGATCGTGGGAATTCCATTAACGCTGGACGTCACATCAGAAGCCAGTGACGTCGATCCGGATGCGGTCACAAACGAATCGACGATGACGAACGAGCTGGCCTGGCCGGGTTGCCCGGTCGCGGCACAACTACTGGCGCCTAGACCTGCACTGATTAGTAGAAGGAAACAAGTGGTCTGCCAAGCGGCGAGTTTCGATGTCATGGCTTCCCCCGCACGATACGTGGCGTGATGAAGATCAGCAGCTCGCGGTTTTCCTCCTGGCTGGTGTCCCTCTTGAAGAGCCAGCCAAGCAGTGGAATGCGATGCAGAACCGGCGTGCGATCCTGCGTGGACTGCTCACTATTGATGTTGATGCCGCCAATCACCGTGGTCGCTCCGTCGGTCACCTGTACGGATGTCTTCGCCCGCTGGGTGTCGATGGGTGGAATGCCGTTCACGGCCTTACTGTAGTCCGGAGTCGCGTTTTCGAGTTCCACCTCCATGATGACCGTGTTGGCCGCCGTGATGCGTGGCGTCACGAGCAGCTTCAGGGCGGCATCCTTGAACGTGACTGATATGGTGTTATTGGCCTGCGTCTGAAGCGGGATCTGAATTCCTTGAGTCATCTCCGCCTGCTTGTTGTTCTGCGTCGTCACCTTCGGCGACGAAATGATGCGGCCGTTGCCCGATTCTTCGAGCGCTGAGAGGGCCACGTCGAGATCGAGGGCACCGGTGATCGAGCGCATCGCCAATGCAATCTGCGACGAGGGCGCGGTGATCGCCAAATCCGTCCCGGCGATGACGGAACCGCTGTTGGGGAAATTCAGGCCCGTCGTGTTCCCCAACGCGGGATCGACCCGCCCGCTGCCGCCCCACTGGAAGCCGAGGGCGCGTGCAGAATCGCGATTGGTCTGGACGATGCGCGCTTCAATCTCCACCTGAGGTTCGGGGCGATCCAGGGTGGTAATCAATTCGGCGACGGCATCCAGCCGCTCGGGCACATCACGCACAATCAGCACGTTCGTGCGCTTGTCGCTCTGGATGTATCCGAACTTCGACAACGCCGCGACCTTGAGCAGCGGCTCGAGTT
Organism: Vicinamibacterales bacterium; assembly: GCA_046597705.1. GTDB lineage: Bacteria > Acidobacteriota > Vicinamibacteria > Vicinamibacterales > SCN-69-37 > SYFT01. The sequence goes on along the minus strand of JBKJJZ010000195.1, from coordinate 1,149 downwards.
CGGCCGCTTGCGCATAGTTCAAAGTAAAGGTGCGCACGGCAAGGGACGCCGGCGCCTGTGAATCGACCAGCTTCTGTTTGGCGGCCTCTTCGGCGGCCAGCACATCAAGCGGCACGACGCGAATCACGGTACCTTCGATGATGTAGCCAAGCTTGCTGCTCTTCAGGATGACGTCCAGCGCCTGGTCCCACGGTACCTTGGTCAACTTGATGTCGATCGTTCCATCAACGGCCGGGTCGATGACCAGATTGAGGCCGCTCAGTTCCGCGAAGGACCGCAGCACCATGCGAAGATCGGCGCCCTGGAAATCGAAGTCGTAGGGCGTCCCGGAGTACTGACGTACCTGCCCGGGCGGCGTGGTGAACGCCGATCGCTCCTGTGCGGAGAGGAGCAGGCCCGAAAAGCACCAGGCACAGACTATGGCTGCGCGAATCACACGTGCACCGTTCATCGAACGTCCCCCGTTCCAGCTCGAATGCCCTTGCGTATTTCGCGGGACACGATCTTCCCTGTCCCGTCCGGCACTCGGGCCAGAAAGACGACCGAATCGCGGTCAATCCGTCGAACAGAACCGTCATGCAGCTTGTCGTTGGCGTGCGCGAGATACATCGCACCATTCGGCCCCGCGATGATCGCCAGCCATTTGTCTCCGCTGGTGATGATTCCCTTGACCGCAACATCCACCACCGCCACACCCGCCAGGCCCTTGGCGCGCGCTTCCATGGATTCGCCGGCGGTCGCAACAGCGGGCGCTCGTTCCACGATGAGACTGACAAACGGATCGCGCCGCCCACCATCGTCGTATCCGGACTTGTCCGGCAGGCCCACACGGGTACCGATTTTCAGCGGCGATGGCTCGGATGGCGTCTGCAGAGGCGGTGGCGCCTGAGCTGCCATCGTGGCGCTCATCAGCAACCCCGCACCAATCGTCAGGAGTCTTCGAGTGATCACGGTGTGCCTCCAGGGACGGTCGGCGTGAAGACATACGTCGTGGCCATCCATGTCGCCAGGACCAGGCCGCGACGACCGGGCGTCGCGTTGATCTTGAATTGGAGATTCGACACGGAGATCAGGCGCGGATCTGATGCAACCCGATTGAAGAAGCGCGCGAGGTCGTGATACCCGCCCTCCAGACCCACTTCAATGGGC
>JBKJJZ010000121.1:0-2669 GCA_046597705.1 Vicinamibacterales bacterium | reverse complement strand
CTGCGAGATCGATCCCACCACCGTGGACAAATGGGGCATTCCGGTGCTGCGGTTCCATTGGAAGTGGACGGACCACGAACACAACCAGGTGAAACACATGCAGGAGACCTTCCGCTCGATCTTCGCGGAAATGGGCGCGACGCCCATGTCACCCATGCCAAGCAAGGAACGCGGGTACGGCATCAGCACGGGCGGCAGCATCATCCATGAACTTGGGGTGACGCGCATGGGCAACGACCCGAAGACCTCGGTGCTCAACAGGAATTGCCAGGCGCACGACGTGAACAACCTGTTCGTGGCCGACGGCGGACCATTCGTCTCGCAGGCCGACAAGAACCCCACATGGACCATCCTCGCGCTCTCGTGGCGCACCAGCGACTTCATCACGGCACAACGAAAGGCGGGTGCACTCTGATGAGCGCCATCTCTCGCCGCACCCTGCTCCAACTGGCGGCCTCGGCCCCGATGGCCGCGGCGTTCTCCTTCACCGGCACCGAACTGCTCGAAGCCAGCACACAGGCGCGTCGCGCGCCGGTGCCGTTCAAGCCGAAGTTTTTTACGGCACACGAATACCAGACGGTACGGATTCTGGTGGACCTCATCATCCCGAAGGACGCGCGCTCGGGCAGTGCCACGGACGCGGGTGTGCCGCAGTTCATGGACTTCTTCATGACGGACAATCCGGGCCGGCAAAACGCGATGCGAGGCGGCCTGGCATGGCTGGACCTCGAATGCCACCGCCGCTTCACGCTGGACTTCACGGGATGCAGCGACGCGCAACGGCGCGAAGTACTCGACGACATTTCCTGGCCCCAGCGCGTGAAGCCAGCCGTCTCACACGGCGTGCCGTTCTTCAACAGCTTCCGAGACCTGACCGCCAGCGGCTTCTTCACCAGCCAGATGGGCATCGAAGACCTCGATTACCAGGGCAACACGTTCGTGGGTGCATGGACTGGGTGTCCTGAAGAAGTGCTGAAGAAACTCGGCCTCACGCCCCCCACCGAATAAACGCATAACCACGTGATGCCTGTATTGAGAATCTTTTGTGCGTCGTTCCTTGTCCTCTTTCTCGAGATCGCGCTGATTCGCTGGCTGCCTGCCAACATCAGGCTGCTGTCGTTCTTCTCCAATTTCATCCTGCTCGCCAGTTTCCTTGGCATCGGACTCGGTTGCCTGATGGCGCAGTCGCGCGCGCGCCTCTTCAACTGGTTTCCATTCCTGATGCTCGCGATCGTCGCCGGTGCGCTGTACTTCCGAATCGAAGTCAGCGTCGTGGCCACCGGGGCGATCTATTTCAGCAGCGGCACCAACGAAGACATCCTGCAGATTGAGAGCGTGCTGCTGTTACCCGCCATCTTCTTTGTGGTGGTCGCGGTCTTTACGGCGCTCGCGCAGCGAATGGGCCGCGAGATGACGTCGCTTCCAGCGCTGCCGGCGTACACGTGGAACGTCGCGGGTAGCCTGGCGGGCGTGGTGGTTCTCGGCGTGATCTCCTGGGGAGAGTTTCCTCCGTCCGTGTGGTTCGGCATCGCCGCCCTGACTGCCGCTCCCCTGCTCCTTTCAGCGGAGCCCGGACTCGCGCCTCCGAATCGGTTACAGGCGGGCCTGGCCGTCGCCGCGCTTGTGGTGACCGTCGCCGTGGTGAACATCAGCTCTGCAAATACGCTCTGGTCCCCGTACTACAAGATCGTCGTTCGCCAGCAAGGCTCAGACACCGTGGTGGAAGTGAACAACATTTTCCACCAGTCGATGGCTCCGCTGGAACAGAAGGAATACTTCTATCAGTGGCCGTACGCCGTGTTTGGCGACACGTTCGATAACGTCCTGGTCCTGGGCGCCGGTTCCGGTAGCGACGTCTCAGCTGCACTCAGGCACGGTGCCAAGCACGTGGACGCGGTGGAAATCGATCCGACGATCATTCGCCTCGGCCGGGAGCTCCATCCCGATCGGCCGTTTTCCGATCCGCGCGTGACGGTCATCAATGACGACGCGCGGCACTACCTGAGGACCACGACCAAGAAGTACGACATGGTCGTGTTTGCGCTGATTGATTCGCTGACTCTGCAATCGGGTTTTTCAGGCGTTCGCCTGGAGAGCTACATGTTCACGCAGGAAGCATTCAACGCCGTGCGCGATCGACTGACGGACAACGGAGTGCTGGCGGTCTACAACTACTTCCGTGAAGGGTGGCTGGTCGATCGACTGGCGAACAGCGCGGCCGTGGCCTTCGGCACCGAGCCGCACGTGCATGTGCACGAGGCCCAGTCGTTTCTGGGCGTCATGCTGGCGGGGCCTCGCGTTGCCACCATGCCGGCCAACCCGGTGATTCCGGATCGCGTGACGTCATACAACCAGTCACATGCGCCCAGTCCGGCGCGTATCCACATCCGCGATCAGAACATCGAGCCGGCGTCCGACGACTGGCCGTTCCTGTATTTGCGCGATCGGCACATCCCTCGGCACTACATTCTCACGCTGCTGCTCATCCTGGGCGCTTCCATCGCGCTGGTCGCGCCGGTGGTGCGGCGGGCCGAAGGCCGATGGTCCTGGCAGTTCTTCCTGCTCGGCGCCGGCTTCATGCTGCTCGAGACGAAGTCGATCACACAGTTCGCGCTGCTCTGGGGATCGACGTGGGTGGTGGCATCGCTGGCCATCGCCTCGGTGCTGGT
>JBKJJZ010000595.1:0-9361 GCA_046597705.1 Vicinamibacterales bacterium | reverse complement strand
CGCGACCCGGCTGCCTGGTTCGTGGACAACCGCTCTGACTGAAGCGGGCGTGCAGTTGGTGGACGTCGATCGACTCGCGGTCGTTTCCGGTCCCGGTTCATTTACCGGTGTGCGTATTGGCATGGCCAGTGCGCAGGGACTTGCGCTGACGCGCGGCTGGTCCGTGATACCGGTGCCAACGCTCGATGCCATGGCGGAGTGCTGGCGCGCATCGCATGAAGGCACGCCGCCTCGTGTGGTGATCGCCTGCCTCGATGGACTGCGAGGCGAGGTCTTCGCCCGCGTCTTTCAATTCGACGGCGCCCAGATGGCCCCGCAGGATGAGCCAGTCGTGGTGACTCCCGAGATGCTGGAGTGGACCGCGTTCGGCGGCGGCTGCACGCTTGTTGGAAGCGGGGCCGTCAAACATGCGGACGCGTTTCGAATGCGCGTTGACGGCATCATTGACGTGCCTGAACCGATCGCCGCTGGGGCCGCACGGTTGGCCGCGCGCGGGGCGGTCGCTCCAGTGCCTCCGCATGCGCTTCGACCTCTCTACGTGCGCCGGCCTGATGTGGAACTGGCCAGGGAACGGGGACAACCAGGTGTTTGCTGAAGTGCCAACAAGAGTCCGGCGCGCGCTTGCCGGCGAATCGCTCGATGAGGTGGTTGGACTGCAACACCAGTCCTTCACCAGCCCCTGGAGCGCCGATGCGATCGGCTGGGAGTTGCGAGAGACGGACGTCGCCAGGCTTTATGTCCTCGAGGAGGAGGCTCGGGGAGCGGCACGGCTGCTCGCGTATTGCGCCTGCTGGGTGATATTTGACGAGCTGCACATCAACAGCCTGGCCGTCGCACCCGACGCGCGTCGTCGGGGCCACGCCCGGCGGTTGCTCGAGAGTGTGTTTCAGGATGTGGTGCCTCAGGGTGTCACTGCGGCCACGCTCGAAGTCCGGCGGTCGAATACGGCCGCGCTGGCCCTCTATGAGCGCCTCGGATTTCAGGTGGAGGGGGTTCGCGCCAACTACTATCAGAGTCCGCGCGAGGATGCCCTTGTGCTGTGGAATCGCACTTTGTCTTCGGGTAATGCTTGCCGAGTCTGACGGCTGGTGGTAAGGTGCGTCCGATCCCACGAAGGAGGCAGGGCATGGCAGACGCTCAGGATGTCCCCGGTTCTTCAGAAGCCGCTCCGGCGGCCCACCCGCAAGTCGGCTCCCGTTACGACCAACTTACACAGCAACACCACTCACTTGATCAACGCCTGCACGACCTCGCCACGATGGCATACCTGACTGACGCTCAGCAGCAGGAAGAACTCATGCTCAAGAAAAAGAAACTCGCGATTAAGGATCAGATCGCCGCGCTGCTTGCCGGCGCGCGCAGCTGACGCAGTACACTTTGGCAAGTCACACCCGGCGCGGTCCTGGAAACACGTCCAGGACCGCCGCCAGAGAGGTAGTGGCATGCTTACGTGATGCGAATTGATCGCGCCGCCACTCCGTTCGTTCTCATTGCCGCGCTGCCCGCGGCTGCAATCGCGTGGGCGTGGGGGGGGCTTGCCGCTGCACCGGCGTTGCTGCTACCCCTGGCGATCGCCGCTTTCTTCCGCGACCCTGAACGAACTGCGTCACAGGATCCCGCGCTCGTCCTCTCGCCGGCAGACGGCACTGTCATGTACGCCGGTCCTGCGGAACCGCGCGACGCACCTGACGCCGCGGCATGGCTCCAGGTCACGATCTTTCTCTCGGTACTGGACGTCCACATCAACCGGGCCCCCGTGTCTGGCCGTGTCACGCGGGTGGAGTATCAACCCGGAACGTTTCTTCCGGCCTATAAGGCTGAAGCTGTCAGGAACGAACGCTCGGAGATCTGGTTCGATCATGGTGGTATCACCGTGGTGGCGCGTCAGGTGGTGGGCATCCTCGCGCGCCGGGTCGTGTGTCGGCTGAAACCGGGCGAACAGGTGGACGCGGGCGCGCGGCTGGGCCTGATGAAGTTCGGTTCGCGCATGGACGTCTTCGTCCCGACGTCCGCCGCGCTGCTGGTGAAGCCCGGACAGAAGGTTCGCGGCGCAGACACGGTACTCGCCCGGCTGGCCTGACGGGTCCGCCTTCGCCAGGCCTGCTGCGCGCACGTTATGATGCTTTGATGAGTGACGCCCCCCCGCGCCGGTTTCGGTTCGGCCGTGACCAGCGCAGAATCCGGCGGGGGATGTATCTGCTGCCGAGCCTGTTCACGGTCGGCAACCTGTTCTGCGGCTACGCCTGCATCATGTTCGCCATGCGTGGCGACCTCATCGCGGCCGCGCCCTTCATCGGCATCGCCTTCGTCCTGGACGGGCTCGACGGGCGCATCGCGCGGCTCACGGGCACGGCCACCGACTTTGGCGTCGAGATGGATTCGCTCGCCGACGTCGTTTCGTTTGGCCTGGCACCAGCCGTCCTGGCGGCGGCATGGGGACTTTCCGAGCTGGGACGATGGGGATGGGCGGCCGGCTTCCTCTATGTGACCGCGGCGGCCATCCGGCTCGCCCGATTCAACATCAACACCGACACGCACACGGACAAGCGGTACTTCATCGGCATGCCCAGCCCGGCGGCTGCCGGTGTGCCGGCTGCCACCATCTATTTCCATCCCGACCCCCTCGTCGGCAAGGTGCAGGCAATGGCCGCGATCCTGGTCGTCATCATCCCCGCAATCCTGATGGTCAGCACCATTCGGTTTCGCAGCTTCAAGAATCTCAACTTCGGGTGGGACCGCTCCTACTTCAAGCTCTTTATCTTCGCGGCATTGCTGGTGCTGATCGCCGAAGAGCCCCGCTGGGCGCTCGTGATCATCGCCTATACATACCTGGCGTCGGCACTCATCGAATGGGTGCTTACACGGTGGCGGGGGCGTCGGTCGGCCCAGCAACCGGAAGCCTGACGCGCACAATCGTTCCGCTGCCCGGAGTGCTCTCGAGGGTGATGGACCCTCCGCACGAGATGACGTTGCGGCGCGCGTTGGCCAACCCCAGGCCGGAGCCGCCGGTCTTGGTCGAGAAGTGCGGCTCGAACGCCTGGCTCGCCGCCGTCGCTGACATCCCGACGCCGTTGTCCTCGCAGGTAATCAGCACCTGGTTCCCTTCGTCTACGGTGGCCGACAGTTTGACCACGCCGCCCTCTGGCATCGCTTGAAGTGCGTTCTCGACCAGGTTCGTGACTGCGCGTGCCAGCAATGTGCGATCCGCCCGCGCGTCGGGCGCTGCCTGCGCAACCTCGATCAAGATCCGCGTGTGTGCGGCGAGGCCCGCGCGATACGGCTCAACCACGTCGTCGAGCAGCGGCGCGAGCGGCACTCGGCCCAGCCGGGGCACCGGCACGGCGGCGAAGGTGGAGAACTCGTTGGCAATCTGCCGCAGCAGCTTGACCTGCCTCAGCACGGTGCCGATGCATTGGTCGAAGACCGCGCCAAGCGGGCGATGCCGGTCCTCGTGCACCTGTTGCAGGTGCTCGGCGGCCAGCTGAATCGGCGTCAGGGGATTCTTGACGTCGTGCGCAACCTGGCGCGACATGTCGGCCCACGCCTTCAGCTCGTGCGTCCGGCCCAGCTCGGCGCGTTGTTCGCCCAGCGTGACCGCCATGCTGTTGAAGTCATTGACCAACCGCCGTAGTTCGTCGGCCGTGTCGGCGACGATCCTCACGTCGAGGCGGCCTGCCGCGATCTGCCGCGTGGCACGGGTCAACCGGGACACCGGATCAGACACCCGTTGCGCCACTGAGGCTCCGATGAACGCGGCCAGCAGGATCACCAGAATCGCGCCCAGGAGAACTCCTCGATTGAGTTCCGTAATCTCGCGTTCGATTTCCTGTTGTCGAAGCGCGAGGGGGACGGTCACGATGAAATGTCGACCCAAGGCCGGGACCGGGGCGGCCGCCACCAGGTACCTGAAGGCGCCAGCGCGATCTTCCGCGATGAATGACGGCAGGCGGTCGAGAACGATGGCGCGATACGCGGGGGCTGGTGTGCGCTCGGGCAGAAGGCCCGAGTCGAACAGATCACGCTGCGACGTGGCGCGCAGTGCAGAGCCGTCGTACAGGTTGACGTCCTGGTTGATCACCTGTCCGATCAACACGAGCACATCGTCAGTTGGCGGCGCCTGCTGCAATGCGATCGTGTCCTCGAGTACGCGCCTGGCGACCGTGGCCGCGTTGAGCGCTTCGGTTTCCACATCGCTTCGGAGCTTGTCGCTCATATACGCGCTGAACGTGAAGGCCAGCACCACGACCGGCACCACAGCGGTAAAGACGAAGAACAGGAACAACTTCCGATAGAAGCTGGTCCGAATTTCCGAGACCAGCGCACGCAGCGGACTGACGGGCCGGCGAACGAAGGGCGCCACCACGGTGGCGATCGCGACGAACCCGATGAAGATGAGCGCGGCCACGGCGGTGCTCTCGGCCAGCCTCGAGAGATGTTCGAACAACCCGGCCGTTGGGTAGCCGAACGCGTAGATCCCGGCGCGATCGTTCGCGAAGTACACGCGAAAGGTCCCGTTGTCGGTTTGTCGGGTCGTCCAGAACGGCTGCCGCGTTTTCTCGATGCGGCTCAAGAGCGCCGGGTCGAGCGGCCAGGCCGTCTGGCCCGAGGTGAAGAGCGCCACGCGGCCCCAGCCGTACACCACCGTCTGGATGCTCTGGGGCACCGCCTGTTCTGGACGCCCGGCCAGCCGGAGCAGGTCATCGTAGGGATTGATCGCGGAGATGAACGGCAGCGCCCGGTAGTCGAACAGCAGATGGATGGACACCGCGCCCTTCGAGCGGCCGGTGTCATCGCAGATGCGGCGTTCAGCATGCAGCATCGCCAGTTCTTCAGCGCCGAAGGGGACGGCCTCTCCGTAGGTTTCCCAGTCACAGCTGGTCCTGGCCGTCGAACGGTCGGTGCCGAACTCCGGCACGTTGAGCGCGAATCGACTCGTGAGCCGGTCGTCCGGACCATACAGCTCGATGGCCGACGTCAGGCGCGACCGTGAAAGTCCGGTCTGGCTCCACACGAAATACGCCGCGTCGGTGGAGCTTCCGCCCGCTTCGTCCCCGGGGACTGCCAGCAGGGCGTCGAGGTTCGACAGATTCTGAATCTGCAGTTTGGCGGCGTCCAACGCGTCTTGCAGTTGCTGCGGGTGATCCAACGTGGACGGCGCGTACTGCGTTTCGATGAGGTGTTCGGTGCTGCGGTCCGAGGAGAACGCCACCACGGGATACCAAAGGAGCGCGGGGACGATCGTGCCCGCGCAGAGCGCGAGCAAACGTGCCGACTGTGACGAGTGGCGATAGAAGTGACGCAATTTGCCGGCACTCAACGCAAAAATCACGGCGCCGCCCGCCACGACCAACACCGCCGCGATGGGCAGCGGCGACCAGCGACTGGGCACGATCGCGATCGGTAGAATCCATGCCGCGCCGGTGGCGAGGGCCGACAGCGGGCGCCGCCACGAGATACGCCATCGTTCTGCCAACCGGGCCAGCAGTGTGGTCACGGCCCAGAAGCTGGCGAACGCGAGAAAGAGGCGGCCGGCGTGTGCGGTCAACACCGCCAAGTCTGGTGGGAAGAGCGGGGACGCCAGACGATCGTAGCCGACGAGCATCAACTGGCGATCGATCGCCCAATAGGTGAGCCAGAACACGCCGGCCGCCACGATGCCGCCGGCCAGAAGCTCCGCGGCCATTCGAGGCCACGAACGCGGCGAAGCGGCTCGTCTGCCGGCCAGACGCCACCAGGTGGCGATCGGCAGCGTCATGGCGAGGCCGACGATCGTCAGCGCCCCGATGGTTGTGAGCACGACGATCGGCACATTCGTCAGATTGGCCGCCCACCCAAGGAGGACCCCCGCAGCAATAGTGAGCGGAGTGGCTGCCAGATATTCGCGCCGGCGACGGCGGCGGACGAGCCTGGCGGCCAGGACCAGCAGCAGAACCACGAACGGAAGGCTCGAAGCCAGCAGCACCCGCCGGCGGAATCCACCGCGCGCGGCGTCAAGCACGGCTGGCGCGAACGCGATATCGAGAACCGGGGTGGCGCCATCGCTGACGACCGTGACCCGATTCACGCCAGTCGTCACCGGCATGTCGTCAACGGATCTCGCCACCAGCACGGGGGTGAACGAAGTGGACAGCCGGTATTCCCCGAGACGCGGGTGCAAACCACCGGTCGTCGAGAGGATCTGTTCGGCTGCAACCACGCCGACGATTTGCGAATCGACTCGCGCAGGGTGCCACGCAACCAGCCGGAGGCCGAGCGTTCCCTGCGCCACCGTGATGGCCGGAGATTCCAGCGCTGTGGCCGGCACCTTCAGGTCTTCGGCCGGCCCATCGCTCCACGCGAGCACGCGGAATTGTCCGGCACCGGCTGGGACGTACACGGTCAAGGCAGTATCAGGCGCAGACGGCAACGCGGCGAAGAGGATGGCGACCCGGTCACGGTCGGCGACCGCCTCTGCGATCAGGGCGCCCTCGGCGGCCATCTGCGCCGCGGCTCCACGCAGGCGCGTCGTCGCTTCACTGAGCCGGGACCGGACCTCGGTCTCGAGCCGCTGCGAAGCGGCGGTGGAGTTGGTGCCGAATCGAAAGAGTTCCCAGGCCGCGCCTCCCACCATGAGGGCGACAGCAGCGGCAACCGCCAGGACGACAAGACGCGCAGGTGAAGAATGCACCGGGTACCGGGGCAGGGGCTGGTGACACGCAGGATATCAGAGTGCGCTGCGATATACTCACTCGTGTCAGTGTCTTCCGGTTTGCCGCTCCGTGCCGCGCTGAAACGCGGGGCTCTGGTGACCGCCGCCAACTGGCCCGTCATCGTTATCCAGTTCATCGTTGTGTCCATCTGCCGCGTGGCCCTGGCCGTGCCGATTGCCGGCGGTGCGTTCATGGTGGCTGTGCTCTCGAACGCGGATGTGACGTCGGTCTTCGCTGATGGCCTCCGGTCGGCGGCGGGCATCGTGATCGCGTCGTTGTTGAACCGGCCCGTCGCGCTCTGGAGTTTCGTTGCGGCGTTGAGTGTGGTGGCATTGGGCAGCGGCGTCGTCTCGTGGCTCGCCCAGGCCGGGGTGATGGGGACGCTGACCGCAGGGGAGAGAGCGGCAGGCGACATTCAACGCCCGCCGCTGAGGATGGCTGCCATGCGCCGCGCGGGCACCTACAGCACCGAAGCGTTCCTGATCGCGGTGTCTCGCTTCGAGCGACGATTCGTTCTACTGGGCGCGTGGCTCTATCTTGGCTACGCAATCCTCGCTGCGTTTGCGGTGTCGTCGCTCACGCTGGCGATGCGGCTGGCTGAACGCGAGGGGTGGTCCGTGGTGCTTCCCTTGTCCGCGGTTGCGGTGACGGCTGTCGGCCTCGTCGGCGTTGCTGCACTGCAACTGACCCATGCGCTTCTGCAGACGATCATGACGACCGACGATTGCCGGCTGAGCGGCGCCGTCGCGCGCCTGCGATTGTTTCTTCTGCATGACGCCCGGCAGGTACTCGGCATCTTCGGCGTGGTGCTGGCGCTTGTCGTCCTGGCCACCGCCGCATCGGTGCTGGCCACCACCGGGCTGGCGCTGGTGGCCTGGGTCCCGCTGGTTGGCTTGGCGGTTGTGCCGCTGCAGTTGGCCGCGTGGCTGGTCCGTGGCGTGGTCTTCCACTACATGGACCTCACGGCATGGTCGGCCTATCAGAGCCAGTACCGGCGTTACTCCGAACCCGGGTCCGCTGACGCCGATGTCCACGCTGTCAGCATGTTTTCCGCATGACGAATTTCGATCAATTTCTGTCACGCGCGGGCGAGTCGATGCAGGAATCGGCCATCCGCAAGATGGGCGCGATGCTCGCCGGCGCTCACGACATGGTGTCGTTCGCTCCGGGCTATCCCGACGATGCGATGTTCCCGTGGGACGAGTTCCGGGGCATCGCTGACGATCTGTTGTCGAGCCGGCGCCCGGCCGTGCTGCAATACGGAGCGACCCGAGGCTATCGGCCTTTGCTCGAGGCGATCGAGGGCCTGATGGCAGAGCGCGGCATACCGACGTCGCACGATCAGCTCGTGGTGACGAACGGATCGCAGCAAGGACTCGACTTGATCGCGCGCGTCCTGCTCGATCCGGGAGATGTCGTCATCTGCGAACTGCCTTCGTACACCGGAGCCATCTCCGCCTTCCGCAGCGTGGGTGCCGAACTGGCAGGCGTGGCGCAGGAGGCCGACGGTTGCGACCTCGCCGCACTCGATGCCACTGTCGTCCGGCTTCGCGGCCAAGGCCGATGCGTGAAGTTTCTCTACACCGTCCCCAACTTCCAGAATCCAACCGGACTTCTCGTCGGCCTTGAGAAGCGCCGCCGCATGCTCGAGTGGGCGGGACGCCGCGATCTGTTGATCGTCGAAGACGATCCCTATCGCGATCTCTACTTTCCGGATGTGTCGTCGGAGTCCGATACCCGAGCCATTGCGGCCGACGACCACGAGGGGCGCGTGATCTATCTCAGCAGTTTTTCCAAGACGCTCGCGCCTGGTTTTCGCGTGGCATGGCTCAGCGCCGCCCCGGCATTGGTGGCGCGCATTGAATTGGCGAAGCAGGCCGGCGATCTGTGCACTGGAGCGATGGCCCAGCAGATGGTGAACCAGGCATGCCGCAGTGGCGTTCTCGCGCGCCAACTACCGCTGCTACGCGACCACTACACGCGGAAGCGAGACGTCATGGTCCAGGCGTTGACGACGACGATGGGCGATGCGCTCAGTTGGGAGTTGCCGCGTGGAGGGTTCTTCCTGTGGGCTCGGCTTCAGGAGCCGCTCGACGGGGACACATTGCTGCCGTTCGCCATCGCGCGTAGCGTGATCTATGTGGCGGGGAGTGCGTTTTTCGTGACCGGGCAGGAGCGACAGTTCATCCGCCTGTCGTTTTCGTCACCCTCGCCCGAACGGATCCATGAGGGCGCCAGGCGCCTGGCAGAAGCGCTCAGGGACGCCCGCCAGGCAGCGACAGGAGCAGCGACGGTCCAGGCGGGGCGCTCGTAGCCGGCACGGCAGCCAGGCCCGTACGTTTGTAGGTCGTCAGGGCGATCCGTGGGCCCGCCGACGCCGTGATGGCCATGCGCAGCTGATCCCCCGAACCGCCCGCCACCAGACCGCCGATGACCGTGGCGTCCTGGGGCGAGGCGTTGAGTCGTCCGGCCCGCATGCCGTCCTTCGCCAGATAGATTCGGATCTCACCGTTGGACTGCGGCACAAACACGTTTCCAGAATCGGAGAACATTCCATCAACGACCCGGGCGGCCAGCAGCTTGTGCCAGGCCCGATGGCCGTTAAACGTGTGGCCATGCACGGAGTTGTCAATCGTGGTGGCGTAGACGTGATGCTGGTCGGAGGCCAGCCG
>JBKJJZ010000547.1:0-3426 GCA_046597705.1 Vicinamibacterales bacterium | reverse complement strand
CGCGTCGGAGGCCGCCGAGCGTCAGTTCTGGGAAACGCACGACTCGGCCGGCTATGTCGACTGGTCGAAAGCCGCGGTCGTGTCGCTGCCCAATCTGAAGCCCTCGACCGAGACGATCTCGTTACGGTTGCCGGCGCCGTTGCTCAGCGACTTGAAGGCACTCGCCAACATCCGCGACGTGCCCTATCAATCGTTGCTCAAGGTGTTCGTCGCGGACCGGGTCGCGGCTGAGTGGCGTGCCTCGAAACATCGAGGCGCGCAGTCCAACAAGGCGTTGCAGCCGACGAGCCGCCGGCGGCCAAAGGCAGCGGTGAAGCGCGTCGCTGGCGCGGCTCGCGGCTGAACGCCGCTCCGTTAGGCGCGAGGGCAGCGGTTGGCAAAGATCGATCGCCCGGCCCGAACGCCGGTAATGGAGTACCGGCCTCCGCAACCAGGACACAGGCACCCCACCCGCAATCTACTTGACCTGCATGTCCGGCCCGATCGTCATGGTCGGCCGGGCCTTCTCTCCATCCCGACCTTCGTATGTGGCCTTGATCGTGAACGTCATGTCGCTGACGTCGGCGCTGTAGACGTAGGGACCTCGCCGCTCGGGCACAGTCACGCCCTTCGCGCGCAATTCCGACAGGCTCACGTACTTGCCCTCGAGGGCGAATTGTTGCTTCATGGCGCCGGCCATGCTGAGCAGGTCGGTCTTCACTGCCACGGTATCCACGATTGCGGTGGGCGAGCCGCCGCCCGCGGCGCCGCCGAGCCTTCCCGCCTGCCACGCATAAATCCCAAAGCCAAGGGCCATCGCAATGATGGCTGCAAAGATTGCTCGCATCCGGCCTCCTGTTGCGGCGGATTGTAGCGCACGCGCATGTGGCGCCCCTAAAGGGACGCCCTACGTAACGCCCTACATGTGGCGCCCCTAAAGGGACGCCCTACGTAACGCCCTACGTAACGCCCTACGTAACGCACCCGGAACGGCGTCCGTACGTAGGGCGTCCCTTCAGGGGCGCCAATTTCAGCGCTCGAGCGCGCGAGCTGCTTGACGTAGCACTTTCTCGTACACGTCGCCCTTGACGTAGTAGTTGTGGCGGGCACTGGGGATGTAACGCACGCCGCCGCGCAGGTCGAGGCGGTCCGTTGCGCGTTGCCGGTCGAAGGCTGCGCGCGTCTGGCCGGGCAGCTTCGAATCGAGATAACGCGCGATGAGCTCCGCCTGTGTGCCGGCGAGGCCGTATGCGGCGCCATCGGTTTCGAACAGGCCGATGAAGAACAGATCGGGATGACGCCGGTGGAACACATTCAGATAGAGGTCGAGAGCGTCGCGATCTCCATCGAGTTCTTTCTCTGGCAGAAACGGGAATCGTTTGTCGTAGCCGGTGGCCCAGATAATCAAATCGATCGGCTCGCTTGTTCCATCCACGAAATGAACCACATGACCGTCGAGCGCTTTGATGTCCCTGCGGGCCTGAATGTCGCCGTGACCCAGATGATGGAGCAGTTGCGTGTTGAGGATCGGGTGCGATCGGAGGATGGGATGATCGGGTTTCTGTAATCCGTACTTGGTGAGGTCGCCCACCAGGATGCGATTCATGAGGAAACCGAAGACGCGTTCCTCGAGCCAGCGCGGAAGCTGAGGTCCGCCGTGGGCGAAGACATCCGACGGCTGACCGAAGATGAACTTGGGGATGAAGTAATAGCCGCGCCGCAGGCTGATAAAGGCACGCTTCGCGCTGCGGGCCGCATCGCAGGCGATGTCGGCCGCCGAGTTGCCCCCGCCGACGATGAGCACGCGCTTGCCTTCGAATTCCCGAGGCGAGCGATAGTGGAACGAGTGATACGCCTCGCCGGCGAAGTGTCCCGGCACGTCGGGCACGCGCGGCTGCCACGTGGTGCCGGTGGCCACACACAGGGCCGAATAACCGCGCTCATCGCCAGAACTGAGCGTGATGTTCCACCCGCCTTCCGGCCGTCGCACCGCCGATTCGACGCGCACTCCGAACGTGATGTGCCGCCCGAGGTCGTAATGCCGCGCGAACGACTGAATGTAGGCGAGGATCAGATCATGCCGCGGATAGTCCGGATACGTGTCCGGCATCGGAAAGTCCGGAAAGCCGGACAGCCGTCGCGATGAGATGAAATGCGCCGAGTCGTACATCGGCGTGGCGTCGCGCTCGATGTCCCAGATGCCGCCGGGCTGCCGTCCGGCATCGACAATCTCGAACGGAATGCCGCGCTTCTTCAGTGCGGCGGCGGCCAGGAGTCCGCACGGGCCGGCGCCGATGATACAGACAGGGTCTGGCATTTCCGATGAACCTCGAACCTCGAACCTCGAACCTCGAACCTAGTACTTCCGCTCAATCCTGCTGCCAAGCCGGCATACCACTTCC
Organism: Vicinamibacterales bacterium; assembly: GCA_046597705.1. GTDB lineage: Bacteria > Acidobacteriota > Vicinamibacteria > Vicinamibacterales > SCN-69-37 > SYFT01. The sequence goes on along the minus strand of JBKJJZ010000547.1, from coordinate 1,045 downwards.
CACGGGATGCTGCCGATCGTGCTCGCAATCTCTCGTACAGTGATCTGCTCGCCGTCCTGTTGGCCAATCAGTACCACTTCATCGCCGGGCGAGACGTCTTCACCGGTCACGTCGATCATCATCATGTCCATGTTCATCGCGCCCACAATCTGCCGGCGTTTGCCGCGAACCAGCACGTGTCCGCGGCCCGCCAGACGGATGTCAAGCCCGTCGGCGTACCCGGCTGGAACAATGGCAATCGTGCGCGGTCTGTCCTCCTGCCAGGAGAGACCGTAGCCGGTGCCTTCGCCCGGGCGCAGGCCTTTCACTGCCACAATACGGCTGGCCAGTGACAGGGCGGGTCTCAGCTCGAGATTGGATGCGGCCAGCGGGGGCGGCACGATGCCGTACAGCAACAGACCCGGGCGCACTGCGTCATACCAGGTTCGGCCATCACGCAACAGGGCGGCCGAATTGGCGGCATGCCGGCGTATCTTTCGAAGGCCCATGGCGCCCAGCGCGGCGGTCGCTTGATCAAAGCGCCGGCGCTGCTCTTCCATCCAGGGAGACTCGGGTCGATCCGCGGTGGCAAAATGCGTGTACACGGCTTCGATGCGCAGGTGAGGCGCGGCAACCACCGGACCAATCGTGCGCCCCAGATTGTCGTAGCGGAATCCAAGGCGATTCATGCCCGTGTCAATCTTGAGGTGACAACCAATGACGCGGCCATGGCGGGCAGCTGCTGCCTCGAGCGCACGGGCCGCCGACGGCGTCGACACGGTTGGTGTCAGGTTGTGAGTGAACACGTACGAGAGGTCGCTGACGCTGAGCGCTCCGAACACCAGAATCGGTCGCGTGATGCCGGCTTCGCGCAGCGTGACACCTTCCTCGAGGTCCGCGCAGGCAAACATGGATGCCCCCGCCGCTTCGAGCGCGCGTGCGACCGGTGGCGCGCCGTGGCCGTAGGCGTTGGCTTTGACGACGGCGATGATTGAAGGCCTGCCCGCCGTAGCGTCGGCGGAGGCGGCTGCTGCCGAGGCTTTCGGAGGCCGGGTCTTTAGACCCG
>JBKJJZ010000123.1:0-3638 GCA_046597705.1 Vicinamibacterales bacterium | reverse complement strand
GAGCAGATGCATCCGTGGGGCGTCACGGAGGCCCGTGCCCTTGGAATCTATGAGTCTCTCGTGACCACGTGTGGTCATCAAACGCGCTGGTGGCGCACCTACAACGGCACTACGCTGGTCGAGGACCGGGACCTGGCCGAGACGACGCCTCATCGCGTGGGTTCCTTCAATTGCTATCATCCGGCGATGCAGGAAGTTGTGCTCCGCCTGGCGGTCGAGGCCGGCGCGGAGGTTCGGCGTGGTGTCACGGTCGAGGCGGTGGTACCGGGCAGCCCTCCCAGTGTGCACGTGCAGGAGGACGGGCAGAGCAGGGTGCTGCAGGCCCGCCTGGTCGTCGGCGCCGACGGACGCGCTTCCCGGGTTCGTCGTTGGGGAGGCTTCACGGCCACCCACGACCCGGATAGTCTGGTGATCGCCGGGACCATTCTTGCTGGCACGTCAGTCCCGGACGAGGCGACGTATTTCGTGCGAGGGCCGGAGGGTAGCCTCTTGATGGCGCCCCTTGGCAATCAGCGTGCCCGCACCTACTTTATCTGCGGGAAGAGAGAGGGCCGGCGCCCGCTGAGTGGGGACAAGCAGGTACCGGCCTTCCTGGCGGCTTGTCGTAATACGGGGGCACCGGCCACCTGGTTCGATCAGGCCACGGTCACAGGGCCACTCGCCCAATTCGATGCGGCTGACCACTGGGTGGAGAACCCGGTGCAGGACGGGGTGGTGCTTCTTGGGGATGCCGCGGCAGCCTCAGACCCCAGCTATGGCTGTGGACTGTCGCTGGCATTGATGGGTGTGCGCCATCTGCGGGATTGTCTCCTTGCCAACCCCGACTGGCGTACGGCAAGCGAGCAGTACGCGCGAGAGCACGCACGTTTCTACGGATCGGTGCATCGGATCACCAGATGGCTCACGGAACTCCGCTGGAGTACAGGCCCGGCGGCAGAGGAGCGGCGTGCCCGCGTGATGCCGCGCCTGGCCGCGGAGCCAGGTCGTATACCAGACATCCGTGGGCTGGGGCCGGAAGCGCCAAGCGATGAAGAGACGAGACGGTTCCTGCTAGGCGAGGACTGAGAGGCGAGGCCTACCAAACCGACGCGACAACGACAACTCCGTCACGATGAATGCGCGTCGCAATTGGCACGCGAATCGAACGCTGATGCTAGACTGCCGCTACGCAATCAGTAACGAGAGACCTCAAATGAACGTCGTGTTTCGTTGGTCGTTTTTGTTCATGGCGTTCCTGGCTTGCGCAGTCTCCGGCGCAGCCATCGGCCAGACGGTCTTCACGGCGAGCGGCGCGAATCCCGCGGCCATTCAGGCTGCCGTCGACACGTTTCGAACGGCACTTGGTACGCTCAATCCGAATACGTCGGGCAGCGTCGGCAGCGGCCGCCGCGAGATCAACTGGGATGGTGTGCCGGATGCTTCGGCAGCGCCGAACAACTTGCCGGCGAATTTTTTCAACGTCAATTCGCCGCGCGGCGTCGTGTTTTCCACGCCCGGCACGGGCTTTCAGGTCAGCGCGAACGCCGGTGTGGCGCCGGTACGCTTCGACAATATCAGTGCAGGCTATTCGATGTCTTTCCAGACTTTTTCGGCGCAGCGATTGTTCACCGCTTTGGGTAGCAATGTCGTCGACATCAATTTTTTCGTGCCCGGTTCGAACGCTCCGGCGCTGAGCAACGGATTCGGCGCGGTGTTCACCGACGTCGATACGGCAAATCTCACGTCGATTCAGTTGTTCGACAAGAACAACGTTTCGCTCGGTCAATTCTTCGCTTTGCCGGCCGACAATGGTCTTTCTTTCCTTGGCATTCTGCAACCGTCATCGAACATCGCGCGCGTTCGAATCATCGCCGGCAACGCCGCATTGGGTGATATCACCCCCGACGATCTTGTCGTAATGGATGACTTCATCTACGGCGAGCCTATTGCTACGAACCTGCCGCCCTCGATCCGGAAGGAATTCGGCGCCGCAAGCATTCCTCTCAATGGCACAACATCTTTGACGTTCATCTATCAAAACCTCAACACGACCACCAGTCTGACCGGCGTAGGCTTTGTCGACACGTTGCCGGCGGGTCTGGTGGTATCCAGTCCGGCCGGCCTTTCGGGCAACTGCGGGGGCGGCACGATAACGGCCACGTCGGGCTCCAACGTGATCAGTCTGTCGGGAGCAACGCTGGCGCCAAATCCATCCCCCGATTCATCGTGCTCGTTCGCTGTTACGGGCGTGACGGGTACTACGGCCGGCGTCAAGAACAACAGCGTGACCGTAACTTCGAACGAAGGCGGTACGGGCAACACGGCGACCGCCAGTCTCACCGTGCTGGCGGGGCCTTTGACGCCCATCCCGACATTGAGCAGGTGGTCGCTGGCACTGCTCGCTACAGTGCTGGCGCTGGGCGCGGTTCTTTACTTGCGCAGGCGTCACACTTGAGGTGACGCGACTCGAATTCGAGGGAGGCCAGTTCCGGATGGAGATCGAATTGGACTACTTGCACCGAACCAACAAGCTCCGCGTGATGATCGGTCCCTTCTGCGTTTGTATTCCGCCATACGCTGCAACCGAATCAGCGGTATAGGTGCCGGAAGGCGTGCCAGGTGAAACGGCCTCGCCTCGTGGGCTGATTACAACGTATCCGCGTGTCCCGCATACCTGGCCGGCCATTTCGAGACAAGTGCTGAAGTTTTGTACATGGCCATTGCAGGTTATGTTGTGACCGACGGAGCCGTCAGCCAGATAGATGTCTCTCGACGTGGCGCAAGCTGTGAGCAGAAGGGAAACCAGCAAAACCGGGAATGTACGAGTCATTGTTTTTTCAGTTGACGATGTGTTGGGAAGAGAGCCTTTCAATCCTCCAGTGTACCGGCAACCCAATAGTTTGTGACTTCGACCGGGCGCTCGAACACGCACAACCGCCACCTTCGCGTCGCCCCGCCAGTTCCGCTTGGCTTCAAAAGCTGATCTTAGGGCACCATCACGACTTTGCGAACCCCACCGCGTCGTGCGCGCACACACTTACAGAATTGCCAAATTCGCGCAGACTGTCTGTTCTTCTATCAGTCTACCCGCTGGAGATTCGAGCCCGCTTCACGGACGTACATTCGCGAACTCGCAAATAGTGGCGCTAGCCGCCATCGGGTATTGTGATTCGCGATAGGTGTCGAACAAAATTGAACCATTCCGATATTCTTGAGGCCCGAATCCTGGTCGTCGACGATCACCGGGACCACCTTGAAGTCTTAGGTCAAATCCTGCGCTCCGCCGGATATACATCGGTGACGCTCACCGCCGATCCCCTCGACGTGTGCGCGCTGCATCGTCAACACCCCTTTGCGCTCATCATGCTCGATCTTGACATGCCGCAATTGCATGGCTTTCAAGTCATGGAAGGGATCGAACAGATCGAGTCGGCGGAGGGAGGCTATCTCCCGGTATTTGTGATCACCGCGAGTCCCGCACAGAAGTTGCGCGCGCTGGAACTCGGCGCCAAAGATTTTCTGAGCAAGCCCGTCGATCCTTCTGAATTGCTGCGGAGAGTGCACAACCTGCTTGAAGTGCGACTGCTGCATGAAGCGTTGCGCAGCCAGAGCAAAAGACTCGAATCTTTTGCGTGGCAAGATCCCCTTACGGGGCTGGC
>JBKJJZ010000466.1:0-5855 GCA_046597705.1 Vicinamibacterales bacterium | reverse complement strand
GGATAGCCGCTCGATTGTGCAAGTGACCCCACCCACCAGGGCGCGACGGCGCTGGCGATGCGACCGATGTTGTAGGTGATGCCTTGAGCGGTCGCTCGAACGGCCGTGGGATAGAGCTCAGCCGTGACCGCGCCAAATCCGCTGAAGTAACCCGTCCCGAAGAACGCAACCACCGGACCCAGCGCCAGCAACATCCACGGCGTTGTCGTGTACGCATACGCAAACACCAGTCCCGCTGCCAGGACCAGGTATCCCACGTAAGTCTTTCTCCGGCCAACGCTGTCGCTCACATAGCCGAACGTCACGTATCCGAACCACATCCCGACCTGCATGACGACAATGAACCAGTTCATGGCGGCGTTCGACAGGCCGATGCCGCCGGTGGCGGGCGCCGCTCGAAGGTAGGACGGAATCCAGGAATTGAGGCCCCACCACGCGAACATGGTGCAGGCATTCATCAGCGTCACAGCGACGGTGATGCCCAGCATTCGGCCGCCCATCGCCTGCGACAGCGACACGCGCGAGGGCTTCGCCTGCTCGGCTTTCCACATCGCTGGTTCTTCCACGCTGCGTCGCACCCAGAACGCATACAGCGCGGGCAGCACGCCCACAAAAAATACGGCGCGCCATCCCAGCCCCGCCACATCCTGGACCAGCCAGTTGACGATGGCGGCCAGGGCGTAGCCGATGGCCCAGGAACTCTGCATGAAGCCGAGCGCCTTACCCCGGTCACGTTCCTTCCAGGTCTCCGACACAAGAGCCGCGCCACTGGCCCACTCGCCGCCCATGCCAATACCGAGACAAATACGAAAGATCGCCAGTTGCGCCACGGTCTGCGCGAAGCCGCAAGCCGCCGTGAACACCGAGTACACCAGCACGCTCAGCATCAACGCGCGCGTGCGGCCCCACTTGTCGGCCAGCACGCCGAAGATCAATCCCCCGGCCGCTGACGCGAGCAACGTGCCCGACTGCAACAACCCGGCCGTAGACGCATCGATGCCCAGGTCGTTGCGCACGGCCAGGAGCACCAGCGCATAGAGCATCACGTCGAACGAATCGAGCATCCACCCGAGCGAGGCCGCAATCAGCGACCGGCGCGCGGTTGGATCTGCGTCATGCCACCACTGGAACATGTTGATGAATCTTTAATCTGAAATCTGGAATCGGTAATCGTTAGCCCGCAGGGCCAGCATGCTATTCGCCATACCCCCCTCCGCCCGGTGTTTCAACGCGGAGGCGGTCCCCGGCGCGCAGAGTGATCTGGACCTTCCCTGGCAGCGGCGTTTCCTTGCCGTCGCGAATCAGGGTGTTCCTGCCCACGCCGCCGGGTCCGCCGCCAAGTACGCCGTATGGTGGAAGACGCCGCCGGTCGGTGAGCAGCGTCACCGACGTGTCGGTGAGCACTTCATACTCGCGCACCAGTCCCTCGCCACCCGGCGCCGCTCCAACGCCGCCACTTCCCTGCCGCAGACCATACTGCCGAATGCGCACGGGGAGATAGTGTTCAATGGCCTCGGCCGGCGTGTTACGCGTGTTGCTCATGTGGACGTGGACTCCACTCAGACCCGTCATGCCCTTGCGACCGCCCATCCCGCCGCCCATCGTTTCATAGTACGCAAAACGACGGCCGGTCCTTGGATCCGTTCCTCCAAGCGTGACGTTGTTCATCGTGCCCTGGCTGGCCGCGGGCCATCGATCCGGCTGGGCCTTGCCGAGCGCGCCCAACACCACATCCGTGATCCGTTGCGACGTCTCCACGTTGCCGCCGGCCACGGCGGACGGCCGGAGAGCATTCACGATCGACCCCTCCGGTGCGATGACGGTGATGGGCCGGCCGACGCCCGCGTTATACAGCACGTCGTCCTGCACCAGGCACCGGAATGCGTAGAGACAGGCGGAAAGGGTGATGGCGTAGTTTGCGTTCACGCTGCCTGTCACTTGCGGTGCCGAGCCTGTGAAATCCACGATGGCCCGGTTCTTCTTGATGGACACCTTGACCCGGATCGGCACCGGCTCATGGCTGAACCCGTCGTCATCCAATGCGTCTTCGAAGGCGTACTCGCCATCAGGAATTCCAGCGATCGCGTGTTGCACCACGCGCTCGGTGTAGTCCTGCAGGGCGGCGGCGTACCGCATGGTTTGCGGGCGGCCGTAACGCGCCACCACATCGCGCAGGCGGGTCTCGGCTACCCGGTTCGCCGCAATCTGCGCTGCGATGTCGCCTTCGCGTTCGTCTGGTGTGCGAACGTTGTTGAGCAGCAGCGCCATGATGTCATCGACGATCTTTCCGCGACGCGCCAGTCGGACCGGTGGAATGATCAGTCCCTCCTGGTAGATCTCGCTCGCGACGGGCATCGAACCCGGACTCATGCCTCCCACATCCGAGTGATGGGCGCGATTGGCGACGTAGAAGGCCGGACGCCCCCTTCGCCGGGTCTGAAGACCCGGCCTCCGAAGAACATCAAGACCCAGCGTCCTGTTCCGGATGGAGGCCGGGTCTTTAGACCCGGCAAAGGAATCCAGAAACACGGGTGACACCAGCGTGATGTCCGGCAGGTGCGTGCCGCCCTTGAACGGGTCGTTGAGCATCACGATGTCGCCGGGCTCCATGTCCACCGCATCGATGGCCGCGCGCACGGACAGGGGCATGGCGCCAAGATGCACGGGCATGTGATCGCCCTGGGCGATCGTGTCTCCGTTCGAGTCATAGACCGCGCACGAGTAGTCAAGGCGTTCCTTGATGTTCGGAGAGAACCCTGTGCGGCACAGCGTGACGCCCATCTCTTCTGCGATCGAGAGGAACAGGTTCTTGAAGACTTCGAATTCGATAGGGTTGGGTTTCATGTGCGCGCTACGACGTTGCCGAAGCCATCCACTTTGAACTTCCAGCCGGGCGGAATGACGCCGGTCGCCTCACCGCCGGCGATGACGGCCGGGCCTGAAGCAGATGCGCCCGGCACCAGATCGTCCCATCGATAGAACGAAATGCGCACGTTCCTGCCGCTGAATCGTCCCGGGCGCACAGCCGCGGGCTTCGCCTTCGTCGTGCCTTTGACCTTCGCGAACGGCAGCTTGGGTTTGTCCGTGACGCCGGCCGCGGACACACGCACATTCACCACTTCGGTCGGGCGAGCGGGATTCGAGTATCCGTAGGTCTTGCCGTGCTGCCGGTCGAACGCATCGCGATATCCGGGTTCGAGCGGCAGCGTGATTTCGAATGACTGCCCCACGTATCGTACATCCACGGACAAGGTGATCACCTGCCGCTTCGGCGCAAATCCTTCGGCCTTCAATTCCGCCCTGGCGCACTCGACGAGCGGCGCACACGCTTTCTGCAAATCGCCCATGGACACGCGTGCGCTGGGCTTCAGGATGCTGGCCGAATAATCTTTCGTCACATTCGCTACAAGCATTCCAAGCGCCGACAGCACGCCGGCGTACCTGGGAATGATCACGGTGGTGATCTGGAGCTGCCGGGCGATTTCGCAGGCGTGCATGCCACCGGCGCCGCCAAACGCCAGCAACGCGAAGTCCCGCGGGTCGTGGCCGCGCTCCACGGACACCACGCGAATCGCGCGCTCCATGTTGGCGTTGGCCACGCGCACGATGCCGTCTGCCAGCTCCATCACGGGAAGCTTCACCTGCTTGGCAAGAATCGCGGCCGCGCGTTGTGCCCGACCGATATCGATCGACATCCGGCCGCCGAGGAAATACTCCGGGTCCAGACGGCCAAGCAGCAGGTTCGCGTCGGTGACGGTCAACTCTTCGCCGATTCCGTAACACACGGGACCCGGATGCGCCCCGGCGCTGCGCGGCCCCACTCGCAGGGCGCCGCCGGTGTCGAGATACGCGATCGAGCCGCCGCCCGCGCCGACCGTGTGGATGTCGATCACGGGCAGTCTCACCGGGAAATCACCAACCTTCGAATCGGTTGTTCTCCCAATCTCATCGTCAATCAAGCTGACATCGGTGGATGTGCCACCCATGTCGAACGAAATGACGCGCGGGAATCCTGCGGCGTGCGCGACGACGCTTGCGCCAACGACGCCAGCGGCGGGACCCGACAGCACGGTCCGTACGGCCTGCGCTCGCGCGGCTCCCGCTGAAATGCACCCACCGTTCGACTGCATGATTGAAAGGGTCGGCTTGCCCGCCGTAGCCTTGGCGGAGGCGGGGCGTGATGTCAGCGTCCGCTCAAGCGTGCCCAGGTACTTATCCATGAGCGGAGTGACGTAGGCGTTGACGACGGTCGTGCTCCAGCGTTCGAACTCGCGGTACTCGGGCAGGACGTCGTGTGAGGTGCAGACCGCGAGCCCGGACTGCCGCAACAAGGTCGCAAGTTGCTGCTCGTGAACTGGATTCGCGTACGAGTGCAGCAGGCACACGGCCACCATCGTGGCGCCGCGGTCGTGGATGAGCCGCGCGAGGCGGTCTACTTCCTCTTCATTGATTCCCTGCAGCACCTCGCCTGATGCGTCCAGCCGTTCGGTGACGCCAAACGTGAGGGACGGTTCCACCAGCGGGGGGCGAGGTGCGACGAAGACGTTGTAGAGTTCGGGCCGTGTCTGGCGCCCGATCTTCAGAACGTCTTCGAAGCCCCGCGTCGCGACCAGCGCAACTCTTGCGCCTTTGCGCTCCAGCACCGCATTCGTCGCCACGGTGGAACCGTGAACGACATCAGCGTCCGGGCTGCCGCCAACCAGATGGCGAATGCCTTCGAGTATCGACCGGGACGGATCGTCAGGGGTTGAACGCTGTTTGTGAACGACGAGGCCGGCGGGCCCCAGGTGGACAAAATCCGTGAACGTGCCACCGGTGTCGATGCCGAGACGTGAACGCACCCATGGATATTAAGAGATCTTGTTAATGGGGAACTGGGGAACTGGGGAACTGGGGAACTGGGGAACTGGGGAACTGGCGAACTGAGGAGTTGAGGAACTGAGTCCTGAGCGACTGGCCCTGTAGCCCCTGAGATTCTGAATGCGTTCGCCCCGGACGGGCGCTTGACCGCGGCCGACGTGCGGGATGACCGTTGCGAGATTCAGGCGTTCCTGGCGGAGATGTATGCCGTAGAGGCAGTCGCGTCCGCTGGAGCCGCTGTATCCGGTGGTGTTCTTTGATGCCCTCCGCGTGAAGATTCGTGACGAGGCCGTGGTGCGCAGCAAAGCCGTTTACCTGGCGTTGGGTGTTCTCCCGGACGGTACGCGCGACATCCTGGGTATTTGGATCGAGCAGACAGAAGGCGCGAAGTTTTGGCTCAAGGTCTTCAATGACCTCAAAACCCGCGGCTGCCACGACATCTTGATTGCGGTGACCGATGGACTCAAGGGGATGCGCAACGCCTTGGAGGTCGCTACCCGGCGACGACGCTCCAAACGTGCCTCGTCCACCTGATCCGCAACAGCCTCGACTTGGTGAGCTGGAAAGACCGCAAGACGGTGGCCGCCGCCCTCCGCACGATCTATACGGCGACGACGGCTGAGACGGCGCGAGCGGCCCTGGAGACGTTTGCGACCGGCCCGTGGGGCAGCCGCTTTCCGACGATCGTGAAGTCGTGGCGCACGGCCTGGGAGCAGGTGATCCCGTTCTTCGCGTTCCCCCCGGAGGTTCGGCGCCGTGGTCGCGGGCGGCGCACGGGTGGAAAGCGGCCCTAAATCAATTCTCGATCCTCTACGAGGATCGTTTCAATCGAGGCCCAGCGTAGAATGGCATCGACCGTGGCCGCAGCCGGGAATCCCTCTCAGCCGTGGCGTGTGAGTAATGACGCTTCACACACAAAAGTCCTGACACTCCCTCAGTTCCCCAGTTCCTCAGCTCCCCAGCTCCTCAGTTCCCCAGTTCCCCAGTTCCCCAGC
>JBKJJZ010000415.1:0-13446 GCA_046597705.1 Vicinamibacterales bacterium | reverse complement strand
CCCGGATGGCCCATCTGGGTCTGATGGGCATCCAGTTTCCCGAGAGTCTTGGCGGCGCCGGCATGTCGGCCATCGAGTACTGCGTCTGCATCGAAGAACTCGCGCGCGTGTGTCCATCCGTCTCGCTCTCAGTGGCCGCCCATAACGGCTTGTGCACGTCGCATCTGCACATGTTCGGCAACGATGCCCAGCGGCAGCAGTACGTGGTTCCGCTCATCCGCGGCGATTACCTCGGGGCGTGGGGGCTGACGGAAAGCGGTGCGGGCAGCGATGCGGCCGCGATGCGAACCACGGCCCGCCCCGAAGGCGGCGGGTGGGTGCTCAACGGCTCCAAGCAGTTCATTACGCACGGCACCGTGGGCGGGGCGATCGTGGCGATGGTCGTGACGGATCGCGCCAAAGGCAATCGCGGTATCTCGGCGTTCGTCGTGCCTCGCGGCACCGCGGGGTTTCGTGCCGGCAAGAAGGAACACAAGCTCGGGATGCGCGCAAGCGACACCAGCGAAGTCCTGTTCGAGAACTGCTTTGTTCCCGCGGAGGCGATGGTAGGCCAGGAGGGGCAGGGATTCATCAACACCCTGCAGGTCCTTGATGTCGGCCGCATCGGCATTGCCGCCCTCGCGGTTGGATTGGCGCAGGGGGCCTACGAAGCGGCGCTGCGATATGCGAAAGAGCGGCGACAGTTCGGACAGCCCATCGCCAGTTTTCAGGCTATCCAGTGGAAGCTCGCGGACATGGCCACGCGCATTCAGGCCGCGCGCTTGCTGACGTATCGGGCGGCGTGGCTCAAGGATCAGGGCGTGGTTCGCACGGGGCGCGAATCATCCATGGCGAAGTTGTATTCGAGTGAGATTGCCGTCCGCGCCGCCGAAGAGTCCGTGCAGATCCACGGCGGCTACGGGTTCATCAAGGACTACCCGGCGGAAAAATTCTTCCGCGACGTGAAACTCTGCACGATTGGCGAAGGCACCAGCGAAATCCAGCGCCTCGTCATCGCCCGCCAACTCCTCGGTAAGTAAATGCCGGCGTCGCTGTCAGAACGGTTGCTGGCTCGCGACCCTCGCGCTATCGCCCGGGCGATTTCACTGATTGAAGACGAAGCACCGGAAGGCGCGGACCTCGTCGGCCGCATCTTCACCCATTCGGGTCGCGCATACCTCATCGGTGTCACTGGTCCGCCAGGCGCCGGCAAGAGCACCCTCGTTGACAAGCTGATCAGCGAACTGCGAAAGAGCGGGAAGCGGGTGGGTGTCCTGTGCGTCGATCCCACCAGTCCGTTCAGCGGCGGCGCGATTCTTGGTGACCGCATACGGATGCAGGCTCACGCGGAAGACGACGGCGTGTTCATCCGCAGCATGGCGACACGTGGGCATCTCGGAGGATTGGCCCGAACGACTGCCGAAGCCGCCATCGTCCTGGACGCGGCGGGTTACGACGTCATCATCATCGAGACCGTCGGCGTGGGACAGGACGAGGTCGACATCGTCCGGACGGCCGATGTCTCGATTGTCACGCTCGTACCGGGAACCGGCGATGAGGTGCAGGCGCTCAAGGCCGGCATCATGGAGATCGCTGACATCTTCGTGGTCAACAAGGCCGACCGCGAGGGCGCGGATCGGACGGCGGCCTCGATAGAGATGATGCTTGCGACCGATGATGCGATGACCGAAGGCTGGCGGCCGCCGGTATTGAGGACCGAGGCCACGAGGGGCACGGGCGTCAACGAACTGCTCGAGATGATCTGGCGCTTCAGAGATCAGTCCGTGGACACCCTTGGGGCACGGCGACGGTCGCGAGCGGAATGGCGCCTGCGCGAGATTCTCGCCCGGCGATTCATGCAGCACCTGGAGCGCGACGTTCTGGCACCCGGCGAATTCGGCCAGTGGCTCGACCGCATTGCCGCACGCGAGGTCGATCCGTACGGGGCCGCCGCGGAAATGACGTCGGGAGTCTTTTTGGTTCCTTCGCAGGCCAAAAAGACTCCCGACGTCATTTCCGCAATTGACCACGTCGGGATCGCGGTCGCGGACGTCGACGCATCCCTGAGATTCTTTACCGGCGTGCTCGGGCTCACGTCGGGGGAGACCGAAGACATCAAGGGCCAGAACAGCCGGGTGCGGTTCGTAGACACGGGTGATGCGAAGCTGGAACTCGTTGAGTCGCTGGCGCCAGATTCGCCCATCGGCAGGTACATCGAGAAACGCGGCCCAGGGCTGCATCACGTTGCGCTCCGGGTAGCGGACATCCATGCCGCCATGGCCCGTGTGGTGGCCGCCGGAGTCCGCATGATCGACCAGGAACCCCGTCGAGGGGCACACGGTTCATTGATTGCGTTCGTCCACCCCGGCGATACCCACGGCGTGCTCGTCGAGTTGAAGCAGCCGGGCGCCGTTACCCCCGGGGGACACTGACGTGCGTCTTGGCGAATTCGAACTGACCACACTTTCCGATGGAACGCTCCGCCTCGACGGCGGCGCCATGTTCGGCGTGGTGCCAAAGACGATGTGGCAGAAGAGGACGACCCCGGATGAGAAGAACCGCATCCCGTTGGGATTGCGGCCGCTGCTGGTTCGGACGCCTCAACACACCGTGCTGATCGATTCGGGCATCGGCGACAAAATGCCGGCCAGGCTCGCCGACATCTACGCCATTGAGCGGACACGGCATCTCGACCATTCACTTGCGGACGCCGGGCTGACCGCCGATGACATCACCATCGTGCTGGCCACCCATCTTCACTTCGATCACTTCGGCGGCTCAACGGCTCAGGTCGAAGGGAAGCTGGTGCCGCGGTTCAGGAACGCGCGCTACCTCATCCGTCGAAGTGAGTGGTACGACGCCACGCACACACACGTGCGCAATCACGCGAGTTATCTTCCGGAAAACTTCCTCCCGCTGGCGGAGGCAGGCGTCATCGATTTCATCGAAGGGGATGGCACCGTGCTGCCCGGCATCAGCGTGTGGGAAACGGGCGGCCATTGTCTGCATCACCAGTGGGTGAAGATCGAATCCGGCGGCCGCACGGCGGCCTTCGTCGCGGACCTGATTCCCACCACCGCGCACCTCGATGAGGCGTGGATCATGGGCTACGACCTGTATCCAATGGACACGCTCTACTACAAGCAGCGCTTTCTGCGAGAAGCCATCGCCGGCGAATACATCGTGTTCTTCGAGCACGATCCGGCTGTTCCTGCGGGCATCATTCGCGAACGCGACGGCCGGAGGTTTGTAGATACGGAGGTGGAGCTGTGACGGTCCAGGGTCCAGAAGACAATGTTCGAATTGGAATCATCGGTGGCTCTGGGCTGTACGACATGGCCGAGGTGACGGAACGCGAAGAGCGCATCGTCAACACGCCATTTGGCGCGCCGTCGGGACCGTATGTGCTGGGGACGCTGCGCGGCCGTCGCGTGGCATTTCTCGCCAGGCACGGTGACGGCCACCGGCACACGCCCTCGGAATTGAACTACCGCGCGAACATCTATGGGTTCAAGACGCTCGGTGTCGAGTGGATTCTGTCCGCCAGTGCCGTCGGAAGCCTGCGAGAGGACGTGAAGCCCCTGGACTTGTTCGTGCCGGATCAATTCTTCGATCGCACACGCGGGCGGATCAGTACGTTCTTCGGTGATGGAGTGGTGGCCCATGTCGGGTTCGCACATCCGTTCTGCGCGCCGCTGAGCGACATTCTGGTGGCGTCAGCGCAATCGCAAGGCGCAACGGTCCACCGCGGCGGAACCTACGTGTGCATGGAAGGGCCGCAGTTCTCGACGAAAGCCGAGTCCAACTTCTATCGATCGCAGGGCTGGGACATCATCGGCATGACCAACCTTCAGGAAGCCAAGCTCGCCCGCGAGGCGGAGATTTGTTACAGCACGCTCGCACTCGTGACCGACTATGACTGCTGGCATCCCGGACATGAGTCCGTGACAGTGGAAATGATCATCGCGAACCTGACGCAGAACGCCACCATGGCCCGGCAGGTTCTTGCGTCCGCCGTCGAGGGCCTGCCCATCGAACGCACGTGCGAATGTTCGCGCGCGCTGGCCACCGCACTCATCACACGGCCCGACGTCATCCCGGCGGCGCGCAAAGCCGTGCTGCAGCCTCTCATCGGAAAATACCTCTCATGAAACTCATCGTCACCGGTTCGATCGCGTTCGACTACCTGATGTCTTTCCCTGGCAAGTTCACGGAACACCTGCTGCCCGAGCATTTTTCCCGCGTGAGCCTCAGCTTCCTTGTGGACTCCATGGACAAGCGACGGGGAGGATGCGCGCCGAACATTGCCTACACGCTGGCGTTGCTGGGCGAGCGGCCGATGCTGATGGGCACCGCGGGCCAGGATTTTGGCGACTACCGGCGATGGCTCGATGCCGCCGGTGTGGACACGTCGCTGGTCACGGAAATCGCTGACAAGTTCACGGCGTCCTTCTTTTGCAACACGGACGAAGCCAACAACCAGATCGCGTCGTTTTATACCGGCGCCATGGCCCACGCGGCCGAGCTGTCGTTCCGCACCGTCGAACGGCCCGATCTGGTGATCATTTCGCCCAACGATCCGGCGGCGATGGTCCAGTACGCGGAGGAGTGCCGAACGCTTGGCATCCGTCACATGTTCGACCCGGGCCAGCAGTGCGCCCGTATGTCAGGCGACGAGTTGCGCGACGGCATCGTCGGCGCCTCGTTCGTCATCTGCAACGACTACGAGATGGAACTCATTCGCCAGAAGACGGGCATGAGCGAAGCGAACATCCTGGAAAAATCGGATGCTCTGATTGTCACCAAGGGGGAACATGGTTCGTCGATTCTCCAACGAGGCTCGCAGATTGACGTCGCCGCCGTTGAGCCCACCCGGATCGCCGATCCCACAGGCGTGGGTGACGCGTATCGAGGCGGCTTCATGAAGGGGCTGGCGGTTGGAGCGGACTACCAGATCTGCGGCCAGCTCGGCAGCGTGGCGGCCACCTACGCGCTTGAACACCTTGGCGGATCGAGTCATGCCTACAGCCGCGCTGAATTCACTGAGCGGTACGAGCGTCACTTCGGTCCATTGACGATGACGATCTGATGCTGGCACGGGTGCTGGCGGGCGCGGCGATCGCATGGCCGCTGGTGGCGGGTGCGGCCGTGTGGCACCGGGCCGACTCGACTACCTCACCCGCGTGGGCCACACTCGTGTATGCGGCAGCAGGCCGGGTCTGTCATCAACGCCCCGAGCGATCGTTTCACACGCATGACGTTGCCTGGCCGGTGTGCGCGCGGTGCGCGGGCTTGTACTTCGCGGCGCCGTTTGCGGCGATATTTGCGCTTCGGCGACGGTCGCTGAACGCCTCGCGAATTCAGCCTCTGGCCGTGGTCGCGCTGGCTGCGATTCCCACTGCGCTTACGTTGTTCTGGGAATGGGGAGGCCTTGGCACCCCGTCCAATGTTGTGCGCCTGGTCACCGCGCTCCCATTGGGTGCCGCAGTCGCTTTTGTCCTGATCACCACGGCGAGCGAACGCCGGGCTTCCCAGTCAATCGGATAAACTCACGAGTCATGGTTGCGACGCGAAAACCGATCAGCAAGGCCTCGATGCCTGCGTTGGCTCGACCCAGCCTCGGGCTCACTGTCGTGCTGGCGTTGGTGTTTCCCGGCGCAGGGCACTTTCTGCAGGGCCAGTCCGGCAAGGCCCTGGTGTTTGCCGCAACGCTGCTGCCGATGTATCTCTGCGGGCTGGCGATGGGCGGGCGGCTGTTTGCCTTCAGTGGCGTGGAGCCGCTGGTGCTGCTGGCCGCGGCCTCGCAGTGGATGATTGGAGCCACTCGCGTGGTCGCAGCCCTGGCAGGTTCCGGCGTGGGTGACGTGGTCGCCGCGTCGTACGAATACGGCAATACGTTCCTCATCGTCTCCGGTTTGCTGAACGTTCTGGTGATGTTCGATGCCGCGGATCTCGCGCGGGGCCGCAGGGTCGTGCTGGCAAGTGAGGTGGCTTCATGACCAGCCATCTGGGACTCATGCTCCTGTTCGCGGCGTTCGTCTCGCCGGTATTTGCCGCGCTCCATCGTGAGGACTGGGAGTCGGGGAAGCGGTTTGCGGCCCGGCTGTTCGTCGCGATGGTGGGTGGAGCCTTCATTTTCAGCTGGCTGCTGTACCTCGCCTTTGGTTAAACACTTGTGGTCGTGGGGCCCGGCCGTGCTATGGGTCGCACTCACGTTCATCGTCTCTCATCAACCGGTCGTGGTGATCCCATTTGGTGCGCCTGATTACGTCGCTCACGCCATCAACTACGGCGTGTTGTGCGTGCTGCTCATCTGGGCGCTTGCCAGCGGCGACTGGCCGACCCTGACGGCTTCCCTGATCTTGTCTGCCGTCTGTCTTGCCGTGATTCTCGGGGTTGCCGATGAGTTTCATCAGTCCTTCATCCCAGGTCGCGATGCCACAGTCCGGGACGTCATCGCCGACGCCGTTGGCGCCATCGCTGGTGCCTGCGTGGCGGCGGTTGTCGTGGCGGTGCGACGCCAGCAGGCGCGCCCCATGTGAGTGACGGCAGATGCCGCGGCGGGGCGCCAGGGGCGCGGCGGGTATAATTACCTGTCTATGTCCTTTGAAAACCTGCTCGTTGAGCGAGACGGTCCCGTCACCATCATCACCCTCAGCCGCCCGAGAGTCCTCAACGCGCTGAACGCGCAAACCCTTGATGAACTGACCGCCGCCTTTGACGCGGTTGCCGCCGATGACGAGACGCGGGCCGTCATCCTGACCGGCGCGGGCGAGAAGGCGTTTGTCGCAGGGGCGGATATCAACGAGCTCGCCGTGCAGACGCCCGTCGGCGGCCGTGATCACGCGCGACGCGGGCAGAGGCTCTTCGATCGAATCGAGCGTCTCGGCAAGCCCGTCATAGCGGCGGTCAACGGCTTTGCCCTTGGCGGTGGATGTGAACTGGCCATGGCCTGCACGCTGCGCATCGCCGCAGACACCGCGCGCTTCGGGCAGCCTGAAATCAATCTGGGCATCATTCCCGGCTACGCGGGGTCGCAGCGCCTGCCGCGCCTGGTCGGTCGTGGCCGCGCCCAGGAATTGCTTTTGACCGGCGACATGATTGGCGCCGAAGAAGCCTGGCGCATTGGCCTGGTCAACAAGGTCGTGCCGGCCGCGCAACTGCTTGACGAAGCAAAGAAGCTCGCTCACGTCCTTGCCGCAAAGGCACCCGTCGCCGTGCGTTACATCCTTGATGCCGTCGCGTCGGGCGGCGACATGGCGTTTGCCGACGCCGAGGATCACGAAGCGACGCTCTTCGGGCTGGTCTCGACCACCGACGACATGCGCGAAGGCACCAAGGCGTTTCTTGAAAAGCGCAAGCCGTCGTTCACGGGCAAATAGTCCGGGCATCAGCACCGCATGTCTTCTCCAGCAGCTCTTCGCGTGGCTCTGATTGTGTCGTCGTATCACGAGTTCGTGACCGATCGACTCGAGGCGGGCGCTCGCGCCACCCTGCGTGAGTCGGGGCTGTCTGACGATGACATCGTGACCGTGAAGGTGCCGGGTGCGTATGAGCTGGCGCAGGCTGCGCAACGCATCGCGGAAGGCGGAGCGTGGGATGCGGTGGTCTGCCTGGGCTGTCTCATTCGCGGTGAGACGCCGCATTTCGATTACATCGCGACAGCGACGGCCGACGGCATCATGCGTGCGGCGCAGGCCACGGGCGTGCCTGTTGCGTTCGGCGTGTTGACGACCAATACCGCGGAGGAGGCCATGGCGCGCGCCGGGGACGGGCCGTCCAACAAGGGACGCGAATCTGCCGCGGCCGCCCTCGCGATGGCGCGTCTGTATCAGTCGCTCCCCGGGCGATCGGGGGACGCGTCGTGACCAAGACACCGCGACGCCAGGCACGAGAAGCCGCGCTGCAGGCGCTGTATTTCTGGGATGTCGGCCGCACCGCGCCGGAGGACGCGCTTGATGCTGTGTTTGCCGAGCATCTGCCTGATGCTCCTGAGGCCGTCCGTGCGTTTGCCGAAACGCTCATGCGCGGCGCCGTGGCCTCGCACCAGGAGATCGACGCCTTGATCGAAAAGCAGTCGAGTCATTGGCGGCTCGAACGGCTGGCCGTCATCGACAAGTCGATTCTTCGCCTGGCCGTCTGGGAATTGCAGCATCAACCCGAAACGCCATCGGCGGTCGTCATGAACGAAGCCCTCGAATTGGCGCGGACCTTCAGCGGCGACGAATCCGTCAAGTTCGTGAACGGTGTGCTGGACGGGATCAGGAAAGCGCTGTGAGCACTGATAGCCTGTTAGCCCGAAGGGTGAGAGCGTAGATGTCGAACGAGATTGAACAGGTGGCGCAGCGCAAGGCCAAGCTCAGCGAGCTTGTGGCGCTCGGCGTGCCGCCGTACCCGGTGCGGTTCGAACGGACCGCGACGATTTCGGAAATAGTTTCCTCTCACGGTGCGGCAGAGGGCGCCGCGCTCGAGGCGGACAGGCCCGAGGCCGTCGTCGCTGGGCGCATCCTGTCGATCCGGAGCTTCGGGAAGGCAAACTTCCTTGTGCTGTCGGATGGCCTGGAGCGGCTGCAGGTGTACGTGCGCGCGGACTCGATGCCGGAGCGGGACTTCGAGATCTTCAAGCGTCTCGATTTTGGCGATCACGTTGGTGTGTCCGGCCGCATCTTCCGCACCAAGACCAACGAGCTCACAATCTGGGCGGCATCCATGACCTTCCTGGCCAAGTGTCTGTTGCCACTGCCGGAGAAGTGGCACGGCCTGACGGACGTGGAGATCCGGTACCGGCAGCGCTATCTGGACCTAATCGTGAACGCCGAGTCACGCAAGGTGTTCGAAACGCGCGCCAAGGTCGTCGCCGCGATTCGATCCTTCATGAATGGCCGCGGCTTCCTGGAAGTGGAGACGCCGATGATGCAGCCGATTGCCGGCGGTGCACTGGCCCGGCCGTTCGTGACGCATCACAACGCGCTCGACCTCAACCTGTTCTTGCGCATTGCGCCGGAACTGTATCTCAAACGGCTGACGGTGGGCGGCTTTGAAAAAGTGTACGAGATCAATCGGAACTTCAGGAACGAGGGCATTTCCACCCAGCACAATCCTGAATTCACGATGCTCGAGTTCTACGAAGCGTACGTGGACTATCAGCATCTGATGACCATGACCGAGCAGATGCTCGCTTCGGTGGCGCAGGATTCAATCGGCGGACTGGAGTGCACGTTCAACGGCCACACCATCTCGCTGGCCGCGCCGTTTCGACGCCTGTCGCTTCGTCATGCCGCCGCGGAGGCGGCGACTGAGAAGTTGGGGCGGCCGGTGGCCGAGTCGGACCTTCGCGACCGCGCGAAAGCCGCTGAAGTGGCGAAGGCGCTGAAGTTCGAAGTGAAGCCCGCACACGGTGCCGGCAAGATTGCCACCACCATCTTCGAAGGGCTGTGGGAAGACCAGTTGGTGCAGCCTACGTTCGTGTTTGACTTTCCAACCGAGGTCTCACCGCTGTCCAAGCAGAAGCCGGACGATCTCGACACCGTCGAGCGGTTCGAATTGTATGCGGGCGGTTTCGAAGTGGCGAACGGGTTCAGCGAGCTCAACGATCCGCTCGAACAGCGCCGCCGTTTCGAGGACCAGCTCAAGGATCGCGCCGCCGGTGACGCCGAGGCCCACCAGATGGACGAGGACTACGTCCGCGCACTCGAGTACGGTCTGCCGCCCACGGGCGGCGAGGGCATCGGCATCGATCGCCTCGTGATGCTGCTGACGGGAAGCCCGTCGATCAGGGATGTAATTTTGTTTCCGCTGATGCGCCCGATTCACGATTAGCCCAATGTCCTTTTCCTGGTTCATCGCCCTTCGGTACCTGACCGCTCGACGGAAGCAGGCGTTCATCTCCCTGATTTCGTTCGTCTCGGTGCTCGGCGTCGCCGTCGGTGTGATGGCGCTCATCATCGCGACAGCGTTGATGACCGGCGTGCAGGGTGAGATGCGCGATCGGATCGTTGGCGCAACCGCCCACATCAGCGTCTACAAGACCCCTGGCTCGGGAGGCCTGCTCGACGTGGAGGCTGAGGCCGGGAAGATGCAGATCGATGGGGTCGTCGGCGCCGCGCCGGGAGTGGTGGGTCTGGCCCTGATTCTGCACGGCGGCCAGAGTGAACCGGTGCAGCTCAAGGGCATCGACCGGCTCCGCGAAGTGAAGGTCACGGATCTTGGCACGTCAATGACGGCGGGCCGCATCGAGGATCTCGTCGTGCCGCCAGAGCCCGGTCCGGACGAGGATCCCCTCGACGACCCGATCCTGCTCGGCGCGGATCTCGCGAAGCGGCTGCGGGCAGGCGTCGGTGAGACGGTTCAGGTCATGACGCCTGAGGGCGTGTTGACGCCTGTCGGCGTCCGGCCGCGCTTGCGCTCGTTCCGGGTCGTCGGCATATTCAAGTTGGGTTTCTTCGAGTTCGATTCGAACTACGGATTGATCCCGATGCCGGTCGCGCTCGAATTCCTGAGCCGCGCCGGGCCGGATGTCATGCAGCTCAAGGTGGCCAACCTGCAGGACGCGCCCGCCATCAGTGCGCGCCTGCAGGAACTGCTCGGCCCTGCCTACATCACGGAAGACTGGACGCAGGTCAACGCGTCGCTGTACTCAGCGCTTCGTCTCGAGAAGTACGCCATCGCCCTCACCATCGGGCTCATCGTCATGGTGGCGGCACTCAACATCGTGGCTTCATTGGTGTTGCTCGTGATGGAGAAGAGCCGCGACATCGGCATCCTCCGCACGATGGGCGCGCCGGCAGGCGCGATTCGGCGCATCTTCCTGTTGCAGGGCCTGACGATTGGGGCCATCGGCACCACGCTCGGGACCGTCCTCGGACTGATCGTGTGCTGGGTGTCGGAGAAGTATCACCTCTTCGAGTTGCCGGGAGACGTATATCAGATCACACGGCTACGGTTCGAAGTCCAACCCGATGACGTGCTGCTGATTGTGGGGTCGGCGATGCTGGTCTGCCTGGTGGCCACCGTCTATCCATCACGGCGCGCCGCGTCGCTCGATCCGGCCGAAGCCCTGAGGTATCAGTGACGCGGGGCGCCGGAGGCATTGTCGCGCGCGGTGTCCAGAAGACCTACGTAACCGGCACGAGCCGGATCGAAGTCCTTCGTGGCGTCGATCTCGACGTGCGTGCGGGCGAGATGGTCGCCATCGTCGGCGCGTCGGGGGTTGGCAAGAGTTCACTCCTGCATGTGCTGGGGGGCCTGGACGCGTTTGATGGCGGTACGATCAGTCTGGGCGACGCTGAGATCCATGCGCTCACCGACGAGGCTCGAGTGGCGTTCCGAAATCGTCACGTCGGTTTTGTATTCCAGTTCCATCATCTGTTGCCAGAGTTCACTGCGCTCGAGAACGTCGAGATGCCCCTGCGCATAGCAGGCACACCGGCGGCCGAGCGGCGTGAACGCGCCGCGGCCTTGCTCGAACGTGTGGGATTATCGGGGCGGGCGAGTCATCGGCCATCGGCGTTGTCGGGCGGTGAGCAGCAGCGTGTGGCCATCGCGCGCGCGCTGGTGGCCAGACCGGCGCTCCTGCTGGCGGATGAACCGACCGGCAATCTTGACGAGGCCACGGCCGCCGACCTGCATCGATTGATTCGGGATATGCACACCGAGCACGGTCTGACGTCGCTGATCGCGACGCACAATCCGGTGCTCGCGGCCTCGTGCGACCGGGTTCTGCGCCTCGAAGGCGGCCTTCTGGCGCCCGCCTGATCGGCCATATAATCGGAAAGCGATGTTTGAACGCTACACGGAACGCGCACGACGCGTGTTGTTCTTCGCTCGCTACGAAGCGACGCAACTGGGCAGCACGCAGATCGAGACCGAGCACCTTCTGCTGGGACTGATCCGCGAAGGGAAGGGGCTGACGAGCCGGATCTTCGCCCGCTCGCATCTGTCCCTCGAAAGTATCCGGAAGGAAATCGAAGGCCGCACGGTGTTTCGCGACAAGGTGTCCACCTCGGTGGATATTCCTTTCAGTCCGGAGACCAAGCGCGTCCTGCAGTTCTCGGCTGAGGAAGCCGATCGGCTGCTTCACACCTACATTGGCACGGAGCATCTGCTGCTCGGCTTGTTGCGCGAGGAGCACTCGGTCGCGTCGTCGATCCTCTATGAGAAGGGGATGCGCCTGTCGAGTGTCCGCGATGACATCGTTCAGCTGCTCAACGAAAAGACGACGCCGGTACGGCCGAAGGAGACGCCGCTCCTGGCGGAATTCAGCCGCGACCTCACCGATGCCGCCGCGCGGCACCAGCTGGACCCGCTGGTGGGGCGCGCGCTTGAAGTGGAGCGCGTGCAGCAGGTGCTGTGTCGCCGCACCAAGAACAACGTGGTGCTGATTGGCGAGCCCGGCGTGGGCAAGACGGCGATCGTTGAAGGCCTTGCCCAGCGCATCGTGGATGGAGAAGCGCCTCCGTTTCTTGCCGACAAGCGCGTACTGGCATTGGACCTGTCCTTGATCGTCGCCGGCACGAAGTATCGCGGCCAGTTCGAAGAGCGCCTCAAGGCGATCATGAAGGAACTGATCGACAACCCGAACATCATCGTGTTCATCGACGAATTGCACACGCTGGTGGGCGCGGGGTCGGCGGAAGGGTCGCTGGACGCGGCCAACATCCTCAAGCCGGCGCTGTCGCGCGGCCAGATCCGGTGCGTGGGTGCCACGACACCGGCCGAGTACCGCAAGTACATCGAAAAGGATCGCTCGCTGGAGCGGCGATTCCAGGCCGTCAAGGTCGAGCCGCCGACCGAGGAGGAATCCCTGCAGGTGATGCTGGGCGTCAAGGATCGCTACGAGGCGTTTCATCACGTCGAGTACACGCCCGAGGCACTGGAAGCGGCGGTCTATCAGTCAAGCCGCTACATCACTGATCGTTTCCTGCCCGACAAAGCGATTGATCTGATCGATGAGGCCGGGGCGCGCGTGAAATTGCGCGAGGCGCGGATCCGTCCCGCGTCAGGCGAATACGCCAGGCAGATCGTGATGCCCGTGCCGTCCATCGACGTGGACGAGGACCTTGGACGGGTTGATGACGGCGGTGTGGCCGTGGTGCGCGAGACGCTGGCGGTGCATCCGCGCGGCCGCCGCGTGATTGTGGGCCGGCAGGAAATCGATGAGGTGGTGTCCAAGTGGACCGGCGTTCCGCTGACATCCATCACTGAAGATGAGGGCGACAAGCTGCTCCGGATGGAAGAGGAGCTACACAATCGCGTCATCAGCCAGGAGAAGGCCATTTCCGCGCTGTCGCGTGCGATTCGGCGATCGCGCGCGGGCTTGAAGAATCCCAACCGGCCCGTGGGCAGTTTCGTGTTCCTGGGGCCGACCGGCGTGGGCAAGACCGAGTTGGCGCGGGCGCTCGCCAGTTTCCTCTTCGGCTCCGATCAGGCGCTCATCCGCTTCGACATGTCCGAGTACATGGAAAAACA
>JBKJJZ010000104.1:0-5258 GCA_046597705.1 Vicinamibacterales bacterium | reverse complement strand
TTTCATCCGAAGGCTCTCAGTCGGCACTTTGCCCGAGAGCGTCACGGCTTTTTTGTCCGCGTCGGCGTCCACGTCGAGGCTGTAAGGCGCGAGCGCGGCATCGCTATTGATCTTGGCCGTGACCGTCCGATCAAGCTCGTCGTTGGTCATGCGTGGAGCGGCCGGCGGTTCGGGGGCTTTGCTTTCACACGCGAACACTCCCATGGCCAGGGCCAGGGTGCCGATGGTTGAAACAAACACATTCTTCTGGTGCATAACTCGATTGTAGGAACGTCGCGGCGTGTTGGCTGTGCTCGATTGAACACCGCTGGAGAGGGGTGGGCCGTGCCGCGCACTACTCCGACCGCAGCGCATGCATCGGATCGATGCGCGTCGCCCGGCGCGCCGGGACCCAGGTGGCGACCAGAGCCACCGCGCCGAGGCCGGCGACCACGGCACCGTAGGTGACCGGATCGAACGGCTGCACGCCAAACAGCTGTGACGACAGCAGGCGCATGATCGCAGCTGAGGCGGCCAGACCCACGCCCAGGCCGATGGCGGTGAGTGTCAGGCCGCGCACCAGGAAGATTTTTTGCACCGAGGTGCCCTGCGCGCCCAGCGCCATGCGGATGCCCACTTCGCGTCGGCGTTGCGCGACGACGTACGCGATGACGCCGTAGATGCCGACCAGCCCGAGGAGCAGTGTCACCGACGCGGCAATGCCGAGGATGACCAGTACGAACTGTGTCTGCGCCATCGATTCGTCGTACATCTGGCGCAGCGTCCGAATGCGCGCGAGCGGAACGTTGGGAGCGACGCTCCACACGGCGTGCTGCACGTCATTGATGAATCCGGGATTCTGCAATCGCGACGACCGGACCGCATAGGCAACGGACCGCTGCACGTACGGCTGCCCGCCGATCGTTGACGCAACCTTCATTGGCCAATAGATGGTGGGCGGTGCGGGCCGCGTGGCGCCGTCCTGCCGCTCGTCGCCGACCACGCCGACAATGTCAATCCACGCGCTCTTCGAATTTCGCCGCACTCGTTTGCCCACGGCCATCGCGGGATCGCTCCAGTATTCGCGCGCAAGCTTTTCGCTCATGAGGGCGACCGGCGCGGCGTTGCGAACATCCGTCCACGCGAGGTCACGGCCGGCCACGATCGAGTTACCCATGGTCTCGAAATAGCGGGCGCCCAGGTATTTCATCCGGCGCAGTGGCGGAATCTTCGCGTCGGAGGCGGGGAAGTCTTCCAGCCAGATGGGGTCGTTGTTGCTCTGCTGGTCGAGTGTCACCGATGAGG
The DNA here is from genome assembly GCA_046597705.1 of Vicinamibacterales bacterium. Classification (GTDB taxonomy): domain Bacteria; phylum Acidobacteriota; class Vicinamibacteria; order Vicinamibacterales; family SCN-69-37; genus SYFT01. The sequence continues at coordinate 3,974 of JBKJJZ010000104.1, read as the reverse complement.
ACACGCCGACGGACTCAACGCCGCCTACCGATTCGAGTCGATGAGCGATGTCTTCATGAATGCGCGCAACCTGGTCGATATCCGGGACCACAGCCTGCGGGATGGAGATGCGGAACGTGAGCAGGGACTCGGGATTCTGGAAACCCATCGGCACATCGCGGATCGCCAGGAACGTGCGCACCATCAGCCCGGATCCTACGAGCAGCACGGCCGCCAGGGCGACCTGCGCGATGACAAGGCTGTTCCTCGCGCGATGTCGTTCGCGCCCCTCGCTCGACCCCCGCGACCCATCCTTCATCGTCGAGGCCATGTGCGGTCGTGCGTACCTCAGGACCGGGATGGCGCCGAACATCAGACCCGCGACCAGCGACACCCCCAGGGTGAACATGAGCACGATTGGGTCCAGCGTGATGTCGCTGAGCCGCGGCAGCTGCGCCGGCTGCAGATACACCAGCAGCTGGATGCCGCCGTACGCCAGCGCGGTGCCGAGGACCCCGCCGATCAGTGCGACGGTCAGTGATTCCGAGATCAGTTGCCAGGCGATTTGCCGCGCCTCCGCGCCGAGCGCCAGCCGAATCGCCAGTTCCTGTTGCCGTGCCTCTGCTCGAACAAGAAACAGGTTGGCGACGTTGGCGCATGCGACGAGCAGCACCAGAGCGACGGTGCCAAGCAGAATCCACAACATGCTGCCGATGTTGCCCACCACGTCCACATCAAGTGGACGCACCATCGAACCAATCTTCGCATCATCAAACATCTGCTGAGTGAAGCCCGGCGGCAGTGGGAAGCGGCTGGTGAGCGATGGCAAGAGGCGTTCGACGTCGGCGTTGGCCTGTTCAATTGTCACGCCCGGCTTGAGGCGGGCCACGGCCTGGTAGTTGAAGCCGGCGGCGTGAACCGTTGCGCGATCGATCTTCAGAGGAAGGACGAGCTGCGGGTTGGCCCGCAAGAACCGGAAGTCTTCCGGCAAGACGCCGATCACTTCCCGGGCCGTGCCGTTGACCATCACGCTCTGGCCGATTGCCGAGGGATCGCCGCCAAACGCGCGCAGCCAGTACGCGTGGGAAATCAGGACCACCTGCGGCCCGTTCGGCCGGTCGTCGTCTTTGGAAATCGCGCGGCCATGTGCCGGGCGGATGCCCAGCACCGGGAGCGTGCCGTCGGTGACGTTGAGCGTCTCAATCTGCTCAGGCTCGCCCTGGCCCGTGACCGTGGCCGAGCCGTTACTCCAGAGCCCGATGTCCTGGAACGACTGAGCGCTTTCGCGGAGCATGAAATACGTGCCGGCCGATTGCTGCAGTGGCCCCTGCATCACGCCCGGCGCCACCAGCCAGGCCCCGACCAGCGACTTCGAGTCCGCGTACGGCAGGGGCTTGAGGATGACCCCGTTGACGACGGTGAAGATGAGGGCGTTGGCGCCAATCGCGGCGCCCACAGTGAGGATGGCCGTCAGCGCAAAGACTGGCGTCTTGAGGAGGCGGCGCAGTGCGTGTGGCACAAAAGCTCAGACGAGAAGTGCGGTCGGGACGTTCGCGGGACCGCGAGCGCACGGCGCGATCGGTGCTGCTTCGCGGCGGGCACCAGTGACACAATGACGCCCCTATGCCACTGACTGCGGGAACCCGGCTGGGTTCATACGAGATCCTTTCAATCCTTGGGGCCGGTGGCATGGGAGAGGTCTACCGGGCGCGCGACACGAAGCTCAATCGCGACGTGGCGCTCAAGCTCCTGCCCGACGTGTTCGCCGGCGATGCCGATCGACTGGCGCGATTCACCCGCGAGGCCGAGACGCTGGCCGCGCTCAATCACCCGAACATCGCGCACGTCTACGATGCCGGCAAGCCGGACGCCACGTTGTCGGCCGCCTACCTGGTCATGGAACTCGTCGAGGGCGACGACCTGTCCGTGCACATCAGTCGCGGGCCGATGCCGCTTGACGACGCCCTGCCCATCGCGCGCCAGATCGCCGACGCGCTCGAGGCCGCGCACGAACAGGGCATTGTCCATCGCGACCTCAAGCCGGCCAACATCAAGGTGCGCACCGACGGAACCGTGAAGGTGCTGGACTTCGGCCTGGCCAAAGCCCTGGGGACCGATCCGACCGGCACCGCGGCCGCCGCGATGAACTCGCCGACGCTCACCGCGCGCGCCACGCAGATGGGAATGATCATCGGGACCGCGGCGTACATGGCGCCGGAGCAGGCGCGCGGCCGTGCTGTCGATCGCCGCGCGGACGTGTGGGCGTTCGGCGTCGTCCTGTACGAAATGCTGACCGGCCGCCGGGCGTTCGAGGGCGACGACATCTCGATCACGCTCGCAAGCGTCCTCAAGGAGGACGTGCGCTGGGACGCGCTGCCGGCGGATCTGCCGGTGTCCGTGCGCCGTCTTCTCCGTCGCTGCCTCGAGAAGGATCCCAAACGCCGGCTGAGTGCGATTGGCGATGCGCGACTGGAGTTGGATGAAGCCGGCGCCGGTTCAGATTGGGACGGCACCGCCGCGCCGGTCGCCGCAGCAGCGCCGGCCGTCGTCGTGCCCGTGTGGCGGCGCGCACTGCCGTGGGGCGTCGCCACCGTGAGTCTCATCGCAGCGATCTCCACGCTCGCGATGTGGGCCCCCTGGCAGTCCGCGCCGACGCCGTCGCCGCGAAGGTTCCTCGTGCACATCGGCGCGGACGCATCACTGCCAACAAACCAGGGCGCTTCAGCGGTCCTGTCGCCGGACGGGACGACGCTGGCGTTCGTTGGACAGCAGGCAGGGGCTGTTCGCCTGTTTGTCCGGAAGCTCGACCAGCTGCAAGCCAGCGCGCTCGCCGGTACTGAAGACGCGGCCAATCCGTTCTTCTCGCCCAATGGCGAGTCGATTGCATTTTTTGCAGGCGGCAAGCTGAAGAAGGTGGCCGTGACCGGCGGCGCCGCGCTCACGCTGTGTGACGCGCCAAGCGGCCGAGGTGGCACCTGGACGGACCGCGACGAGATCATCTTCTCGCCCAATTCGACCGCCAACGTGACGCTCATGCGCGTGTCGGCGTCGGGCGGTGCGGCGGTGTCATTCGGCGTGCTGAACGAGGGAGCCGTGACGCAGCGCTGGCCGCAGGCGCTGCCAGGCGGACGAGGCATCCTCTTCGGCGAAAACAGGACGCCTGGGAACTGGGACACGGGGAACCTCGTCGTCGCACCTGCCGATGGTGGCGCGGGCAAAATTGTCGTGCGCGGCGCCTATGGTGGGCGATTTCTGCCCAGTGGGCGCGTCGCACAGGACGCCACTGATCGTGCGGATGGGCATCTGCTCTATGTGCAGCAGGGCACGATGTTCGCGGTGCGCTTCAACCTCGACCGGCTCGAGACCGTGGGCGATGCCAGACTGGCGCTCGACGGGTTCGCCGCCAACGTTGCGACGGGGGGCGCCACCCCTGTTTTTTCCGTTAACGGAACACTCATCTACGTCCCGGGTTCGGCCGTCGCAGCATCCAACCCGATTCACTGGATGGCGCGCGATGGCACGACCTCGATACTGCGCGCCACACCGGCGGATTGGGTGCAGCCGAACTTTTCGCCGGATGGCAAGCGGCTGGCCCTGTCGGTCAGCGACGGCCAGCAGCGAGATATCTGGGTCTACGACTGGGCCGGCGATGCGATGTCCCAGTTGACGATTGATGCCGGCGCCGACGGGAACCCGATCTGGTCGCCCACGGGGCAGCACATCGTGTTTACGTCGAATCGCTCAGGGGTGTCGAACCTGTATGTGGCCAACAGCGACGGCACCGGAACGGTGACCCGGCTGACCGACAGCTCCAACGTTCAACAAGCGTGGTCATTTCATCCCAGTGGGAAGTTTCTGGCCTACCAGGAAACCGGCAAGGACACGGGGATCGACTTGATGATCCTGCCTCTCGAGAACGACCCCATCCGCGGCTGGGTCGCAGGCACACCGACCGTCTTTCTCCGGACCCCAGGGACCGAGGTGCAGCCGATGTT
>JBKJJZ010000330.1:0-9701 GCA_046597705.1 Vicinamibacterales bacterium | reverse complement strand
TCAGCGTCCGGTCTATGTGGATGCGGGGCCCGCCGATCTCGGGCCGGGTGCCATGCGCGCGGTGGCCGTGCGGCAGGTCTCTGTGCTGTTGGCCGGAGTTGACGGCGACGTGCATGCCGTGCGCAACCAGTGCGGCGAGAGTCCGCTGCCATTGGAGTTCAGTACGATCGATGGCGCGCAACTCCGGTGCTCGTGGCATGGCTGCGTGTACGACATCCGTAGCGGGCGGCGCGTGGATCGGACGGATGGCGAGCGGCTGCAGGTGTTTCCGGTACTCGTCAAGGACGGGCGCATCGAAGTGGCGATCGATGTCGAACCCGCGGTCAAGGTTCTGTAATGCGCATCGTCGTGGCAGCGTTTGGCAATGAACTACGCGGGGATGACGGGTTCGGCATCGCGGTATTGCGACGGCTCGAGATTCTCGGCGCCGCCGACGAGGAGCCGCATCGTGTGCGCCTGCTGGAAGTCGGGACCGGCGGACTCTGGCTCGCGCAGGAGTTGATGACGCCGTGCGACCGGTTGATCATCATCGATGCCGTCAGCCGGGGCACCACGCCGGGCACGGTGTGTGTGCTGAGAGTCGACGAGGTCACGATGCCGGCTGACATCGATATGCATCTGGCCGTGCCGTCGCGCGTGCTGGGTGTGGCCAAGGCCATGGGCACCCTTCCGAAGGAGACGTTTCTGGTCGGCTGTGAGCCGGCCGAAACCGAAGAACTCACGCTCGAACTGACACCGGCGATTCGAGCGGCTGTGGAACCGGCCGCACGTCGCGTGCGGGCGTTGATGGAGGCGTCATGACGGATCACGGCGGCACGGACGACCTGGCACGGCGCGATCAGCTGCTCGAACTGCTCTATTGGATCGAGGGCGAGGGATTTCCTGGCGGCGCGCAGGTCGACGCGCTGGCGCGGTTCCTGGCCATGCCTGTGCCGCTTGTGTCCGAAACGCTCGACGATCTTCTGCGTCGCGGCGAGATCGCGCCGGATTCCGTCTCAGGGGAGTTCAAGCTCACCGAGCAGGGTCGACGCGAAGGCGCGCGGAGGTTTGCCGACGAATTCGCGCCGCTGCTGTCACAGGGCCACGGCGAGTGCAACGACCCGAATTGTGACTGCCACACTAATCCGCTGGGCGCCAGTGAATGTCATCGGGGCCGCCCGGGCTGATATCAGGTGGTTCATTTGGCAAGGCCCTGCTGCAACACGGGCCAGCCGGGCGCTCCACCGTGACGTTCCGCCGATTGCCATGGTGAATCCCGGGCACGGACACTAGAATGAGGCACCGAATTCAAGGAGTCGTTTGCCCATGTCCGATCATCGTCCTGTCCACGCCCCCAATCTGCCGGCTCCGGTCGGACCCTATTCGCCGGGGATGGGGTTTGAGCGGCTTGTTTTTGTTTCAGGCCAGGGCGCAACGGACCCTGCCACCGGCCAGCTCGCTGGAGCGGACGCCACGGCACAGACCGAGCAGTGTCTGAAGAACCTTCAAGCCATCCTTCAGGCCGCGGGTTCGGACCTGCAATATGTGCTTCGTTGCGGCGTGTTTCTGATCGACATGAATGAGTTCAAGGCAATGAACGCGGTCTATTCCCGAATGTTCGGCGACCATCGCCCTGCGCGCACCACGATTCAGGCCGCGGGCCTGCCCGGCGCAGGGCTTCGGGTCGAGATCGATTGCATCGCTTACGTTCCCAAGGAGTCCCAGAGATGAGCCCGTATCGAACCTCCATCCTCTTTTCCCTGATGGCCGCCGTCAGTGTCTTCGGAGGCCGGGTCTTGAGACCCGGCGGCAGCGATTTGGCAGCGTTCCAGACACCGCCAACACAACAGCCACCGGCCACCGGCGGCACGGTTGCCGGGCAGCAGGCAACCCCGGCCGCGGGACGCCAGGGCCGGGCCGGCGGGCCCCCGTCAATGGGTGGCGGCCAGTGTTCGAACAATCCCTACAACTGTCCCGACGCGGTGAATCCGCTGCCGGCGCCCGACACCGTATGGCTCGAAGACATGACGTGGATGGATGTGCGAGATGCGATGAAGGCGGGCAAGACCACCGTCATCATCTCGACCGGCGGCTTCGAGCCCAACGGTCCGTGGCTCGCGCTGGGCAAACACAACTTCGTGCTGAAGGCGAACTGCGACGCGATTGCGCGCAAACTCGGAGATGCGCTCTGCGCGCCGGTCGTCGCGTTTGTGCCGGAAGGCAACCTCGAGCCCAAGTCAGGGCACATGACCACCGTCGGCACCATCAGCTTGCGTGAGGAAACCTTCAATGCGCTGCTGAGCGACATCGTCATGAGCATGAAGCAGCACGGCTTCGAGCACATCATCATGATTGGTGACAGCGGCGGCAACGGACGCGGGATGACGGCGGTGGCCGAAAAGTACACGAAGGAATGGGGCGGCAAGCCGATTGTCGCGCACGTGCCCGAACACTACACCTACTCGGTTGCCACAAAATTCGCCACCGACAACGGCCTCTTCCCGGCCGAACGCAAGAGCGACGGGCTGCACGACGATCCGACGATCACGCTGAACATGTTCGTGACCGACCCGAACTCGGTGCGCTGGGCGCAGCGCGTCAAGGCCGGCAAGGCCACGATCGACGGCGTCTCCATTGCCGACCCGAAGAAGGCGCTCGAGATGGGCAAGAAGATCGTCGACTTTCGCGCGACTTACACCGCTGACGCTATTAGGAAGGTTAGAGGTAAGTGACTGGGGAACTGGCGGACGGCAGTTCCGCCACCTCCGTCAGTTCACCATTTATAGAGGCTTTCGCTGCGCGTCCAACGTCAGTGTGAGTCCCGATCCCCCACCTGGAACGCGCTCAGGGGTCGCATACGTACGGTAAGCGGGAAGAAAGCGTCCGATGTAGTCGGTGATGGCTTCGCGACTCAGGCCAGGCTTGCCTGAGGCCTTCATGGCATCTTCGGCCTCGACGCGCCAGCTCAGGACGTATTCGGGATCGTGCGCACGCAGCGTCACCCAGACATCCACCTGATCGGTCCATCGCCGATAGTCGTCGAGGGCGCGATTCGGGGCGGCCAGATCGGCATCGGGCAGCGCGGACTCCTCGACGGGCGCAAACCCCAGCATCCATCCTTCGAGCACGACCAGATCGAGCGGCCCGGTCATCGTCCGCCAAGACTCCTCTGGGGCGCGATCGCCGCGGCCGCCATGCGCCGACTTGTCATACACCGGCACGCGCGTTGAATCGCCGGGCCCCAATGCCTTCAACTCGCGAATCGTCCGCTCGCCGAGGGCCACGTCATGGGTGCCTGGATAGCCGCGGTGTTCCAGGTATCGATTGCCGGAATTGGCGGCAGCCACCTGCAACTGTCCCTCTCGCGGCAGGTAGAAATCGTCCACCGACACGCCCGCACCGCGCAGGCCAAGCCCCGGCAGCGCGTTCAGCAGATGCGTAACCAGGGTCGTCTTGCCCGCTCCCTGCGGCGCCTGAAGGCCGATGACCAATGGCCGCCGATTCGCGGCCGCTACCTGCGCCAGGCAGAACTCGTGAACGGGATCGTGCAGAGCAGCATAGGGATTCATCGCGCGTGTGCCTCATTCCAGGCCCAGACCAGGGCAATCCAAAGAAGATTCGATCCCAGCAGGTGCGCCATCTGGAGCGAAAGCGGCGCCAGCATCAGGAGATTGATGACGCCAAGCGCGCACTGGCCCACGATCAACATCATCACGAGTTGCCTGGGCGTAGCCTGCCGCTCTCCCGCAAAGGCGGGATGGCGCCACGCGACCCAGAACAAATACCCCGCCACCGTCGCAGCGAGGATTGGATGCCATATCCGCAGGCGAATCAGAAAGTGCGCGGTGGGGTCGAGATCAGCGGCCAGACCCGCCGCCAGCGACACGCTGGGGAAGAGCGTGTCACCCAAAGCCACGATGGCGCCGCTCGCGGCTACCACCAGCATCATGGCCATCGCGGCCGTGAAACCGGGCGTCGATATGGCGGACCGGCCGTGGTCGGCAACACCGGGCCGCGAACGCGCAGTCCAAATCGTTGTGGTCATCGCCGCGACCAATAGCAAAGTGTTGACCAGGTGGCCGCCGACATATCCCGCACGCAGTGCCGACGTGTTTCCCTCAACGAGTCTCAGCAAGACAATGCCGGCGCCGATTGCGGCTTCGACCACCATGAACACCAGGCTGATGAGAGCCCACTTGCGCGACGCGTGGCCGGCCGGAAATGTCCGGCGGGCAAGCACCGCGAGACCGACGGCCAACATCATGACCAGTCCGCTGGTCACCCGGTGCACAAACTCGATGATGGTGGACAGGGTGGGCGTCAGAGGCACGACGACGCCATTGCACAGCGGCCAGTGACTGCCGCACCCGGCTCCGGAGCCAGTCGCGCGCACCACGGCGCCCCAGACAATCACCAGTACCGTGACGGCCAGAGCCACCCATGCGTAGCGGATAAATGCGCGAACCGGATCTGACGTCATCAACACGACTCCGATTCGATCATACAAGCAGGTAATCTACACGGGTGACTGAGCCGCCCATCGGTGCCGACTATCGCCAACGCCTGGCCGACCGGACGCTCACGCTTGCGTTGATGGAGCGCCGCAACGCGCGCGTGGCCGGCGTTCGCGTGGTGCTGGGCGTGGCGGGCATCGGATTGCTGGTCTGGCTCGGCCTGGCTCCGTGGAAGACATTGGTGTCGCTGGTCTTGCTGTTTGCGGTAATCGCGATCGGCCACGGGCGTTTAATCAACGCGCGGGATCGCGCGCGTTCGGCAGTCACGTTCTACCAGCGCGGACTCGCCCGGCTCCGGTTCGAATGGCCGGGCGCCGGCGACAAGGGCGACCGCTTCCAGCCGACCCAGCACCTCTACGCGGCAGACCTCGACCTGTTCGGTCACGGCAGCTTGTTCGAGCTGCTCGCGACCTGTCGAACCGAAGGGGGCCGGGGCACGCTCGCCCGATGGATGCTGGCACCGGCGACGCCCGGCGAAATTCTCGCCCGGCAGGACGCGGTCCGCGAGCTGGTGCCCGACCTGGATCTGCGTGAACGCCTGGCCGTCGAGGGCGACGACATGCGCGCGGCTGTGGATCCGGCACCGCTCGATAAATGGGCCGTGATGCCACGAAGACTACCCGGCGCCGGACTTGAGATCGTCGTGCGCACGCTTCCGGTCCTGGCCCTCGCTTTCCTGATCTGGCTGTATCAAGGCGGACCGTGGGTGCCCGTCGTCGTCGCCGAGATTCTGGTGGGGCTGCTGGCCCTGGCCCTTCGGCCACAGGTCCGGGAAGTGATCGACGCCGTGGACTCGGCCTCGCGCGATCTTGACGTCTTTGTCGGAGTCGCGCGACTGATGGAGCGGCGCACCGACACGAGCGCGCGCCTCCTGGCGCTTCGGAATGCGCTCGCCAGTCCGAACGGATCGGCGTCCTCCTCCATCGCAAGACTGAACCAGTTCGTGGCCTTGCTCAGCTCGCGCAGCAACGTGATCTTTGCGCCACTGGCGGGGCTGCTCATGTGGGCCACGCAGTGCGCGTTCTTCATTGAGCGTTGGCGCGGCCGCCACGGCCGCGATGTGCCGGGCTGGCTGGATGCGGTAGCCGAGTTTGATGCGCTGTGCGCGCTGGCTGGGTTTGCGGCCGAACATCCGGCATACGTCTTTCCCACGCTCACTCCGCCGCCGTCGCATCTGGAGGCGACCTCCCTGGCGCACCCGTTGATGCGGCCCGAGTCGGTGGCCAACAGCGTGAGTCTGGGCGGCTCGACTCCGTCCCTGCTCATCGTCAGCGGTTCAAACATGTCGGGCAAGAGCACGTTCCTGCGGGCCATCGGACTCAACGTTGTCCTGGCGCAAATGGGAGCGCCCGTCCGCGCGGAGTCGTTCCGCCTGTCGCCGCTTGCTGTTGGGGCATCAATCCGCGTGCTCGATTCGTTGCTGGAGGGACACTCGCGGTTTTATGCCGAGATCCTGCGGCTGAAACACATCGTGGATCTGGCCAGGGACACCAACGGCGCAACGCTGTTCCTGCTCGATGAAGTGCTGAGCGGGACGAACTCGCACGATCGACGTCAAGGCGCCGAAGGGTTGCTGCGAGGCTTGATCGGGTTTGGCGCCATCGGACTGGCCACAACCCACGACCTGGCGCTCGGCGACATCGCCCAAGGTTGGTCGCCGCAGGCGTCCAACGTCCACTTTGCCGACAAGTTCGACGGAGGGTCGCTCGAGTTCGACTACCTGCTTCGCGACGGGCCGGTCAAGACCAGCAACGCCATCGCGCTGATGAAGTCGATCGGGCTCGACGTTGAGCCCTCTCGCGGCCTCACGGCAACACCACAAACCGCGCCCGCCCCGGCAGCGAGTACACGCGAAAGTGGCGATCGAATGAAATGATGTGCGTCAGCCTGTCGCGCTCGGCCACTCGAACGAGCGCGGCATCGGCGAAGTCCATCGGCAGATCGCGATACTTGCGCATCAGCACTTTCATTCGCGCCAGATCACCATCATCAAGGGCCGCCAACCCAAGCGCGTCGTCTTCGATCATCTCAAAAAGGGCGTCTTGAGCGCGCGGCACCTCGGACAGCAGATGCATGGCTTCGGTGAGGGCGGGCCAGACCGTCATCAACGGGTTGCGAATCTCTGCGAGCACACCCACACAGGCTGTGTGCCATCGGTCGTCGCGATCAAGCAGGGCGATGAGCGCGCCCGCGTCAACCAGAACGGCGGGCATTGGCCTTGCGCCGCAATGACGCGCGATACTTCATGTGGGTGTCTTCGGACGAGTGGCCGCCCGTCGCGACCACTCCAATGAAGGGCCTCACGATGTCGAGCGCGGTACGGGACTCATCCACGGCTGACGTGGAGCGCTCGCCGTAATGCTCCACTGCTTCGCGCACAACGGCGGACTTGGACCGGCCCTGCGCCTTGGCCAACCGGCGGAGCAGAGCCTCGGTCTCAGGGTCCAGACGAAGACTGAACGGCATGTCCTACATGTTAGTAGGACAAAATAACGTCGTCAAGAACAGAACCACCTCTTACCGAACTCTTACAGTCGCTTGACCTCAGACTTGGTATCGTCGGGGCCATGAGCCTTACGACCACTGTTTCGACCAAGTCAACCGCACGCCGGTCCGGCGGCACGGGCAGCCTCGCGGGCGCCGATCCTGGCCGATTCGCCGGCGTGTCATGGACCACCGCGTTCTTCATGACGTTGTTTCACATCGGCGCGGTGTGGGCGCTCATCGATTTCACCTGGTCTGGCGTGGTGGTGCTGCTGGTCACCTACTACATCGCGTTGGGCTGGGGCATCGGCATGTCGTATCACCGCCTGTTGACGCACCGCTCCTACAAGACGCCGAAGGTGGTCGAATACTTCCTCACGATTTGCGCGACGACCGCGCTTGAAGGTGGTGCGCTCTTCTGGGTGGCCACGCATCGCCGTCATCACCAGCATTCCGACTCCGACATGGACCCGCACACGCCGCGGCACGGCGGCCTCTGGGCGCATATGGGCTGGATCATCTTTGGCGAGGCACAGCACAACAACGTCACGATGACGTCGAAGTACGCGCCTGACCTGAGCCGCGATGCCTTCCACGTCTGGCTCAGCAAGTATCACTGGGTTCCTCTGACCGCGATGGGCTTGGGCCTGTGGGCGCTCGGCGGTTGGAACTGGGTGCTGTGGGGTGTGTTCCTCAGGACGACGCTTGGCCTCCACGCCACGTGGCTGGTCAACTCCGCCACGCATCTGTGGGGTCAGCGCCGATTCCTCACGCGTGACGACTCGCGCAATAACTGGTGGGTGGCGATCCTGACCTTCGGCGAAGGCTGGCACAACAACCATCACGCGCACCCGACGTCCGCCGCCCACGGTTTGGCCTGGTACGAAGTAGACCTCACGTATCTGCACATCCGAGCACTCGAACTGATGGGCCTGGCCACGGACGTGCGCCGCGTCCGCGTGGACGACGCGGTCGAAGAAGCGGCGTAGATCCCTCCCGTCCTCCATCTCAGTGGAGGCGATAGAATTGCCCCATGTCCGTGTCTGCAACCGGGCGCCGGGGGGCGATCGCGTTCTTCGTCGTCTTCTGCGTGTGCCTGGTGGCGGCAGCGGTGGCGCTCAATGTGACATGGATCGTCCAGCATTGGCGCCGGGTCGTCCCGCTCCTGTTGGGCGTCCCCCTCTTCGCGGCGATCATTGCCGGTCTCATCCTCAACACTATCTTTCTGGTCCGCGAGATCCGGCGCAACGAACAACAGGACGCCTTTCTGAACTCGGTCACCCATGAGCTGAAGACGCCCGTGACGTCGATCCGCTTGCACCTTGAAACCTTGAAGGCTCGGGAAGGCTCGATCCCCGACGCCACGAGGCGGGAGTTCTATGACGTCATGCTCGATGACAGTAACCGCCTGATGCAGACCATCGAGCAAGTGCTGCGCACCGGTCAGGCCGGCCGCGCTTCCACGCATCGCGAGCGCGTGAACCTGCGCGCACTGGCCGACGAGTGTGTCACGCTGACCCGCACTCGACGCCGTCTGACCGAAGCCCAGTTGCAGCTTCTGCCGCTCGGTTCGGACGATCGGCTGCCAGAGGCGATGGGCGACCCGGAGGAACTACGAGCCGCCATCCTGAACCTGCTCGACAACGCGGTGAAATACTCGGGCGACGACATCCATGTCCAGGTCTACGCCGTCCTCGTGGGTGACTGGGCCGTGGTTCGCGTGACGGACCGTGGCGCGGGTCTTGCGGTGGGCGAACAGACGCGAATCTTCAAGAGGTTCTATCGCGTGCCCGGTTCATTGACCCAGCGCATCAAGGGCACCGGCCTGGGCCTGTTCATTGTGCACAGCACCGCGAAACAACATGGCGGCCGCGCCTATGCTGAGAGCGCGGGCATCGGCCGAGGCTCGGTGTTCACCCTGGAACTACCCGCCCTGCCGCCAGCCATCTCCTGACACGCCATGTCCCACCTGCTCATCGTCGAAGACGAACCACACATTGCCTCCGGACTGCGCTTCAACCTCGAGGCTGAAGCGCATGAAGTGGAAGTGGTCGAGGATGGCGAAAGCGCCCTTGCGCTAATCGCGCAACGCCCCAACAGCATCGATGCGATGGTGCTGGATGTGATGCTGCCGGGGATGGACGGTTTTGCGGTCGCCGCAGCGCTTCGCGCGAGGGCATGGCTGCATCCGATCCTGATGTTGACGGCACGAGGGCGTGCGGAGGATGTACTGCGAGGGTTCGAAGCAGGGGCGGATGACTATCTGCCGAAGCCCTTCGACCTGAACATCCTGGTCGCGCGTCTGCATGCGCTGCTCCGGCGGCAAGCGTGGAAGGCCACGCCGCCCGCACCGGATCAGTTTTCATTCGCGGACAAGACCGTGGATTTCTCCGCGCAGGAATTGCGTGTGGGCGCCGAGGTCCATCCCCTGACGCTGATGGAAGCCAATCTCCTGCGATACCTGGTGCGGCATGATGGCCAGACGGTATCGCGCAAGAACATGCTCGAAGAGGTCTGGAATCTTCACGAAGATACCGACACGCGCGCCATCGACCACTTCATGTCGCGCCTGCGCAAGTACATCGAACCGCAGCCCGCCAATCCGAAGTACCTGCTGACCGTGCGGGGAGTCGGGTACCGCTTCGAGTCCGGAGTCCAGAGGCCGAAATGACGTCGGGAATCTTTTTGTGGGGGCGGAATTCACCTCCGAGCTCATTTCCCGAG
>JBKJJZ010000236.1:0-3380 GCA_046597705.1 Vicinamibacterales bacterium | reverse complement strand
ATTTCGCGCGTGAGCCTGGTTAACAACGCCACATCCATTGCCGGCATCTTGACGCGCGGATCCATCCGGAGCGTAAGGGGCTGCGTGTAGCTCTTGCCGTCAACCGTCAAGCGAACGGTGTAGAGCCCGGGCGCCGCCCACGGCGCATTCACGGTGGGATACGTGCGATGCGGCACGGCCGCGCCTCCGCCACCACCGCCTCGTCCACCGCCGCCATCGTCAATCGGGTCATGCCGCATGTCCCACCAGACCCGGTGCATGCCGGCGCGCGTGGAGATCACCATCGGGGCCGCGGCCCAGTAGAGCGGCACCGAGCAGTCAGGCGCCGTGGGCGTCTCCTGGCAGACCTTGTTGTAGGCCACCGGGTCACTCGCGGCATTGGGCGATTGCACGGGATCGGTGCTCGAGTAGGTGCGGACCACGCGGCCGCCGGTTCCCAGAATCTCGAGTGTGGCCGGGCCGGCCGCATCCGTCGGGAGGTAGTAGTTGAGGATGGCGCCAGGGGGCGGGTTCTCGCCGGCCGGCACTTCGATGGGCCACGGCGTTGGCGGGTTCATGCCAAAGCGAACGCGAACGGCGGTGACCGGCTTCACCAGATACGCGCTGCGCGCGGTGGCTGCCGCGCGAATCGCCGCCGCCTGCCGCAGTGGCGTCACGTCATCAAGGATCCAGAAGCCGCGGCCGTGAGTGGCGGCCACCAGATCCGAGCAGAGGCAGTACTCATCGTCTTTCACCGTCAGATCGCGAACGGACACGGCGGGCATATCCACGCGCAGGGATTGCCAGTGGTCACCGTCGTCGAACGAGACCCAGACTTGTGTGTCCGTCGCGGCGTAAAGCAGGCCCTTCTGCCGGGGATCTTCGCGAATCGAGTTGGCGGCGGCGCCAGGCGCGATGCCGGTGTTGATCTCTGTCCAGGTCTTGCCGCCATCGTGAGTGCGCCAGAAGTGCGGGTTCAGGTCGTCGAGCCGAAGCGTGTTTGCCGCCGCGTATGCGGTGAGCGGGCTGAAGTGCCCCGCTTCGATATTGAAGATCCGTGTCCACGGCTTGATGGCAGCGGGAGTCACGTTCGTCCACGTGCGGGCCGGGCCCTTCATCACCTGGATGTGGCCATCGTCTGTGCCGGCCCACAGCGTGTTCACGTCGAGTGGCGAAGGCGAAAGGGCGGTGATGCTGCCAGCGGGGGCAGGGGTGACGCTTGCGCCGTACTTTCCGGTGTTCGACGGCACCGCCCATGTCTGGCGGGTCAGGTCGCCGCTGATCCGTGTCCAGCTCACTCCGCCGTCGCGGGTGCTCCACACGGCGTTCTGCGCGTAGTAGAGCAGCGTGGGATCCACCGGCGACCATTCCAGCGGCTGCGTGCGCACGTTTCGACTGAAGGAGCGTCCGGTGGCGTCGGTATCGCCAGCGATGTTGGGCCCGACGTTCTTGATCTGGCCGGTCTGCCGATTGAACAGCGTGACGTTGTTGCGTGAGCTGCCGTAGACGAGGTCGGGATTCTTCGGATCGGGCGCGGCTTCACCGTACTCCTGGATGCCGACCGGGCGCCAATCACGGAATGTGATCTCTCCGTCGTTGCCGCGGCTGTCCACGCATGCGGAACCCGAATCCTGCTGGCCGCTGCAGACGCGATAGGGAAAACTGTTGTCGGTCGAGGCGTGATACATCGCCGCGGTCGGCTGCGTATACCAGTTGCTCCAGCTCTCACCGCGATTGCCGGTGACCACCGCGCCCTGATCGGTGACGACCACCATGATGTCGGGGTTGTTGGGGTTGATCCAACCCTTCTGGTAGTCATCGCCGCCGGGCGCGCCGCGCACGGCCGTCCATGTCAGGCCGCCATCCTCCGAACGCCAGAACACCACGGAGCAGCTGTAGATCACATTGTCGTTCTTCGGATCGATCATGAGTGTTGGAAGATCGCCTCCGCCGATTCGGGCGAGTGGGCGGTTGTCGGCCGCTCGCGTGCCGCGGCCGTCCTGACCGCGCACCACCAGGAACCAGTGCTCACCACCGTCGATGGACTTGTAGAGGCCGACAGCGGGAGAGGCGGGTGCCTGTCCGGCGGCGATCGCGTACAGCACCTTCGGATTGCTGTGCGACACGGAGAAATTCGTCTGAATGATGTCGGGCAGTCCGTCGGTCAGCTGCTTCCACGTGGTGCCGCCATCGGTCGACTTGAAGAGTCCGCCGCCCACACCGCCAAACGCAGCCCCCTCGACGTAGCTCTGCTGCTGCACCCACATCGCGGCATAGACCGTGTTTGGATCGGATGGATCGATGTGCACCTCATTGGCGCTCGTGTACTCGTCTTTGTAGAGGACCTTCTGCATCGTCGCGCCGCCGTCGGTGGAGCGAAACACCCCCCGTTCGGCATTGGGTCCGTAGGGATGTCCCAGCACTGCCACGAAGAAGCGATTCGGGTCGCGCGGGTCCACGTCGATGGCCGCGATCATCTGGCTGTCGGGCAGCCCGATGCGCTTCCACGTCTTTCCCGTATCGGTGGATTTGTACAGACCGTCGCCGGTCGAGAGGTCCGGGCGGATGATGCCCGCGCCTGAGCCGACGTAGATGACGTTCGGGTTGGACGGTGCCACCGCAATCGCGCCGATGGAGCCCGTGGATTCCTTGTCGAACAGCGGCGTCCAGTTCGAGCCGTAGTCCGTGGAACGCCACACACCCCCGTTGTCGAAGCCGATGTAGTGCACGTTTGGTTGGCTCGCCACGCCGGCGACCGCCCGTGCGCGGCCGGCGCGCGTTGGACCAATCTGGCGCCAGTGCATGGCCGACGCCGGGTCCACGGTCTGCTGGGCCGTGGCAATGGCGCCGAGTCCGGCAACGGAAATGACTACGAGCAGAAAGCGGCGATTGATGAACACGGGAACTCCTCCAGTCGGCAACGGGCCGGATCCTATCTGACTCGAGACCTCAACAGCACCTCATAGTGCGCTGATTCCGGCGAACGGCGTGCCTCGTCAAACGACACCCGGCCAAGGACCCGCAACTGATGTGTGCCGGGGTCGTGATCGACGATGGTGCAGTCGCCTGGGTCGAAGGCGCCGCTCTGGGCCACCAGATCGAGGACGCTGATGTTGTCGAAGTCACTCGTACTGCGCGTGAGCAGGTACGTGGCTGGCGCCATCGCGGCAAAGTCAGCGAGATACGTGCGAACGGTCTCCACTTCGAGGTGTTGAAGCACCAGCGACGCAAAGATCAAATCAAAGCGGCGCGTCTTCACGTGGTTCCAATCGTCTGACAGCAGGTCCACAGGTTCGGCCAGTTCACGGCACCGCGACACCATGGGCGGCAGATCAAACGCGGCCACGTGCCGCCCAAGCGTTCGGACGCAGGCAAAGTTGCGGCCCACGCCGCAGCCAAAG
>JBKJJZ010000186.1:0-6360 GCA_046597705.1 Vicinamibacterales bacterium | reverse complement strand
GTTACGTTGAAGCCATCGTGTCCGAGCCTACGTCCACATTCTTTGGGAGGATCCTGGGCTGGGTCAGCATGACGCCTGGCGCGACGGCCGTGGCTGGTGCAGGCAATCCATCGAACTGCGTGATCGTCACCCAGGACCTGACGATCGGCCAAACGACGATGACCTTGAACGGCTGTGGCGCCGGAATCGGGGGCGATCTCCACGGTGAAAACCCGAACTCGACAATCACCGGATTGCCGACACCGCCCGTTGGCGTGACCGGCAATTGTGTGGGCACTTGCACTGCCATGGGCACGCTCAACACGAATGCACCCATGCCTGTCGACCCGCTCGCAGGGCTTGCCGCGCCGGCGAACCCGGGGAGTTGTTCAGCGGGCACGGCAGCTACGTTAGGCCCAGGCTGCTATACCAGCATCGCCGATACCGTCACCACCCTCACGGCAGGGATCTACTACGTCACCGGCAAAGTGGACATTGGGACCCTGACGGGCAACAACGTCATGATCTATTTGACTGGCGGCGGTCAGTTGACAGCCAACAACAACAAGCGAATCACGTTGACTGCGCCAACCAGCGGTGCGTATACGGGGATCGCGATCTTTCAAGATGTCACTGATACCAATAACTTCGAGGTCAAGAATCAATTCACGCTGGATGTGAGTGGCGCGATCTACATGCCGGGCGTCGATGTCGAGTTCAAGAATTCCTTGTCGTTCGCGCTCAGCAATTGCACGCTCTTCATCGCGAAGTCGCTCACGATCAAGAACGGCAACGGCGCGCTCAGCAGCAATGGGTGCGCCGCCACCTACGGGGGAGCAGTATTTCTCACCGCGTCTATTGCGCAATAGTTGCGTGCGCAACAAAAGTGTATCGTCGATCACACTTTTAGTAGCATTTCGTAGTTTTCGTAGTTATTGCTGTCTGGCCTGTGGTGGTAATCTGAGGAACCGTAGAACAATTTGCACCACCTTTGTGCTACTCCGCTTGCTGGCACAAAGGTATGATGCAACTGATGATCACCCAAACCATCCGGGTGCAGCTGCGGGATCAGTCGGGGCAGATTCTGATCCTGACAGCGGTATCAATGGCTGTGCTTCTCGGCATCGCCGCGTTGACCCTGGATGCGTCCTTCATGTTCGCGAAGCGTAACCGCCTCCATGCGGCGGCGGACGCTGCGGCCAAAAGCGCTGCGATCGAAGTGATCCGCAACCCCACCGTGGCACAAGCCAGTCTCGAAGCGTTTGCGGACCAGCAGGTTGGCGCTCATGGGTTTGTCTCAACTCGCCTGGGTGGCACGACGACAGTGGTCATCAACCATGGCCCTTCGTCTGGTCCGTTCACGGGCAACTCGCGCTACGTCGAGGCCGTCGTTTCCGAGCCCACTTCAACTTTCTTTGGCAAGATCCTCGGCTGGGTAAGTATGACGCCGGGCGCAACATCGGTCGCCGGCG
This sequence comes from Vicinamibacterales bacterium, assembly GCA_046597705.1. GTDB lineage: Bacteria > Acidobacteriota > Vicinamibacteria > Vicinamibacterales > SCN-69-37 > SYFT01. The sequence continues at coordinate 4,909 of JBKJJZ010000186.1, read as the reverse complement.
CTGGGAACCCCTACGCCTGCCTGATGACCACGAACAACATGTCCATCGGCAACACGACCCTGACCCTGAATGGGTGCAATGTCGGCGTCGGAGGCAACCTCGCTGGCACCAACAACAACGCGGTACTGACCGGGTCGCCGATACCGACGGTCGGCGTGGTCGGCACGTGCACAGGAACCTGCACGGGGATGGGCACCCTCACCACTGGTGCACCCGCCACAAGCGACCCGCTCGTCGGACTCACCCTGCCTCTGAATCCAGGCGGGTGTATCGCAGGGGTGTCTGCGACGTTGAACGCCGGATGTTACACAAGCATCGGTGCCACCGTCACGACCCTGAACGCTGGCGTCTATTACGTCACCGGTCCCGTGCAGATCGATAACTTGACCGGCACGAACGTGATGATCTTCCTGACTGGTGCGGGCCAACTGATGGCCAACAACAACAAACAAATGATCCTCAGTGCCCCCACAAGTGGCGCGTACACGGGGATTGCCATCTTCCAGGATCCAGCCAATACCAACAACTTCGCGACGGGCAACAACTTCACCTTGGGCGTGGCAGGCGCGATCTACATGCCGGGTGCGGACGTCGACTTTCCGAACCATCTCTCATTCAGCGCGACCACCTGTACGTTGTTCATCGCCAAGTCCCTCACGATTCGCAACGGGAACGGCTCGTTCAGTAACACCGGTTGCGCTGGATCGTTCGGCAGCGCGCTCTTCCTCACAGCGACCATTGCGCAATGAGAATCGGACGAGGACGGCGGTCGGACGCAGGCGGCGCGCTGGTGGAATTGGCGCTGGTCATGCCCGTCATCATTCTGATTTTTGTCGGCACCATTGATTTTGGCCGGGTCTTCTATACGTCCCAGGCGCTGACCGACGCCGCGCGTGCCGGCGCCCAATACGGCGCGAAATCGCCCGCGAGCAGCGGCGACACCGCCGGGATGGAAAGCACCGCGACGACAGCCACAAACACCACGGGCATTGTCGCGGTCGCCACTCGTCTGTGCCAATGCGCGAACGACAGCGGCGCGTTTTCCGCCACCTCACCCAGCGCCAACAATTGCTCCAGCCCTTCGGCGACGAGTTGCCCCAGCGGACACCTGGTGGTCACGGTCACGGTGACCACGAGCAAGACGTTCAACACCCTGATGGCGGGCGGACTGCCGGGCTTCATGCAGTCAATCAACCTCAGCCGCAGCGCCACGTTGCGCGCACAATAAAAATGCTGAGACACGCCGGACCGTGGCGACGCCGCGCCGAGGGTCAGTCCCTGGTGGAGTTCGCCTTGGCGTCCGTCCTCTTTTTCACAGTGCTCTTCGGCATTGTGGAGTTCGGCCTGGCGGTGTGGCAATACAACACCGTGTCCAATCTGGCGCAGGAAGGCGCGCGCTGGGCCTCCGTACGAGGCAGCAGCAGTTCGATGCCGGCCACCGCGGCGCAATTGCAGACGTTCGTCGCGAGTCGATCGCCCGGCTTCAGCGTCACGGTCACGGCCACCCCGGCAGATCCATCAGCGGCACTTCCCGGCGCCACGATCTCAGTGCAGGTCGCGAGTTCCTTCTCGCCAATGACAGCCCTGGTCCCGTCCGCGACATTGAGCCTCGCGAGTACCGCGAAGATGATCGTCTCGCGCTGACGGCGCGTGAAGTGGCGCCCCTAAAGGGACGCCCTACGTTCATCCTGGATCAGGTGCAGCACTAGCGGGCCGGCACGCTCTGGAGCACGAGGTCCGCCGCTGCCTCGATGCCAATGGCCGACGTATCGATCGCCAGATGGTATTGGCGCGCGTCCGTCCAATCCATGCCGGTCTGCGCGCGCATGAACGCCGCCCGGTGCCGGTCCGACTCGCGCACAGCGTCCCGGGCCTTGGCTAAGGTCACTCCCGTGTGTTGCGCCACGCGCTCGATGCGCCACGCTTCCGGCGCATGCATGAAGACGGTCACCACGCCGGCGCGCCCCTTGAGGACGTGTCCGGCACCTCGACCAACAATCACCGACGGATGCTGCTGTGCAATTTCTTCGATGATGCGCCGCTCGATATGGGCCACGTCGGCTTCACGCATCGTGTCCACTGGCAACATGCCCAGACCGCTCAATCCGCCCATCGCAATCGCCCCCGCCATCGTGGACCACCACGTGTCGATCCGTTCGCCCACACGCTCCAGGTTTGGGTCGTGCACCCTCAAGTACTCTGACGCGTCGTGGAGCATGGCGCCATCGATGTAGCGCAGCCCGCGCCGTTCTGCGATGACCTGTCCGATGTGGCCGCCCCCGCTGCCCTTCTGCCTCGAAATGGCCACCACCGTCACTGGTTTTTCCGTCATTCCATGCTCCTTGATGAGCTCCGATGAGCGCCAAATCTATCATCGTTCAACTCGCGTGATGATTGCGCAGGCGAGGGCGCCTCCAAGCGCTCCGTTGTATCCTCGACGTATGAACCGACTGTTCCTTGCCGCTGTCATCGGCCTCGCCCTCACCGGCACGCAGGCCGCGAACGACGAAACCGCCAGCATCAATAAGTGGTTCGAAGCGAAGTTCGAAGAGCAACTCGCCTTCAGTCCGATCCAGCAGACGTTCCTGGGCCGCAAGTCCGGCCAGATCGACGACTTTTCGATCGCCGAGCAGGACAAGCAGCTGGCGTGGCAACGCGCCAGTGTGGCGGAAATGAAAAAGCTCTTCGACTACGCGAAGCTGGATCCGGAGGCGAAGACCTCGTACGACGTCTGGGCCTATCAGCTGATGCAGGCCGAGCGGGCCGTCCCGTTCCGCGACAACGCCTACATTTTCGAACAGATGAACGCCGTTCACGGCTTCTTCCCGCAATTGTTGATTGCCTTTCACTCGGTTGACGACGCGGCCGACATGGACCGTTACATCAACCGCATCAGCGAGTCCGCGCGGGCGCTTCGACAACTACTGGTGCTCTCCAGGCATAACGCGACGGAAGGCGTACGGCCTCCGAAGTTCTCCTACGGCTTCGTCATCGACGCGTCCACCAAGATCATCACCGGCACGCCGTTTGACGAGAGCGGGAAGGACAGCGACGTCTGGGCCGACGTGCAATCCAAGATCGCGGCGCTTCAGAAAAAGGGCGCCATCGACGACGCGCGGGCAAAGGCGATGCTGGCGACGGCACGCACGGCCCTGACGGGCCCGTTCAAAGCCGCGTATGCCGAACTCATTGCGTGGGAAAAACAGGACATGGCCAAGGCGCCCGAGAAGACGTCAGGCGTGAACGCGCTCCCGAACGGAGCCGCCTACTACAACGAGCGTCTGGCCAATCAAACCACGACGGAGATGACGGCCGACGAGATTCACAAGATCGGGCTGTCGGAAGTGGCCCGGCTGCGCGCCGCGATGATGGCCATCAAGGACGAGGTGGGGTTCAAGGGCGATCTGCCGGCGTTCTTCGCCGAGCTGCGTGACAGCAAGGACAACCGGCTCCACTACTACCCGGATACGGACGAGGGACGACAGGCGTACATCAAGGACGCCACCGCGGCGATTGACAAGATCAAGGCCGTGCTGCCGCAGTTCTTCGGCATCCTGCCGAAGGCCGATCTGGTGGTCAAGCGTGTCGAAGCGTTTCGCGAGCAGCCCGGCGCCGCCCAGCATTACTTCCCCGGGACGCCGGACGGATCACGGCCGGGCATCTACTACGCGCATCTGTCAGACATGGCGGCCATGCCGAAACGCGAACTCGAAGTCATCGCATATCACGAAGGGTTGCCGGGCCATCACATGCAGATCTCAATCGCGCAGGAACTGAAGTCCGTTCCGACCTTCCGGACGCAAGCCGGCTTCACCGCCTATGCCGAAGGGTGGGGTCTCTACTCGGAATGGCTGGCGACCGAGATGCCCGGCACCTACCAGGATCCTTATTCGCGATTTGGCCGTCTGGGTTCGGAGATCTGGCGTGCCATCCGGCTGGTCCTGGACACGGGATTGCATTCGAAAGGATGGACTGAGCAGCAGGCCGTGGACTACTTCATGGCCAACAGCGCAATCACGGAACCGCAGGCGCGTTCGGAAGTCCGCCGGTACATGGTGCTCCCGGGCCAGGCCACCAGCTACAAGATCGGCATGCTGAAGATCCAGGAACTTCGTCGAAAGTCCGAGTCGGCGCTGGGCGCCAGGTTCGACATCCGCGCGTTTCACGACACGGTCCTGGGCGGCGGAGCTTTGCCGCTCACCGTGCTCGAGAAACGCGTCGATCGCTGGATCGCATCGCTGCGGCAGTAGCCGGCTAACTCGGTTACTCTCTGGGCGATGGCACACCCACTGCCTGACGTGATCGTACGGCGCTACCGGGTCGAGGACCAGGTCGGCTCCGGCGGCATGGGAGTGGTCTACAAGGCCACGGACTCCCGGCTCAACCGGGCGGTGGCGATCAAGAAGATCCATCACGACCGGTTCCGGCAGGGCGGCGACGCTCTTCGCGCCGAGGCCCTGGCCGCGGCGTCGATTGACCATCCCTACATCTGCAAGGTCTACGAACTGATCGAGGATGAGGGCGAAGCGTACCTGGTGATGGAGTTTGTCGAGGGCGAAACGCTCTCGGCGATCCTCCGCCGGGGACGTCCGCCTCTGAGCCAGTCGGTGCAGCTGGCGAGTGAGATTGTCGAAGGGCTCGCTGCGGCGCACAGCCGTGGCCTTGTTCATCGCGATGTGAAGCCGTCGAATGTCATTGTCAACGCCGACGGTCACGTCAAGCTGCTGGACTTCGGACTGGCGCGCGAGGACGTCATTTCAAAACCCGACGATCGCACGCGCACCTCGCCGTCCGAGCGCAGCGATCAAACCGCCGGCACGCCGCAGTACATGTCACCCGAGCAGGCGGCCGGCCACCCGGTCACCTACCGTGCCGATCTGTTCTCGGTGGGCGTCATCATGTTCGAGTG
>JBKJJZ010000149.1:0-12485 GCA_046597705.1 Vicinamibacterales bacterium | reverse complement strand
CAGCCGGCCAGTGCGAAGATCCAGAACCCATCAATCAGGATCGGGTCGAAGTAGCGGCGCCACGAGAACCCGGGATAGCGGCGCTGATGTTCCGCGGCCCACGCGAAACACCAGTGCCACCAGGCCGCCCACGATCCGGTGACGGTCAGGTAAACAGCAATCAGCGTCAGTCCGGCGGCGGCGCCACCGACGAACGCGGCCGGACTTCGCAACAGCGGCCGATCGCTTCCGGCTCGGCCCTTGCGCCGCGCGACGATGTCCGCGACCAGCGCCAGCGCGTAGATCGAACCGTAGAACGCCGCCTTCTGCGCGCCCCACGCTGAGGCCACCAGGAGAAATCCGCTCGCCGCGCCACTGAGACGATCGCTCACGCGCGTCAGGCGCAAAGATCCAAGTGAAGCCAGGAAAAGTCCAGCCGCGGCGGCGTCAGGGCGGATTTCAGTGGCAAGCGTCACGAACGGCGGCCACGCCAGGAGCAAAACAGGCGCCGCGAGCACGGCGATCAGACCATGACGCCGGTTGAGGAGCGCGACGCCGGCGCAGCCAAGTGCGAGAAAGATCAACATGCCGAAACGCATGCCAACCACCGCTGTCGGGTCGTCGCCCGCCACAACGAACACCGGCGCCAGCACCTGATAGACGAGTGGAAAATGGACCTCGAAGAAGTCGCGGTATGGCACCTTCCCGGTGGCGACCAGCCAGGCTGAATGGGCGTACTGGAACTCGTCGATGCTGAAAGACTTGAGCCGAGCAAGTTGCACGGCCTGGTAGGCGAACCACGCCAGAAACGCCGCGAGCGAGATCGCCAGGATGCGGACCCGTCCAGCCACCCCGATACTGCGGTCAGGCGCGGGAAAAATCAATAAAGCCCCGCTCGACGTCAACCCGGTCCAGCTTCACGCGGATTCGATCGCCGACATCCACGCCGTCGATGACTCCATGCGCAAGCATGCCTTCGACGGGCGGCGCGAAAACACGGACGAACGTGCCCTTGGCAGACGCGCCCGTGACGATGGCGTCGAAGGCCTGGCCGATGCGTGAGGCCATCAGCAGCGCGGCTGCTGATTTGTCCACCTGCCGTTCCACTTTGTTGGCCGCATCCTCCTGCAGCGTGCAGTGCGCCGCAAGCTCTTCCAGCGCCTCGATCGAATAGGGCGAAGGCGTCTTGGCAAGCGCGGCTTTGAGGAGCCGCTGCGTGATGAGATCCGGATAGCGGCGATTGGGCGCCGTCGAATGCGCATAGTCCTTGACCGCCAGGCCGAAGTGCCCCGGCGGATCCTGGCCTGGACGATCGACCACGTACTCACCAGGACCCAGCAGCTTGATCACGCTCAGTGACAGATCAGCGAAGCGATCGGGCTGTGTGCGACGGCTCTCACGCAGGAACTCGGCGAGCGCCCGTGCATCCGGCTCGGCCGGCAGCTGTCCGCCCGCAGCAAACGCCAGCTCAACGATGCGGCTCCAGCGTTTGGGCTGGCGAACCACACGGCGGATCGAGGCGACGCCATGCGCATCGAGGAAACGCGCGGTGACGCCGTTGGCCGCCACCATGAAGTTCTCGATCAGTGCCTTGGCGCGGTTCGGCTCGTCCGCTCGGACGTCAAGCAGCGCATCGCCCTCGAACTCCGCCTGCGCCTCGACGCGATCGAACTCGAGCGCGCCCTCCTCGTGACGACGCTCGCTGAGCGCTTGCGCGGCCTGATCCTGAAGTGTGAGCAGCGCCTCCAGGCCCGGCACTGCCGCGGCGGCCGGGGGCAACGGGCCCTGCCCTGCCAGCCACGCGCCCACACCTCGATAGGCCAGCTTGGCGTGATTTCTCACCAGGGCGCGATAGACATCCGGCGCCTGAAGGGCGCCGTCTGGTGCCACGGTCATCTCAACCACAATCGCGAGACGGTCTTCGTCGAGATTGAGTGAAGTCAAGTCGGTAGACAGACGCATCGGCAACATCGGAAACACGAGGGCCGGCGTGTAGACCGATGTCGTATTCACTGCCGCGTGGCGATCGATGGGCGAGTCGAGCGGGACCTGCGCATCGACGTCGGCGATGGCCACGAGCAACTTGATGTGCCCGTTTGCCGCCGCTTCAGCCACTGAGAGCTGGTCGAGATCACGCGAGTCGTCATTGTCGATCGAACACCAGAGCAATGAACGCAGGTCGCGCGGCTCAATCGGACCTTGTGCAGGTGTCTCGGACGCCTGCTCGGCTTGCGCAATTTCGTCGTCGGAAAAATCGGGGTCGAGCCCGCGTTCGCGCATGGCCTTGATGGCGATGGCGCGCAGGCGGCTGCGGTCGGACGCGTGTGACGAGTCAGTCATGGTCTGCCGACGCTATCACGCACCGTTACGCGTTACCATTGACACCCGCCAGGAGGTCACGATGCCGACGCCATTTTGTCCGGGCTACGCCGCCGCACCCTACGCCTCGCTCGTCCAGAACTATCCGGGTGATCCCACGTATCCCACAGCCGCGTTTCGCACGGAGTGGGGGCCCGTGTTTCATCGGGGCCGCCTCGACGGCACCGCGCGGCTACTCGCGATTGGCCAGGATCCGGCCCAGCATGAGGTCATCACGCGGAGGATCCTCGTCGGCGCGGCGGGCAAGCGCGTGCAGGGGTTCATGGCCAAGCTCGGCGTGACGACCAGTTACGTGGTGATCAACACGTTCCTCTACAGCGTCTACGGACAGTCCGGCGGCGCGGCGCATATCAGGGACGCGGCGATCACGGCGTACCGCAATCGATGGTTCAAGGCGATTCTGGATACGAGTCCGATCGAAGGCGTGGTGGCGTTCGGCGGCCTTGCGGAAACCGCATGGAATGCCTGGCTCTCATCGCCCGAGGCAGCCGGACGTCCCGCACTGCCCTTTCAACGCGTGCCGCATCCAACCTCGCCCATCAGTGGTTCGAAAGGGGACCGTGCAAAGCTGGCACTGCTCACCGCGCAGATGCTGACCGCGTGGAATGCCGCGATAGTCGCGCTGACCCAGTCGATCGTCCATCGCGATGTTGCGCCTGCTGCACCTTACGGCGCCGCGTTTGTGCCCGACGAACTCCCCGACATCCCGATGGCAGACCTGCCGGCGGGGACGCCCACGTGGATGGCCACCGAGGACGCGTGGGCCACGCGTGAAGGCAAGACGCCGCTGCTCAAGCGCCGCACCATTCAGATCGTCGTGTCCAAGTCCGTCGTGCTGCCAGAAATCGAGCCGTAGGAACACGACCGATGGCCAAGAAACTCCCTATCGATCCGCTCACCGGCCCCACGATGATTCTGGAAGGCCGCATCGTCACGATGGCGGCGTCGCGTTTGGTCATCGAGCACGGCCGTCTGTACGTGAAGGGCGGCAACCTGATTCGCGTGCAGCCTGCCGCGGCGCCGGCGCCGGAGGGATTTGCCGATGTCGCTGTGACCAGAACGAAAGGCACGATCTATCCCGGGCTCATCGAACTGCACAATCATCTCGCCTACAACGCCCTGAGGTTGTGGCAGGTGCCCCGGACGTATTCCAATCGCGACCAGTGGGCCGGGATTCCCGAATATCGCGAGCGCGTTTCAGGCCCGATGAACATCGTGGGCAAAACGCCAGACCTGTTGCCGGCGGTGATTCGCTTTGTCGAAGCCAAATGCCTGGTCGCGGGCGTGACCACCACGCAAGGCGTCGCCCTCTTCAGTAACGCCGGGGTGCGCAGGTACTACCGGGGCATCGTGCGTAACGTGGAGCAAACGGACGAGGCGGTCCTGCCTGAGGCCGCGACGCGGATCGCCGACGTTGACGGCAAGACTCCGCAGCAGTTCCTGGAGCGCCTCAAGAAGCAGAGCTGCTTCCTGCTGCATTTATCCGAAGGCAAGGACGCGACCGCTCGCAAGCATTTTCAGGCACTGCAAATCTCTGACACGGACTGGGCCATCCGTCCCGAACTTGCGGGCATCCACGCGGCGGGGTTGACGACCGAGGACATGCACGTCTACGGCGCCAATGGCGGGTCCATGATCTGGTCGCCGCTCTCGAACCTTCTGCTGTACGGCGGCACCGCCCATGTGGCAGCAGCGAAAGCCAACGGCGTGCGGATAGGTCTGGGCTCCGACTGGTCACCGTCGGGCAGCAAGAATCTCCTCGGCGAATTGAAGGTGGCCAAGATTTGCAGCGACCACGGCGGCGGCATCTTCACCTCCGAAGAGATTGTCGCCATGGCCACGCGCACCGGCGCGCAGATCCTGAAGTGGGATGGCGTGCTTGGAACACTGGAGGACGGCAAGCGCGCGGACCTTGTTGTCGTCCACGGTGAAACCGGCGACCCGTTCGATCATCTGATCGAAGCCAAAGAGCACGACATCTCTCTCGTCACGGTCAACGGCGTGCCCCGCTTCGGAACCACCACGCTCTTGGAAGCGTTGGGCGTGACCGGCGCCGAGACGGTGAAGATTGGCGCCGCCAGCCGGAAGCTGTTCCTTAAACAGGACGAGCAGGATCCACAAGTGGGCCTGATCAGTCTGTCGGATGCCATCGGGACACTTGGTGAGGCCCTTGCGAACCTGCCGGCGCTGGCCAGGGAACTGGAGAGACCGCAGGTCACCCGCACCATCGCGAGCACGCTCGACAGTGGCCCTGTCTGGGAACTGGCGCTCGACGAACTGCAGGACACGGGCACGGCCGTCCGCGCGCGCATGCAGCTCGACGGAGAGATCGTCGGCGCCCGCACGCTTGCCGGCGCCGGCTCGAAGCCACTCTCGGAAATCGTCAAGCCGCTCGTCCTCGACCGGCTGACGGTCGCCGACGACGCCGACTTCATCCCAGGCCTCGGCTCGCAGAAGAACCTTCCCGCGTGGCTCAAGACCGAACTCGCCGCGCTGCTGGGTTGAGCTCGGCTCCGGACCGTATGGCACGCTCCAGGCCGCCCCGTAGACGCCAGTAGGGGCGGTACGTAGGGCGTCCCTTCAGGGGCGCCGTGAATTGGCGCGGCTAAAGCCACGCCCTACGCACTCCCGGCTGGTTGGCGCCGAACATTCGGTACACTCCAGGCATGGATGCCACCCTCCTCCGGATCGCCAAACGCGTCGTCTGGTGGGAACATCCGGAGACGACGCTGGGGCGCGAGGGGGCGTTCCTGTGCCGCGTCATGGCGCTCGGAACGCTGGACGATGTGAACATTGTCGAATCGATCTACGGCGTCGAGCGCCTGAGACGCGCGCTTGAGGCGGCAGCACCGGGCATTCTCGATGCCCGATCGTGGCATTACTGGCATCATCGCTTGGGCCTGGGCTGCCCAGGCCCTTTGCCGACGAGAGCATTCCGATGAGTTGGCTTTCGCCGCAGCTTGAGATACTGCCTCCGGCCCAGCGGCTACTCTGGGATGAGTTGCGGGTGACTGTGCCCGCCACATATGTGCTGTATGGCGGGACGGCTCTCGCGCTTCTTACGGGCAGCAGGGTGTCTGAGAATTTCGATTGGTTCTCCAATAGCCCGGTTGATGCGCACAGACTTCGTCAGGAACTTCCGTTCCTCGCGGGGGCTGAGCTGGTGGAGGCGGCGCCCCAGACTGCAACATTCCTGGTTGATCGACGCGGGCCAGTGAAGGTGTCGTTCTTTGGTGGTTTGACACTTGGCCGTGTCGGCGAGGTGTCCACCTGTCTTGACACGCGGATTCGGGTGGCCTCGTTACTGGACCTGGCTGCGCAGAAGGTGCGCGTCGTGCAGGTCCGCGCGGAGCGCAAGGACTACCTCGACCTTGCCACGCTTCTGTCACATGGCATCACGTTGCCGAAGGCGCTGGGTGCCGCTCAAGCGCTCTATCCTGACTTCGCCCCGCTCGTGACGCTGAAGGCCCTCTCGTATTTCGGCGACGGGGACCTAGACGCGTTGCCGGATGTTGTGAAACAGCAATTCCTAGAGGCCGCCGCCGGTGTTCGCACTGTGGACACGGTGGAGCGGATCAGCGACACGTTGACCTGAACTCCGGGACTTCCCCGATGATCCGCAGACGCCGATCGTGAGCTGGTAGACTTCCGCGGGAGGCGCTGATGCGGCATTGTTTCGCCATCGGCCCAACCGTCGCGTGCGGTGACCACGCACTTTGCCGACGGCCGTACCACACACCACATACTCAAACCCGAGGGCACGGGAGGCTGGACCGCGCTGTTCCCCAGGATCGCTGGCGCAGACACCGATCGGAACGGCTTGCCACTTGCGGCCCTCGATTTCGCGATCGTGATGGACGGACAGAATGCAGCAGTCAGTGTCACCCTCATCTATGGGCGTCCGCATCAACATCGAATCGCCGTTGCAACCGTGAGCGTGACGCCTCAGGGTCCGACCACCGTCACGCAACTGACGGCCTTCGGGGTCGAGCCGGTCGCCTTCTCCATCGTCCCGATCCCATCGTCCTCGCTCGAGGCTCCCAGAGTTTCGAGTGCGTCCGCGTCGCTCGATCTGAGAGTCGAACTGGCGCGCGCCGACGGGCCGGCGTTCAGGGTCGTCGTCGAGAACCAATCGACACGCGCAGTGCGAGGTTTCGCAATCGAGGGACAACGGGCGGGGCGGAAGTCGTTCAGTGACTTATGACTGTGGAGATGGTCGAATACTCGTTGCGAACGGGGATGCAACAGATCCGGCAACTGGTGCTGGCCGACCTCGACGCGTTTGCCAACGACCCTGCGCACGGTGGCGCTGCTCTCTGGCATTCACAAACCACAGCCGCGTACGAAGAATGGCTCGCCCGTGCAGAATTCCGGATTCGCTAACGCAGTTGGCGCCCCTAAAGGGACGCCCTACGTACAGTTGGCGCCCCTGAAGGGACGCCCTTGTACAGTTGGCGCCCCTGAAGGGACGCCCTACGTACCCCTGAAGGGACGCCCTACGTGCTCGACCGCGCCTACTTCGGCGCGAGCGCCTTCGCGATGGCGTCAACCGTCAGCTTCGTCCGCAGCTCGACTATCTTCTTCGCCATCTCAAGAGTCTTGTTGAGTGGAAGCAGGTCCACGCCGTTGATCGTCGCGCGCTTGGCTTTGGCGCGCTGGTCGAGGCGGATGGTCTTCGGGTCGTACAGCGCCATCAACGCGTCGATGCCGTACTCCTCGTGCAGTCCATCAGAGCCCTGGCTTGCACCAATCTCGATCTTCTCCGGGATGCCACTGGACTGAATCAGTTTCTGCACCGACGAGTAGTCGTAGTACTCGGGAATGAAGATGAAGCGCTGTGGCGCGTCCGGATACTTTGTGGAGAGCGCTTCGGCAACGGCTTTCATCGCCCCCTGATTACCGCCGCTGTCGCCCAGCAGGATGACGGTGGTGAATCCCATCCCTTTGAGGCTGGTGGCCATGTCAGTCAGGACGGCGCGATACGTCTCCTGCGAGAGGAACACGCTGCCCGGCGCCACTCTGGCCGCGTCAGGCCTTCCGGGCTCCAGCGTCACGATGGGCGCAACCAGCGCGTTGCCAAGCTTTCGCGCAATCGCCTCACCCATGACCTTCAGGATGAAGTTGTGCTTGCCGGTGGCCAGGTGCGGACCATTCGATTCCACACCGCCGGTCAGGATCAGCGCGGTGGTCTTGCCGGCTTTGATGGCGTCACGCACTTCCATCCACGTCAGGTCTTCGGTCCAGACGCTGTCGAGCGCGTCGATCGGACGCGGTGCATTCTGCTCCGCTTCGCGCCGCGCCGCGACGGCGGCCTGCTGTTCGGGCGTCTGGGGCGGCCGCTGGCCGCGACCGGCGGGTGGAGTCTGGGTGGTGGCAGGCGGTGGGGTCTGCGCCTGCGCGAGGCCAGCCGTGAGACAGAGTCCAGCCGCAACCAGAGTGGTGATGTGTTTCATGCGCGCACGTTAGCCCATCGGCTGGCACCCTCGCAAGGCTACTGCCTGTTGCGGCGAGATTCGCCCGCACGATCGTCGCCGTTTCCCAGATTCGCGACACCTGCGTGCCACCTTTGAACGGCTTCGCAAATGACCTCGGAGGTGAATGGGTTCGAAATCGCCCCCGAGCTCATGGCACATCGCATGCACAGCGATTGCCCCATGACCAACCTCAGGGCCGGCTTCCGTTCGCTTACGCACACGCCGGGCTTCTCGCTCGTGGCCATCCTCACGCTCGCGGTGGGCATCGCCGCCAACGCCGCCTTGTTCTCGGTGTACGACCGGCTGGTGCTGCATCCGGTGACGGTTCCCGATCCCGGTTCGCTCATCGCGATCTGGTCGCGAAACCCGCAAGCCAACTTCAACGCACCCGCTGTCTCCTGGCCTCGTTACTCCGAACTGGCGCGCAACGCCCGCTCGTTTTCGTCCATGGGTATCAGCTCGTTCGACAATTTCACGCTCACGATCAACGGCGAACAGGCCGATCAGTTGAATGGATTACGCGTCAGCGGCGAGTTTTTCAAGACGCTGGGTGTGCGGCCCGCACGCGGACGCGACTTCACGCCGGCAGACGATGTGCCGAACGGGCCGGCGGTGTGCGTGCTCAGCCACGAGTTGTGGACCGCCAGGTTCGGACAACGCGAGTCGATCGTGGGCGAAGTCATACAGTTGAACGGACAGTCCTGGCAGGTTGTTGGAGTGCTGCCACCGCAACTCACACAGCCGTTTCGCCAGGTTCAGGTGTTTGCGCCGCGTGTGTTCGAAGTGGCCGGGCTGACCGCCGCGCAGATCGAGGCAGCCGCCGGCTACGCGCAGCCGATCGCGCGTCTCAAGACCGGCGTCTCACCTGCCCAGGCGCAGGAGGAATTGACGGCACTCGCCACAGCCTACGGCGCCAAATTCCCGGCGAAGCTCGATGCCAACAACCTGAGTGTCGTTCGCGACTATGTCGATTCGATCGTCGGGAATCTGAAACCGACCTTCTACACCCTGCTTGGCCCCGTGGCGTTCGTGCTGCTGATTGCGTGCGCCAACGTCGCAAGCCTGTTTGTGGGCCGGCTCGCCGGACGGCAAAAAGAAATTGCCGTGCGCCAAACGCTGGGCGCCACACGCGCGGGGATCGTTCGACAGTTCCTGACCGAGAGCCTGATCTACTCCACGATCGCCGGCCTGGTGGGTGCGGCGCTGGCGCAGGCGGCATTGTCCGCATCACGGAGTCTTCTGGGCGGCCAGGTGCCGCCCAACACTGTCTTCTCACTGGACTGGCGGGCCTGGGCGTTCATCGAAGGGGCCGCGCTCCTGAGCGCGCTACTCGTAGGCACGCTCCCTGCCCTGCATGCATCGAAGCCGGTGCTGGTCGAGACGCTCAAGGACGGCGTGCGCGGTTCCTCCAGCGGCACGGGCGCGCGCATGCGCTCCTCCCTCATCGTCGTCGAGGTCGCGTTGTCGGTGGTGTTGCTCGTCGGATCCAGCCTGCTGCTGCTCAGCTTCGTGCAGTTGCAGCGGACGCCGCCAGGATTTGATCCCAAGGGTGTCGCCACGGCGTTTGTCGGTCTGCCCACATCGAAGTATCCGACCCCTAAACAGCAGTCTGAACTGTTCGTTCGGGTGATCGAGCAGCTTCGCGCGAACGGACAGGTTTCGGCAGCCGCGGCGAGTTTGAGCCTGCCCGTGAACGGCGGCGTGCGTGCACCCTACAGCGTGCTCGGTCGTCCGATCCTGCCGCTCCCGCAGCGACCCCTGGCCGGTGTGAACTCGGTCAGCGACGACTACTTCGCAATGCTGAAGATCCCAATCATTGAAGGCAGGGCCTTCAATGAAGGCGACCGTGAGGGCGCACCCGGCGTGTCCATCATCAACGAGCAACTGGCCCGGCGGCTGTTTCCCAATGAATCGGCGATCGGCCAGGTGCTGTTGCGCGGGCGCGACGCGGACCTGCGCCATACGATCGTCGGCGTGATCGCGGACGTCAAGAGCAATGGCGTGAACGCTCCCGTGCCCGACGAGGTCTACTATGCACTCCGGCAGTTCGGGCGGCCGGGCATGGGCGTCACGGCGAAGACGGCAGGAGATCCACTCCTGCTTCAGGGCATCATCCGAGACGCCGTGGCGCAGGTGGACAAGGAGCAGCCCATCTCGTTTTTCCAGACGATGGATGTGGCGCTGGCGCAGAGCCTTGGCGTGCAACGCATCGTCGCAAGCCTGACGGGCATCTTCGCGTTCCTCGCGCTCGTGCTGGCCGCGGTCGGACTCTACGCGGTCGTCGCGTACGCCGTGACGCAGCGCACGACGGAGATCGGCATCCGCATGGCGTTGGGCGCCCGTCCCGGACAGGTGCTGACGCCCATCATGAAAGGCGGCCTGTCGCTTGTGGCGATTGGACTCGTCATTGGACTGGCATCGGCCGCCGGTGCCACGCAGCTCATCGCGTCGCTGCTGGCGAACGTCGCTCCGTTAAATCCGCTGGTCTATGGGTCGGTGGCCGTCTTCTTCGGACTGGTCGCGGCGCTCGCGTGCCTGATGCCGGCGATCCGCGCATCGCGAATCAACCCCGTCGCCGCGCTTGCCGGAGGACGCACGCGCCGTACGTAGGGCGTCCCTTCAGGGGCGCCGGATTGTATTCGGAGGCCGGGTCTTCAGACCCGGGTACCACTGTCACGGCGAGGGTATCCTGTAGCGCCATGCGCTGGATAGCCTCGCTCTTGATCGGGATCATCACCGGCATCAGCACGATGCTGATGGCCTTCTTTGCCGCGGACCGGGCCGTCGTGTGGTACGAGGTCTCCTCCTTCGAGGGCGAGTCCGGCTATTTCATCATCGCCCTGGCCTTGCTCGGCCTCGTGGGCGGCTTTGTCATCGGTGTCGTGGTGAGTCGCATCGTCGCCAGGCGCTCCAAGCCGGGATTCTTGAAGGCGCTCGGACTTTCACTGGCCACGTCGGGAAGCATTGTGGTGATTGCTGGTACGGTCGCGCGGTTTCAAGCAGACATCCCTCCACGGCTCGATGGCGAGAAGCTACTGCTTGCGGCCGAAATCCGGTGGCCTGAAGGGAAAGAGCCGCCCGCGATGGAGAGCTTGAACGAATGGTCGCTTCGGCTGGGTTCCTCAACCAATCGCACGGTGCGCGCCAGCGTGACGGGTCCGCTCTGGCGCCAGGATGCGCGTCTCGAGGACGGGCGATGGGTGGTGCCAGGCGCCGTGGAAGTGTTCACGAGCCGGGGCGAACGCATCCTTGATGTCCTGCCGGACGGCACGATCGACAAGGGCTTTATCGTTCCGCTGCCGGCCTATCCGCGTGCGGAGGATCGCGAGTGGAGTGCATGGCTGCCGCACGCGCGTGACGGCGAACCGCAGCTCCCTGACGGAGTTCGCTATCGCTTTCGCGTTGTGCCACGCAGTCAACCGATTCGAACTGAGACACTTGGCCCGTTCGAGGTCGCGACCATCGCCGATGGCTTTCGCAACACAAGCTCCGGGGCGACAACCGCAACGTGGGCCGCCCAGGGGAGTTTTCAGATCCGGCATCGCGGGCAGCCGGTCCTGGTCGAGGGTATCGAGCGAGTCAGCGCAGCGGCGGCTGTGGGCGGGCCGGTCCCCGCACTGCTGGTGCAGGCCGATTCCAGTGAAATCGTCTACACCTGCTTCCTGCTCTCGGTTCGCGATGCACAGCTGCGCACCGATCGCGTCAGTGAATGCCCCGGGGGCCTCCACCCTGCGCCGTTGACCTCGGACAGTGCGGTGTTCGCGCTCGCTCGTGACACGGATACGCCTCCGGGCCGCTTCGACCGGTCGTCATTCGCCACGGCCGGCAGGTATCTGTTCCCTGGCGCCGTGCTCGATACGGCCACGCTGACGATTCACCCGTTCCCGGCTGATGGACAGCCGAACCTGATCGATCAAGTTCCGCCACTTGGCGTCTCGCCCGATGGTGAAAGCTTCGTGCGCCTGGAAATGGACGACGTGAACCGCGAGAATCAGATGCTGGCGGTGACCGTTCCGGGCACGGGCGAACGCTACAGGCTTCCTCTCGACAAGGCGCGAATGAGGTACGCCACCTTCGACCAGATCGACCCGGCCTGGGTGCTGCATCACTTCGCGTGGGAACGTCCGGATCGCGGCGCGTACCGGCTGGTCGAACGGAAGAGCGACCGGCAAATACGACCGCTGTTCGGTTGGTGAGGAAATCCGCAGTCTAGCTGGCGTCCGCCAGGGCCCGCGTCTGGGCGGAGGGCGAGGCAACGGTCACGGGAAGATCGAGCACGAAACGGGCGCCGCTATCGCCGGTCGCGGCCAGGACCAGATCCCCACCGTTCGCGCGTGCAAACGCCCGGGAGATCGACAAACCGAGCCCGACACCTTGGGCTTTGGTGGTGAACATGTCCTCGAAGATGCGATCGACATCCTCGACCGGAACGCCGGGTCCGCTATCCGCTATCTCAATCAGAAGGCGGCCGTCAGCGAGCGCTGCCTCCACGGTCAGCGTGTGACGCGTGCCCGGTGCACTCTGCATCGATTGCACGGCGTTCGTCAGTAGATTCCAGACGATCTGCCCCACCTGATCGCGATCGGTCATGACTGGCGGCAGTGGCGTCACGTAACGCCTGTCCACGCGGATCGCCGCGGGAATATCCGCTCG
>JBKJJZ010000075.1:0-8222 GCA_046597705.1 Vicinamibacterales bacterium | reverse complement strand
GTCGCACGTGTTGGCCGTGGCCGCAGCCCAGGTCAGCCACCCAGTCGCCCAGCGTGTCCTGATGGAATCCCCCGATCGCGCGCTGCACACGCGCACTCTCTTGCGCAGCGCGGTGTTGACATATTGTCTATGTATTGTCTATGTTATGTTTCAGAAGGCATGCCGACACCCCCTCGCACCAACTTGCGGGCCGCACGCTGGGGCCAGCGCGCCAACATCGCGCGGTTCGCGCTGATCCACGTCGCGGCGTTCAGCGTCTGCTTCGTCCCGTTCGGGTGGGCGTCAGTCTGGTGGCTGGTGGGCAGCTATCTCGTTCGGATGTTCGGCGTGACCGCGGGCTACCACCGTTATTTCAGCCATCGTTCGTATCGACTGGGGCGCGGGCCGCAGCTGCTGATGGCGGTGCTGGCCCAGACGTCCGGGCAGAAGGGGGTGCTCTGGTGGGCCGCCCATCACCGCGATCACCATCGTCACGCTGATCTTCCACAGGATGTCCACGCGCCGGGCGATGGCTTCTGGTGGTCACACGCCGGATGGATGCTTTCGACGCGGTACGACAACTACGATCCGAAGCAGATCGCCGACTTCGGCCGATTTCCCGAGTTGCGGTGGCTCGACCGCCATCACTGGGTGCCAACCGTCGCCTTCGGAGCGGCGGTGTGGATCGCCGGTGGATTTGGTGCGTTTGCGTGGGGCTACCTGCTCGCCACCGTCCTGCTGTATCACGCCACGTTCGCGATCAACTCCGTGGCTCACGTCTGGGGGACGCGGGCGTTTGCGACCCCCGACGACAGCCGCAACAACTTCTGGCTGGCCGTGCTCACGCTCGGCGAGGGCTGGCACAACAACCATCACTACTGTCGATCCAGTTGTCGTCAGGGCATCCACTGGTGGCAGCTGGATCTCACCTATGCGGCCCTGAGCCTGTTGGCGCTCGCCGGAATCGCTCGCGACCTCCGGCCTTTCGTGGTGCGCACATGAGGATCGCAATCATTGGCGGGGGCATTTCCGGACTCTCCGCGGCGCGGCAGCTCCAGCGGCACCACGACGTAACGCTGTTTGAAGCGGGCCCGGTCGCCGGCGGTCACACCCACACGGCGGACGTCTCGGTTGCCGGCCGCCATTACGCGATCGACACTGGCTTCATCGTCTTCAATCAGCGGCACTACCCGCTATTTACCGAGCTGCTCGATTCACTCGGCGTGGCGTCGCAGCCGACCGAGATGAGTTTCAGCGTGCGGTCGGATCGATCGGGAGTGGAGTACGGCAGCGCGTCGCTCAACGCGCTGTTCGCCCAGCGGCGAAATCTCGTTCAGCCTCGGTTTGCCCGGATGCTCTGGGATGTCCGCCGGTTCATGACGGACGCCAGCAAGGCCGATCTGCCCGATGACCGAACCACGGTGGCCGAGTACGTGGCGCGCCACGGCTACAGCGCCGGGTTTGTTGACGAATACCTGGTGCCGCTGGGCGCATCGCTCTGGTCCAGTCCACCGCAACACTTTCGAACCTTCTCCATGCGGTTTGTCATCGAGTTCATGCGCAACCATGCCTTGCTGCAGGTGTCCGGGCAGCCCGTGTGGCGGGTGGTGTGCGGCGGCTCGCGAACGTACGTGGATGCGTTACTTGGCGGCTTCGGTGGGACGCTGTTGCTGAATCGGCCGGTGCGAACTGTGCAGCGATTGGCCGACCGCGTCGTCATCACGGATGCAGCCGGCTGTCTGGCGGCGTTCGACCATGTCGTGCTGGCGTGTCACGCAGATCAGGCGCTCGGAATGCTGGCAGACGCCTCGCCCGTCGAGCGCGAGGTGCTCGGCGCATTTTCCTACCAGCGAAACGACGTGCTGCTGCACACCGACACAGCGGTGCTGCCAAGACGGCGCCGGGCGTGGGCAAGTTGGAACTATCACGTACCGCATGAGGAGCGCGATGCGGTTTCGGTGACGTACGACATGAACCGCCTTCAGGGGATTGAGGCGCCGGTCCAGTTCAACGTCACGCTGAATGACGCGGGCCTGGTGCACCCGGATCGCGTGCTGAGCCACTACACCTACGAGCATCCGGTGTTCACGCCAGGACGTGGTGCCGCGCAGGAGCGGCATGCCGAGCTTGTCGGTGTGAACCGAACGTCGTTCTGCGGAGCGTACTGGGGCTACGGATTCCATGAGGATGGCGTCCGCAGCGGCCTTGCGGTGGCAGAGACGCTGGGGCGGAGGCGGGTGGCGTGACGAGCGCGCTCTACATCGGCCGCTTGCGTCACCGCCGATTCTCGCCTGTGCCGCACGAGTTCACGTACTCGTTGTTTCAGGTCTACCTCGATCTTGGCGAACTCGACGAAGTGTTCCGCGGCCGGTGGTGCTGGTCCACTCAACGGCCTGCGCTTGCCTGGTTCAGGCGCGCCGACCATGTGGGGGATCCTGCGGTGCCCCTCGACACCACGATCAGGGATCTGGTCGAGGCTTCCGGCTCCCGTCGACCCACCGGGCCGATCCGCCTGCTGACGAATCTCAGGTACTTCGGCTACGCCATGAACCCCGTCAGTTTTTTCTATTGTTTTGATTCCGCCGGTCTGCGCGTCGAGACCATCGTGGCCGAGGTGAACAACACGCCATGGGGGGAACGCCACTGCTACGTCCTGGCAGGCGACGACGACGGGCGCGGCCGCTACCTGCCGCGCAAGGCGTTCCATGTGTCGCCCTTCATGCCGATGGCGATCGACTACGACTGGCGTTTGACCGAACCCGCTGACCACCTGAACGTCCACATGATGAACCTCCAGAACGGGCAGCCGATCTTCGACGCCACGCTCGGCCTTTCGCGCAGACCCATGACGGGGCTCACCCTGGCGACCGTGCTGCTGAGGTATCCCTTCATGACGCTGCAAGTGATTGCCGGCATCTATTGGCAGGCGTTTCGGCTGTGGCGCAAAGGCGTTCCCTACCATCCGCATCCGCGCCACAGCCGCGAACAATCCGGGACAACACACGTGACCGAGGACCTACGATGACAGACTTCACATTGGCCCGGGCGGACGCCAGTCCGCGAGAGGCAGGGTGGATCGACCGTGCCGCAAGGCATCTGGTGGATCGCCTGCTGCGGGATCTTCGCCATGGCCGCTTGACCGTGGTCGATGCCTCGGGTGTCCGGGCGTTCGGGACGTCCGGCGATCTTTCCGCCACCATCCATGTCGCGGACCCGATCCTCTACCAGCGGCTCCTGACCGGCGGCACGCTGGCCGCGGCGCGCTCGTACGTGCGGGGCGAATGGTGGTCCGACGACCTGACAACCGTCTGTCGCATCATGGCGCGCAACATGGACGTGGCCGATCGCTTCGACTCCGGGTGGGCGCGGCTCTCGAAACCCTTCTTTGCCGCCGCCCATTGGGCCAGGCGCAACACGCGGCGGGGCAGCCGCCGCAACATCGGGGCGCACTACGACCTGGGCAACTCCTTCTTCCGCCTCTTCCTCGACGAGACGATGACCTATTCATGCGGCGTGTTTGAAGAGGCGACCAGCTCGCTCGCCGAGGCGCAGCGCGCGAAAATCGATCGCATCTGCCGGACGCTCAACCTGCAGCCGACCGACCATCTGCTCGAGATTGGCACCGGGTGGGGCGAGTTTGCCATCCGCGCCGCAACCACGTACGGCTGTCGAGTCACGACCACCACCATCTCCCGCCAGCAGTGGGAGGTGGCGACCCAGCGCGTCCGCGAGGCCGGCCTCGAGGCTCGTGTGGACGTCCGGCTGACCGACTACCGCGACCTCACAGGGACGTTCGACAAGCTTGTGTCGGTCGAGATGATCGAAGCGGTAGGCGCCGCTTTTCTGGACACATTTTTCCAGCAGTGCGGACGACGGCTCGCGCCGGGCGGACGCATGGTCATCCAGGCCATCACTGTGCCCGATAGCCGGTACGAGGGTTACCTGCGTTCGGTGGACTTCATTCGGCAGGACGTCTTTCCCGGCAGCTCTCTCGTGTCGGTGAAGGCCATGAACGACGCCGTGGCGCGTGCCACTGATATGCACGCCGAAGCCATCGACGATCTGACGCCGCACTACGCCCGGACTCTGCGCGAGTGGCGCGGCCGCTTTATGGCGCGGCTCGACGACGTTCGCCGGCTTGGATACCCGGAGGACTTCATTCGGCGATGGGAGTTCTACCTGGCGTCGTGCGAGGCGGGCTTCACCGAAGCCACCACGGGGCTCGTGCAGGTGGCGTATGCGAAGGAGGCCAGTCGTGATTGACGCGGTGTTGAACTCCGTCATCGACATGGCCGAGCGCGGCCGCTTGTCTGACCACTTGATCCGCCTCGGCATCAGGCAAGTGTGCCGACAGCGCCTCATCGACGAAAAGAAAGCCGATGCCGTCGTCGAAAATCGGCGCGTGGCATTCATCGAGGAGATGGCGCGCAGTCCGATCGCGCTGATGC
This sequence comes from Vicinamibacterales bacterium, assembly GCA_046597705.1. GTDB lineage: Bacteria > Acidobacteriota > Vicinamibacteria > Vicinamibacterales > SCN-69-37 > SYFT01. Next base: position 3,795 of record JBKJJZ010000075.1, on the reverse strand, counting down.
CCGCCGCGGCCAACGACCAGCACTATGAGGCGCCGGTCGAACTGTTTGAGCGTGCCCTGGGTCCACGGCTGAAGTACAGCTGCGGCTTCTGGCCGGACGGCGTCACGACGCTGGCCGGCGCCGAGGACGCCGCCCTGGCCCAGACCTGCGAGCACGCGCAGCTGGCAGATGGGCAGGATGTGCTGGAGCTGGGCTGCGGATGGGGTTCGCTGACCCTCTGGATGGCCGAACGGTTTCCGTCGAGTCGCATTCTTGGCGTCTCGAACTCCCATCGTCAGCGCGAGTTCATTCTTGGGCGCGCGGCTTCGCGGGGGATGGACAATATCGAGATTGTGACGGCCGACATGAATGCGTTTTCCACCACGAGGCAATTCGACCGCGTGGTCTCGGTGGAAATGTTCGAGCACATGCGCAACTACTCGGCCCTGCTGCAGCGCATCTCGGGCTGGATGCACGAGGATGCGAAGCTGTTCATCCATATCTTCTGCCACCGCGAGTACTCATACCCATACTCCACTGAAGGCTCAGGCAACTGGCTGGGGAGGCACTTCTTCACGGGAGGACTGATGCCCGGTGAGTCCCTGATGTTCGAGATGGGGGACCACATGCGGGTGAGCCGCCTCTGGCGGTGGGATGGCACGCATTACGAAAAAACCGCGAATGCCTGGCTGCTGAATCTGGATGCGAACCGGGAACGCCTTATGCCGGTGTTCATTCGTCATTACGGAGCCGTAGAGGCCGCGCGCTGGTTCGGGCGATGGCGGATGTTCTTCATGGCGTGCGCCGAGTTGTTCGGGTACCGGCAGGGGAGTGAGTGGCGAGTCGCGCACTACCTGCTGGAGCCGGCGGCCGCCCGCGCACGGAACGTGGCGTGAACGGTCCCTACAAGATCGGCACACTGGCCCGGCTGACCGGCTTCTCGCCTGCGTTACTGCGTGCGTGGGAAAAGCGGTTCGGGTTGATCTCACCCGATCGGGGCACCGGCCGCCAGCGTGTGTATGGAGACGACGACCTGGCGTTGCTCAGACGCGTGCGTACGTTAATCGATCAAGGTCGCGCGATCGGTGAGATTGCTGCGCAAGGCCGCGGCCACCTGCTGACGGGTGACGCCACCTTTGCCGGCGCCGCCGTTTTACGGCAGCGCATCGTCTCTGGCGCCCTCGCGCTGGATGCGCGTCAGGTTGACCATGCGCTCGACGAGGCGTTTGCCACCCTGAGCGCGACACGCGCGGTGGCCGATGTGATCGAGCCTGCGGCAATCGAGATGGGCGAACTCTGGGAAGCGGCACGGTGTTCGGTCTCAAGTGAGCACATGGCCAGCAGCCGGTTTCTGCAGCGAGTCGGCCAATTGCTCGACGCCGCGCAGCCGGTGAGCGCCCAGGCCCCGCGCGTGGTCGCCGCCTGTTTTCCAGATGAGTATCATCAGCTCGGCCTGCTCATCGTGGCATGGCATCTCGCGCGCCATGGCGTGCGCGTCGAGTACTTGGGCTCGGCGATGCCACTCGAGGATCTGGCACGTGCATGCCGGGACACAGCCCCCAGAGCCTTGCTGCTCTCGGTCATGCGACGGGCTGGGTTCGATCGCTACCGGCGTGCGCTGCCCCGGTTGTTTTCTGATGCACCCGAACGCGTGTACGTCGGCGGCCAGGGCGTATCGCCATCGGCGCGCTCCTCCAACCAGCGCCTCGTGTTTATTCACGAACGACCGGTCGCTGAGGTGGTTCAGCTGGTTGTCTCGGGTGTTGGCCTGGCGCCAGGACGACGAGGGGGCACACGATGAAGACCGCGCTGATTGTTGTGTTTGTCTTGTACGGGTTGCCTCTCTTGAAACTGCGATACCGATGGCGTGCGACGGTCTACAGGATGGATGACTGGAAGATTAACGTGCTGCCCTGGTTCGGCCATGACATCGCCGCCCTCTTCACAAATCGATATTTCTTCCCCCATGACGAGCGGAGAATGGCCCGGCGGTTTAGGTGGTATCTTGCTGGATACATGGCGTTACTCGCCTTGGTGGTGGTGGGGCCATGATCGATCACCTCTTAATCACGCTGGGCATCAGTCTCGGCATCCAGGCGGCGTTCTTCGCGGTCGCAGCCACCTTTCGCACCGACAAGGTGACCGATCTCTCCTACGGGCTGACGTTCATCGCGCTTGCCGCCTGGCTCGCCGGCGGCAGCCTGCATTGGTTCACCCCGGCAACGGCGATTGGGCTGATGGTCGTCCTGTGGGCCCTGCGGCTTGCCGCGTACCTGTTGTTTCGTGTGCTCAAGACGGGACGTGACGCGCGTTTCGACGGCGTGCGTGAGCACTTCTGGAAGTTTGCGAAGTTCTGGTTCTTTCAGGGCGTGGCCGTCTGGATCATCATGCTGCCGGCAACGCTGTGGTTTGCGCTACCCGTGCGGAACGGCCAGTGGACGGGCTGGATGGCTCTGGGTGCGATGATCTGGCTGGCCGGGCTCGTGATTGAGACTGTGGCGGACGCACAGAAGTTCGCGTCGAAGAGCCGCGAGGGCACTCGCGCCCGTTGGCCCGACCACGGTCTCTGGCGGTACAGCCGGCATCCGAATTATTTCGGCGAACTGCTGTGCTGGTGGGGCCTGTTCGCGTTTGTGGTGCCTGGGCTGGGCTGGTGGGCGTTGCCTGGTGCGGCGGGTCCGCTGACCATTACGGGGTTGCTGCTTTTCGTCACCGGCATTCCCACACTAGAGGCGAGCGCGCAAAGAAAGTGGGGCCGCGACCCGGAATACCTGGCCTACCGCCAGCGAACGAACCGCCTGATCCCCTGGCCTCGCACGTAGCTCAGCGCCCGACGCGGAAGGTCCAGTCGATCCTCTTGCCGTTTGTGTCGATCACCACTCGGTACGTGTGCCCGGATTGCAGGGGGGCGCGCGGTATCAGTACGACGGCGTCGTGCGCATCGAGGACGCCTCGGCCCAGCCGCTGCTCCACGTCGTTCTTGTTGCGGTAGGTGTTTTCATCGAAGACGCAGTGCCTCAACGCGCGCTTGCCGTCCAGGAACCACGAGGCGGTCACATGCGGCGTCACGCGGCCGGCGCCGAGCTGGACGATGAGCGGAAGGCCGGCCGGGGCGATGTATTCACGGCAACTGGTGAGCGGGTTGGGATACTCGGACGTGGAGGTGCCGATGGGGACCGTGGCGCCGTTGGCGGGCCACACGATGGGAAATGCAGGCAGCGGCCCGGCCGTACTGCGGCCGCGAACGACGTCGAGGCCGGCTGCGGTCTGAATCCGGCCGCCACCATCGCGCTGGATCCCGAAGCCCACGCGTTGGAGCGAAGGATCGAGAAGACCGAGCGCGTGAAAGGGTCCCTGCATCCACTCGTCTACGGCCCAGACATCCGGTTCGGTCGCGCGGCTCGAACCCACGAGCACGCTCGCGGCTGCGGCCTCGGCGCCCGCCGGAGTGGCCATGGCCCGCCGCTGGTTCTGCGTGTGCTTGATCTCGTCGTGTCGCACCATGTAACGCGCGTGTTCGGCGACGGATCCGCTCAAGCCCGGATCCTCCTCGACTGGCGGCAGCCCGGCGGTGGCGCGATAGAAGTTCACGCGGTCAAGCCATGAGCGACTGTCATCCGCGCGCGGCGCGGCGGCGAATGCCCACACGCACGCGAACACGAGGGCCGCAGCGGCCCAAGCGCGCGGGAGCAACGGTCTGCGTGGAGGCGTCCTCGTCATTCGCGACTGGACCTGAGGCAACGCCTGTGCCAGCGGCACTTCGCCCAGGAATTCATTCGTTCGCTGACATGAACGCCGCTCCCACGCACGGCTTTG
>JBKJJZ010000069.1:0-12093 GCA_046597705.1 Vicinamibacterales bacterium | reverse complement strand
TGCGCGATCTCGAAGTCGTCTGCCTCGCTCATGACGGACGCCGTCAAAGGCCACACCATCGACGAGGCAACCGAACTGTTCGACAAGTTCCACCAGATGGTGACGACGCCAATCGATCAGCCGGTTGATGAAGATGCAGTGGGGAAGCTCGCCGTGTTCGCGGGTGTGCGCGAGTTTCCAGCGCGCGTAAAATGCGCCTCGCTGCCGTGGCACACACTCAAGGCCGCGCTCACGAAGACTGCTGAGCCGGCAAAGACTGAGTAGGACCGGTGCTCTAGTGCTCAGGTGCTCCAGTGCTCTCGTTCTTGCACTGTTTCTGTCACAACCGAGCAGTGTTGCCCAGTCCGCCGACCCAACAGCCGCTGAGCTCTTCAGCGCATACCAGCAGCGTCAGTACGAGAAGTTCACAGGACAGCTGGCGAGAGTCACGGACTTTGGCGATCTTCGAAAGCAGATCGCGCGCCAGGCGAAGGACTGGCCCGCCGAGGCGAAGGCGGCCTTTCTTCTCGAGACAGCCGATGCTGCCCTGCGACACAAGGAACTGACAACTCGGACAGGGCCGGAGGTTGACCTGTTCGAAGACGCCTGTAAGGCCGTCAGGCAGTTGCCCCTTCAGGGAGAGTTCGAAGCGGCATGGCATGCCGTGGCTTTGTCGGTCCTCTCAGCGCGCTATGCGGGTGTCATTTCCGTTGACGATCACCTGAAGCACATTCGTGGCCGATTCGATGAGGGCCGCATAGCATTGATCCGGACCATGAGGGGCGAGCGCAACGCCTGGTATGAGGCCACCCAGGTGGTTCAGCCCACGTTCGACGGTCCCGATCCGACTGGCGGCATGGTGCCTTTGCTCGGTCGCCGGGGTCACGCCGAGATGCGCGACGTCGTGAAATTGTTCGAGGCCGCGCGCCAGTTCGAGTCCGTTCGGGCAGAAGCGACGCTGCGGCAGGCCGCAATGCTGTCGACGTGGGGGGCGCACGGCGAGGCGCTGCCCCTCCTGGCAGCAATGGGTGGACTCTCGGATGACCCGTGGCTGCGCTACATGGCGGCGTTGATTACGGGCCGTAGCCTGGAAGCCAACGGCCGCGGTAAGGACGCGCAAGCCGCCTACCAATCCGCGGTTAACCTCCAGACGAATGGCAAGGCTGCCAGGCTCGCGCTGGCTTCGATGGTGTTTGCCACAGGAGGACGCGAGGAGGCCGACCGCCTGGTCAGCGAGGCGTTGTCAGAACGCGCGGGTCCGGTCGATCCCTGGAAAGAGTTTCTCGGTGGCGACTTCCGTTTCCTCGAAGTCCGCCGGATCGCGATGCGGAAGCAACTCCGGTGAAGCACCTGGTTGCGTCCGTGATGTCGACCGTCGTCGTCTCGGCGTTGGCCGTCAATGCGCAGGTCGTGTTCCGCTCCAACGCCGACGAAGTACTGGTGGATGTATCGGTGATGCGCGGCAATTCGCCCGTTGCCGGACTGACGGTCTCCGACTTCGTGGTCACGGACAACGGCGTTCGCCAGAACGTCCGGGACGTCAGTCAGAATACGGGCGACATCGACGTGACGCTGGTGATTCAGCGTGAGGCCGTTCTCTCCACCCTTACAACCGATTCACAGGGCAGATTTGCCGGAATCCGCAGGCAGGCGGCCGAAGGTTCGATCGATGCGGCCAGAGTGCAGGTTCGCGGGTTGATACAGCCGACCGATGGCCTTCGAATTCTGACCGCGGACGCCGACGTCAAGCTGGACGCCGATCCGCAACCACAGTCCGGACGCTCGTCGATCCTCGATGGCCTGACGGCGGCCATGATGCTCAAACCGACGGAGGTTGGGCGGCGACAATTGATCATCGGCATCACGGGAGGCACGGACGACCGGAGCTTTGTTCCCGAGCGCAGCCGCTTGAACGTCGCGTTGCGCACAGACACCGTGGTGCACATCGTTGCCCTGGGCCAGGGCATGCTTTCGTATTCGGCGCCCTTCGGTAATGGGAATGGAGTGCGGTATGGCGTAGGCGTGGCGGCCGCACCGCTCAGACCAATCGCAGAGGCAACCGGCGGCCGGCTGTATCAAGTGCAACCCGGGTCAAATGTAGAAAAGACGCTCGCACCCGCGCTCGACGAATTCAGGACGCGTTACCTTCTCCGCTACGTGCCCACTGGCGTCGCCCGGGAAGGCTGGCACGACATCATCGTCACCGTGCCTTCCGGCAAGTTCGAGGTGCGGCATCGCCGCGGCTACGAAGTCACACCTCGGACGCCGGGTCGTTAGACCCGCCTCCTATCCGCGTTTCCTATCGCGTTCGCTTCCGCTGATCGCCAACGACGATGCTGATGATGAGCCAGAGGCCTCCCGTGGCCGCGGCGAGAAAACACAACATCGCCAGGCCCGGGTAACCCCAGATTGTGAAGTTCGTTCGGACCTGCATCAGGAGCGAGGCCCCGACGATCAGCGCTGCCAGGATGAGGCCGGTCGCGATTCGATTGGCGACTTTCTGGAACCCTTCCATCACCAGCGCCGCATCCACGGTCTTAATCTTCACTTCCAGTTCGTGGTTGGCCACCGTGTCCATGACCTTGTTCAGGCGCGAGGGCAGACCGGTGATGAAGTCCTTCATCTCCAGCAGCGAACTGAACAAGCGTGCCGGGCTGCCGTCCTTGCCCATGCGCCGCGACAACAGCTCGCCAACGTTGCGGCGGATCGCCGCGTTCGGATCAAACGCCGGATCGAGGAGCTTGCCGATCTCGTCGAGCTGCAGGAGCGTTTTTCCCAACAACGTCAGCTCGCTGGGCACCGTGAGTCCGCAGTCCATCGCGTGCTTGCTGACTTCCAGCAGGGACTTGCCGACGTTGATCTGTTGAAGCGCCTGCCCCTGTCGAGCCGCCATCAACTGGCCCACCTTGCGACGGAATTCGGCCTGGTCGAATTCCTCCGCGCTCTGGCTGATGCCAATGACGATGTCGGCCACAGCTTCGCCATTGCCCTCACTGGTCTCGAGCAGCAGCTTCAGCAGGTGCTCCTGCATGGCGGGCGTGGTGTGGCCGACCATGCCCAGATCCAGCAACGCGATGCGCCCGTCATCGGTGAGAAAGACATTCCCCGGGTGCGGATCGGCGTGGAAGAGACCGTCCACCAGCACCTGTTTCAGGTAGGCCTTGAACAGTTCCTCGAGCAGTCCAGCGCCGTCGATGTCCAGCCGAACCAGCGGCCCGATTGACGTCACCTTCCGGCCGCGAACGTAGTCGATGGTGAGCACGGTCTTCGTGCTGTAATCGCGGACCGGTAGAGGCACCTCGATACGCGGGAACTCGCTCAGGTTGTTGTGGAGCGCGATGAGGTTGTTGGCTTCCAGCTCGTAGTTGAGTTCCCGCTGAATCGTGATCCGGAACTCTTCCAGAATCCTCACAAACCGGACGCGGCGCCCAATTTCGGTGTGCGAATCGAGGAACTCGGAGATCTCACCGAGAACTTCGAAGTCGTCTGCGATCTGCTCGCGAATTCCCGGACGTTGAACCTTGACTACGACGGGCCGGCCATCGCGCAGCTCCGCGTAATGCACCTGACCCAGAGAGGCAGCCGCGATCGGCTCCACATCGAAGCGGGAGAACGCCTTCGAAATCTTTGTGCCCACCTCCGCGGTGACGATTTGTTCGACCTCGGCGTAGGAAAACGGCTTGACCTTGTCATGCAGGCGGGCCAAGGCCTTCAGATACGCATCCGGCAGCAGGTCGGGACGGCCCGAGAGCACCTGGCCCAACTTCACATACGTGGGTCCCATCGCTTCGAGGTCTGCGGCGAACTGTTCGGGGTCGCCCGGCTCGGCCGACTTGGCTGCCGCAGTGTCAGCAGAGCCAAGGGCATCGTCCATCCCCATTTGTTGAACAAGGTCGGATCGCCCGTATTTCCACAGGAGCAACGCGATGTCCTTGTAGCGCTTCAGGTGCTTTGGCGAAAGCTTCATTTGAGGCCATATTGCAGAATATCGGGCCGATTTCGGTGACACATTCGGCACACCAGCACCCGAGCACCGGTGCACGAGAGCACCCGGTTTCACCGAAACCTCACACATCCTTCAGGGTTGCCTCACGACTTGGGCCGATGAGGGGCCTACAGTGTCAGCGTGGCACTCCGGCCACGAGGAGGCCAGGCTCATGAAGGCAAATCGATTCGCCGCTTCAATCACATTGACCACCCTGATGATGGTGATCCCCGCGACGGCAGGAGCCCAACTGTCGACGGCCGCCATGCCGGCTGTCGTCGGTCAGACAGTGTGGCTGACGTCTTCCGATGGCCGCATCACCAAGGGGAAAGTGCTGCAACAGACCGCGGAAAGCATCGAAGTAGGCGGCGACGGCGGGGCCACAACTCAACTCGGCATCGCAGATGTGCGAAGGGTCCAGTCGCCCGATTCAGTGACCAACGGCGTAGTGAAAGGCGCACTCAGCCTCGGGTTGGCTGGGCTCCTGATTGGGACGATAGCCGACGCGGGCGACGCGGTCGGCCAGGTCTTTGGAAGCAGCCTGGTGATATTACTCGGCGGTCAGGTCGAGCCCATCAGGCCGTCGAACCACTACGTCACGGGCGCCCTGGTCGGCGTCGCCGCCGGCGCCCTGCTGGGTTACGCACTCGACTCGGGCAAGGTGAAAACCCTCTATGAACGTGAGGACGGTGGCCTGTCCGTCGCCGTGCGTCCGATGCTTTCGGAAACGGGAAACGGTGTCGGTGTGCGGGTCCGCTGGTAAGGCCAGAAGGTGCGATACGTAGGGCGTCCCTTCAGGGGCGCCGTGAATTGGCGCGGCCCTACTTTATTCCCGACACGTCGAGCGCAAACATTCCGCGCCCGTACGTCGAGATCACGAGCACGTGATCGACCGGGTGGTACTGGAGATCAGACACCTGCGTCGAGGGGAGATTGCCGCCAAGCACCTCCCACTTTGCGCCGCCGTTGGTCGATACATACACACCAAAGTCCGTGCCGGCAAACAGCACATTCGGATTGGTCGGATGCTCGCGAATCACGTTCACCGGTCCTGCCGGGATGTTGTTGACGATGCTGGTGAAGGTCTTGCCGAAGTCCGTGGACTTGTAGATGTAGGCGGCAAAGTCGTCATCCTCGCGACCGCGTTGCGTCACGTAGACCGTGCCTTCCGCGTACTTCGACGGCACAAGGCCCGAGAGCCATCTGCGCACGGGCAGTTTATTGGTCAGCTCCGTCCATTCCTTGCCGCTGTCAATCGTCGTATGCAGCCGCCCATCGTCGCTTCCGACATACATGAGCCCTGCCTTCTTCGGCGACTCGGCGAGCGCCACGATGGTCTGGTAGGGGATGGCGTTGGAGTTCTTGATGAGCATCTCCTTGGGATCGTTCTTCGTGAGATCCGGGCTCATGATTTCCCACTTGTCGCCGCGGGTGTTGGACTTGAACACTTTCTGGTAGCCCGCATAGATGATCGTGGTGTCGTGGGGCGAGATGAGGATCGGCGCCATCCACTGCGCGCGCAGTTCCGCGTCGGGCGGATCCGGCGGCTGGATTTGAGTCACGCGTTGCGGACCCGCTGGCGCAGGAGGCTGGCCCGGAGCCGCTGCAGCCGCGCCGCGTCCACGGCCACCCGCGGGCTGCGCAACACCCAGGTCCGTGCGACTGAAGTTGCCGTAAAAGCCATGCGTGTAGACGATGTTCGGGTTGGTGGGGTCGATGGAATGATTCGACCCTTCGCCGCCGGGGGCGCCCTCCCAGGAGACGGCGGGAATTGACCCGCGGCCCTTCGTGACGTCCACCTTGCCACGACGGCTGCCGTGATCCTGGATCGAGCCGTACGCCCACGACACCGGCCGCGAGGTATCAAGCGTCACGTTGTAGAACTGCGCGCCGCCCGCCGCGACGGCGAAGAGCCATGACTTGCCGCCGTCATGTGAGCGATAGAAGCCGCCATCGTTCACGTTGTAGAGCTTGTTCGGATCCTTCGGATCGATCCAGACGCCGTGGTGATCGCTGTGCACGCCGCCCGTGTTGCTGCCGTCCACGTTGCTCGTGGATGAGCCAGCCGCGTTCGAGAACGTCTTGCCGGCGTCCAATGAGCGGTTGAACCCCAGGCCCATCGTGTAGATCGTGTTCTCGTTGACCGGGTCAACCCGAATCTGGCCGAACACCCACCCGTAGGTGCCGGAGTGGTTGATCATGAAGTTGTTGTTCTCGCTCATCTTGCGCCAGGTCTTGCCCTTGTCGTCGGTGCGATAGATCTCAGCGGCCTTGATACGTCCGTTGGTGATCGCGCGGCCGTATGCGTCGCGCTCGCCCGGCTGCGGGCCGCGGCCCTCTTCGTAGTTGTCTACGAGGGCGTAGAGCACGCTCGGATTCGATCGGGCGATGTCGATGCCGATGCGCCCACGCAACTGGGCCGCAGGCAGGCCGTCACTCACATCGGTCCAGGTTGCGCCGCCATCGGTGGTCTTGATCACGCCGCTTTCGCTGTAGCCGGGCTCCACGCGGGGATCGCTCCACTTCCTCCGGACGCGCTGCCACATCGCGGCGTAGAGCACGTTTGGATCCGTGGGATCCATCACCAGGTCGATCGCGCCGGTCCGCGGGCTCTTGTAGAAAACCTTCGTCCAATTCCTGCCGCCGTCGGTGGTCTTGAAGACGCCGCGCATGGCGTTGTCAGTCCATTCATGGCCGGACGCGGCCACGTACACGATGTCGGGGTTGGTGGGATGAATCAGGATCTTCGAAATCGTCTGCGTATCAGTCAGGCCCATGTGCGTGAACGTCTTGCCCGCATCGATGGATTTGTAGATACCCACGCCTGCCATCGAGGCGCGAAGGATATTCGCCTCGCCGGTGCCGACCCAGACGATGTTGGAGTTGGAGGGAGCCACTTCGACGTTGCCGATGCTCGTGGAGGCTTCGTGTTCGAAGATCGGCCCCCATGTCTTGCCATCGTCACTGCTCTTCCAGACTCCGCTGGTGGCGTAGCCGACGTAGATGTGCCGCGCATCACCGACGTCAGCCACTGCGACGTCCGTCGCCCGGCCGCTGATGTTGGTGGGCCCCAGGTATTGCCAGGTGGCGGTGCGATAAGGCGATGCCTGCCGCATTGATTGATAGGTGCCCCAGGCCTTGAACAGGCCGTCGGCGTTCATCCCGGCGGCTTGAGCCTGTGCGGCTTCGGCGTAGGGCGTGGCTTTAGCCGCGCCGAGACTCACCGCCGCCAACACGCCGGCGCCAGCCACAAAACTTCCCATCAGAAATCGGCGCATCGATCCTCCAGAACAAACCTGTTTCCTGTCCAGATCCTACCTCTATGACGGTGATTGGAAGCGGGTCACTCAACTGCGATATCGAAATGGAGGACAACATGGACCACCAGGCGGTCATTAATTGCTGCATCATTTGACTTGCGATGCGTGATGCGTGATGCTTGATGCATGAGGACAACGCTGGATTTGGATCTGGATGTGCTGCAGGCCGCCAAGGAAATTGGCGCAGCGCGAGGCCTGTCCGCCGGGCAGGTGGTCTCAGAGCTCATCCGCAAGGCGCTGGCTTCGCCGAAGGCGGCGAAGGTGCGCAATGGCGTACCACTGCTGACCCGCAAAGCGGGAGCCCCGCCGCTGACGATGGCGGCCGTGAACCGATTGCGCGACGAGTAGGACCCGTCGTGGCCGCCCCACGCGCATCGCTCCTGGACGTCAACGTCCTCGTCGCCTTGTTCTTCCCTGATCATGTGCATCACGATCTGGCGCATGACTGGTTTGCCGACCAACGGCATCAGGGGTGGGCCACGTGTCCGCTCACCGAGAATGGATTGATTCGTGTGGCGTGCCAGCAGCCGTCAGACGAGGTGTTGGTGCGGCCGGTTGACGTGATCAAACATCTGGGCCGGCTGTGTCAGGACAAACACTATCGCGCATGGACCGATGCGGTGTCGCTGACCGACACCGAGCTGTTCGCGCCGCAGTTCATCAGCGGCCATCGACAGGTGACCGACGTGTACTTGCTGGGCCTTGCAAGGAAGATGGGCGGCCGGCTTGCCACGTTTGACCGCACGATTCCTGTGAAGGCCGTTCGCGGCGCCACTGCGGAGTTGTTGCAGATCGTCGAGCCCTGACACCTACCGCCGGGGCGCGCTAGCGAGAGCGTGACCACCAACACAGCCAAACGTGCGATCTCCATGGCTCATGCTCAGTGCGAAGGGCGTCGCCGTGCCAGCGTTGTCTTGTCGACCAGCCGGGGGCCGCCGACTACTGGCCATGCCTGCAGCTGCGCAGCGCCGCGGAGTGATGGCTGGCAGCGTGTAATATTACCGGGCGATGTCGCGTCCGCCCGTCTATCTCGATTATCACGCCACGACGCCTGTGGATCCGCGCGTGCTCGAAGCGATGTTGCCCTACTTTACCGAGGTCTTCGGCAACCCCGCTTCTTCCAGTCATCAGTGGGGATGGAAAGCGCAGGAGGCGGTGGAGGAAGCCCGGCGCCGGGTGGCGGCCCTCATCGGTGCCACGGCCAGGGAAATTGTCTTCACGAGCGGCGCGACCGAATCCAACAATTTTGCGATCAAGGGCGTCGCGGCATCCGCCCCCGCGGACCGCAGGCATGTTGTGTGTTCCGCCATCGAACACAAGTCGGTGCTAGAGGGATGCAAGGGACTTGGCAAGAGCGGCCCGCTTACCGGAAACGATTGGACCTGCACGATCGTTCCAGTCGATCGCGACGGCCGCCTGGACCTCGATGCGCTGGCGGGAGTGGTGACCGAGCAGACCGCGCTTGTCAGCGTGATGGCCGCCAACAACGAAGTGGGCGTCCTTCAGCCGCTGGCCGAAATTGCCGCGATCGCGCATGCGAAGGGCGCGCTGTTTCACACGGATGCCGCGCAGGGTGTGGGAAAGGTCCCCATCGATGTGCAGGCGATGAACATCGATTTGCTCTCGCTCACCGGTCACAAGATGTATGGCCCGAAAGGCTGCGGCGCGCTTTACATCCGGCGACGCACCGAGCTGTGCCCGCTCATTCAAGGTGGCGGGCAGGAGCGCGGCATGCGTTCCGGCACTCTCAATGTCCCCGGCATCGTCGGACTGGGATACGCGTGCCTGATCGACAAGAGAGAAATGTCCGAGGAGTGCGCGCGGCTGGCGCGGCTCCGTGATCGGCTGCTCGAGGGGCTGCGTTCTCGGGTGGGTGGCGTGCGCGTGAACGGATCGATGGAACATCGGTTGCCGCACAACCTTCATGTCGGCTTTGACGATGTGGATGGTGCGTCGCTGCTGGTGGGCATCTCCGACATTGCCGTGTCGTCCGGATCCGCCTGCAGTTCCGCTTCCGCCACACCTTCTCACGTGCTGCTGGCCTTGTATGGGGCGGAGCATGTGCCGTCTGCCACCATCCGCTTCGGGTTGGGCCGCATGACGACCGAGCACGACATCGACTACACGATCGAGAAATTCGCGGCCGTCGTGAAACATCTTCGCGACGCCCCTTTCGGAAGTTATCCCCAATGAAGATCACTGTTGCCCATAGTCCTGATTCTGATGACGCGTTCATGTTTTACGGATTGGCGAGCGGCGCCGTGGAGGTGCCGGGCATTGAAGTCCATCAGGTTCTGGCGGACATCGAGACTTTGAACCGGGCCGCCTTCGAAGGCCAGTACGAAGTGACGGCGGTGTCCTTTCATGCGTACGCGCACTTGCTGGACAAGTACGCGCTGCTGCCGCATGGATCGAGCATGGGGGACAACTACGGCCCCATCCTGGTGTCCCTGAATCCGCTGCCGGTCACATCCCTGAAGGGCCTCAAGATTGGCGTACCGGGGTTGCTGACCACGGCGTTCCTGACGCTTCAGATGTACGACCCTGATTTCGAGCACGTCGTGATTGCGTTCGACGAAATCCAGAACGCGGTGCTGGCCGGCAAGGTGGACGCAGGGTTGCTGATTCACGAAGGCCAGCTCACCTACCAGGCCGAAGGCTTCCGCAAGATCGTGGACCTGGGCGAATGGTGGTTCGAGCGCACCGGCGGGCTTCCGCTTCCGCTCGGCGGCAACATCATCCGGCGCGACCTGGGACTCGACGTCATGAAGACCGTGTCGAAGATGCTGCATGACAGCATCGCGTACGCCCTGAACAACCGCGCCGCCGGCGTCGAGTACGCGCAGCAGTTCGGCCGCGGTCTGGACCGCAAGGACACCGACACGTTCGTGGGGATGTACGTCAACGACCTCACGCTGGACTACGGCGTGCGCGGTCGCGAAGCGCTCGAGCGATTCTTTACCGAAGCGTTCGAGAAGGGCCTGATCCCGAAGCGGGTGCCGATCGAATTCGTCTAGACCGCTGCGGCCCTCGGCTGCGCTTCGATCGTTATTTATGATTGATTATTTACGATTGGTTATTTGACGGCTTACTGTCCGGAAATAACCAAATCATAAATAATAAACACCAAGTTTCACCTCTTCACCTAGAATGGCTAAGTGAAGATGCCACATGCTGGCGCGCACTAATTCCGATCAACTCCACGGCACACTCGATCTGCTCGTCCTTCGGACGCTGCGGGCCGGTCCGCAGCATGGATACGGCATCGCCCAGCGGCTGCATCAGCTGTCCGACGAAGTGCTGCAGGTGGAGGAGGGTTCCCTTTATCCAGCGCTCTATCGCATGGAACAGCGAGGCTGGATCGAATCCGAGTGGGCCATCACCGACATGAATCGCCGCGCACGTTTCTACCGGCTGACACGCGCCGGTCGCAAGCAGGTGGAGGCCGAAACCGGCAGCTGGCAACGCCTGTCCGGGGCGGTGGACCGGATCATTTCCGAAACCTGATCGAACAGGGCAGGGAGGGTGCGATATGCGTTGGTTCCGCATTCTGGGTGATCGCCTGCGCGGCCTTTTTGGGCGCGAGCGGGTGACGGGAGAAATCCACGACGAGCTGGCGCATCACGTGGATCTGGCCACCGCCGACTATGTGCGTCGCGGGATGACGCCGGAGGATGCGCGCGCGGCCGCCATCCGTCAGGTGGGCAACGTGCCGTCGCTTCAGGACCAGGGCTACGAGGTGCGCGGGGGCGGGGTCATCGAAGCCACCGTGAGTGACGCCCGTTTCGCCATGCGGTTGATGCGGCGTCAGCCCGGATTCAGCCTGATCGCGCTGATGACCATCGCCCTCGGCATTGGCGCCACCTCCACCATCTTTGGAGTGGCGAACGGCGTGTTGCTCAAGCCGCTGCCTTATCCAGATGCCGATCGGCTGGTGATGGTGTGGATGGACAACAAGCGCCTGCCCTTGCGTGAGGACTGGCACTCGTTTCCCGACATCCAGGACTACCGCGCATCGAACCGGACGTTCGACGGAATCGCCGTCTTCAGGAACCGCAATTTCAGTCTCACCGGCGCCGGTGATGCCCAGCTGATTTCTGGCGCCGCGAATTCTGCAAACCTCTTTGCCGTTCTTGGCGTGCAGCCGTATCGCGGACGCGTGTTTACCGATGCCGAGGATCAACCCCAGCAGGACGGCGTCGTGGTGCTCAGTCACGGCTTGTGGATGCGCGCCTTTGCCGGCGACGAACAGGTGATCGGCCGCTCGGTCGTTTTGAGCGGACGCAAGCGGCAGGTCATTGGAATCATGCCGAAGGGCTTTGGCTTCCCGGCGCCGGCCACTGAGTTCTGGGTCCCGCTGGCGCCCAACGAACAGCTGCGCACCAGCCGCGGCTCGCTCTGGCTGATGTCCATCGGCCGCCTCAAACCTGGTGTGGCCGTCAGCCAGGCACAGGCCGATCTCGATCCGATAAACGCCGGCATCATCAAGCGGTTTCCCCAGCAGGACGGGTACGGCGTGTACGTGGCGGGTTATCACGACCAGCTCGTCGCACGCAGCAAACCGGCGATCGTCGCACTCCTTGGCGCAGTAGCGTTCCTTTTGCTCATCGCCTGTGTGAACGTCGCCAACCTCTTGCTCTCGCGCGCATCGGTACGGGAACGCGAGGTCGCATTGCGCACGGCGATCGGCGCCGGCCGCCTTCGGCTGATCCGCCAATTGCTGACCGAGAGCGCGCTGCTGGCGCTCGTAGGAGGTGTCGCAGGCGTCGGTCTCGCCTGAGCCGGCATGCAGACCCTGGTCGCGATTGC
>JBKJJZ010000430.1:0-52834 GCA_046597705.1 Vicinamibacterales bacterium | reverse complement strand
GCTTCCATTGTCCTGGGGGCAGTGGAAGTCCTGGGCCCTGCTGGTGTTGCTGTGTGCGTTCGCGCTGCTGTGCCACATCAGCACGCTGACGCACACAGCAACACCAGCAGGGCCCAGGACTTCCACTGCCCCCAGGACAATGGAAGCAGGGTGGCCGCAGCCAACGCCGCGAGCGAGGCGGATTGCCCAAACGCATTGGTCAGGTTCGCGTTGCCCACGATTTCGAACGTCAGCGGGACCAGTCCGTACAGCACGGCGGCAGTCGCCCCCACTGTGCGGTCACCCCAGCAGCGCGCGATGAGCGCGTAGATGAGGAGTCCGCCAATCGCATCGGCTGCGGTGACGACGATGCGCAGCAGGGACACCAGGTCGGTCGTGAAGATCGCCCAGGGTGCGGCGAAGACGTACAGCCCGATGGCGTAGGGAAACCGGACACCGCTCGGCATCGGCTGCGTGAAAAAAAACCGCCCCTCCATCACCCAATCGAGCCGATGTGCGTGAAAGACCGCATCCACCACGAGCTTGGAAGGATGGAACAGCGCCGCGAGTTTCAAATAAAGGAGGCCGAACGTCAGGAACAGCGCAACGCGGCCAGCCACTGAGAGAGAACGGCTGAGCGCCACTCGCGACCCCAACAACGTGGCCGACAGCACGAGAGCCAGCCCCACGGCAACCCACTCAATGGGCATGGCGAACGCTGAAAACGGACCGAGATCGCGCGTGAGGGGAATCGCCTGCAGGAGAGCGATGGCCGCAACCCCCACGAGATACATGGCCAGTGGCGCGCTCATCACCAAGAGCACCGCACCAAACGCAGCCGTCGCAATCCCCGCCGAGCGCATCGCTGGTCGTGGCGGCAGGGGGATGAATCCAGAGTCAGGTGCGCAGGTCCAGCGGTCCACAATCACACCCAATGTGCGCGTGTCGCCGCCGCCAGGAACAAAGGTGTCTGTATTCAACGTGATTGAGGCGCCACTGCCGCTGCGCGGCGCCAGGGGCACACCAATGTCGGCGAAGTCGTTGGTGGTCTGATGTCTAACGGCGACGATACCGTCCACCGCGAGCGTGACCTCAGGGAGCAGGGCGGCGTCGGCGCGTCCTCCACGCAGACGCACAACGCACAGCCACGCGCCGCGCCGATCCAGCCCCGGCAGTTGCACCGTGGCTTGTCGTTGCGACCAGGCGAACGTGTCTTGACCGGCGCGCTCGGCATCGTAGAAGCCGGTCAGCACCCCCGGCATCGGGCGATCCATTTCGAGCGTGAAGGCCGGGCGAAGCGCATACGCCACGGCGAACGCTGCGGGGCCCGCCAGCGCCGCGACAATCAGAAACAGCAGTCCTCGAAACAGGTGACGGAACGCCACGGATGTGGCGTGATTCTATCGTGGCGGATTCTCATCGTGTGCGCGGTGCCGTATGATTGATCCCATGAAGCACTGGGTGACCGGATGCCTGGTGGTCTTGACCTTGAGCGGGACCGTGGCAGCCCACAGTCCCCGCCAGCAGCCGGGACCGCAAACCACAATCGCATCGGTGAGGGCCACCGCCGCGGCGGGCCGTCGCGAAGAAGCGTGGGCGATGCTGAACGCCCTGCCTATTGAGATCGGCACCGTGGAAGTGGCGGTCGAACTGGCGCTGGCGCCGCGAACCCAGGTGGTGGAGGCTTCCCGGCTTCCGTTTCTGGCAGACCGCACCGCTCGTCTGTCTCTGGATGACGTCGCGGCGGCCAAGCGGCTCACCGCGTGCATGGTGGTCGTCAAGATCAGCTCCGATGCGTCCTGCCGCGAACTTGTCGACGCCACAACCCGTGGCGACTCCGGCACGGCCCTCGATCGGGCGCGGTTATGGGTGCTGCGGCGCATGCTCGGTGAGCGGCCCGCCGCGCTCTCTGCCGGTTGGGAGGCGGAAGTCGTGGGTTCAAGCGCCCTTGAAGTCGCGACGTGGCCGGAGCTGCCATCCGCCTCTCGCGTGCGACTGCTGGAGCCTATGGTCACAAGCCAGGATCCGGGCAAAGCCATCGCGGCACTGGCGACCCTGCAGATCATTCCAGGGCCTGAAGCCCTGGCGTTGTGGCGCCGCCTGAGCACCGAGGGCGGGCCCTCGTACCCGGGCGCGCGGACGCAAATTCAGGTGGGCCTGGCTCGTCACGGCGACCCCGAGAGCCTCAAGGCTCTGACCCCTTACCTCGACCGGTTGTCGGTGGCCGATCGGCTGGTGCTGGCGCAGGGTCGGGCTGAGCGACGCGAAGCTTCAGGAGTCACTGAACTCGTCAGGATCGTGAACGTCGGTGCCGAACATGAGGCGATCCGCGCGGCCGAAACCCTCGCCAGTATCCCGGGGGCACCCTCCATCAGCACACGCGTCCGGGCATGGGTGCGCGATGGGTCGCTTGCCTTGCGCGAACGCTGGCTGGGTGTGGCCGCACACCTGAACCTTGGCTCCTCGGCCGAGGTCGTTGGCCGCCTCACCAGTGATGATGACGCCGTTCGATTGGCGGCGGCTGTCGCGGTGGCGGCTGCCGTTGCCGGTCCTCCTCGGTAGCCGAGCCGGTGAAGCGAATCCCCGGTCTCGCACTGGCCTTGCCTCTGTATCTGATGGCAGCCACGGCGATCGGATTCATTGACTATCGGGTGCGCGCCTCGCCTGCTCGCGGGTTTGAAGACTACCCAAAGGCGGTCGTTGCCAACGCTGAAGACCCCCCGGGCAAGTATCGCGTGCTGGCCCCATTTACGTTCGAAGCACTGGTCAAGGTGGCACCTGTCGATCGCATCGTCGTGTGGGTCGGGTTCAGGTGGGTCGGAGCGTTTGCCGGTCTTGTGGCCACGCATGTGCTGCTGGCCACGTGGTTCACAGCCACGGGCGCGATTGCCGGCACATTGCTGAGCGCCATTCTTCTGCTCCTGACATTCACCAACGGGTGGCCGCATCCCGATCACTTTGTGGAATGGGCCCTGTCGGCGGCCGCCGTGGCCGCCATGGCCCGTGGTCGCGATGCCTACTTTGCCGGGTTCCTCCTATTGGCAGCGCTCAACCGCGAGACCTCCGCGTTCTTGTGGCTGCTGTTCGCGGTTTCGCGGCCGTGGTCGCGGGCGCATCTCCTCAAGGCGCTGGCACTGGGGACAGGGTGGGCCGCGGTATACGCAGCCCTTCGCGTCTGGCGTGGAGTGGCGTGGTACGATCCCTGGCAGGCGTCACGGAATTTTCAGTTTCTCGGGTTGCTCCCGGACAACTACGATCCGTACTACCGCGCGTATGCCTGGTTTGGATTGGTGCTCATTGGTCCCGCCGCGTGGCTTGGTTGGAAAAGCTGGGCGCATCAACCGCGCCTGACTCGATCTACGCTGGTCGTTGTCATGCCCAGCTTCGTTTTGTTGGCGTTTTGTTTTTCCAGCATTATCGAAACCCGGATTTTTACACCACTTATTCCGATGATGGCGGCTATCGTAATGTTCGCGGTCCCCGGAGCCGATAGACCGCCGACCGGAGCCTGATCTATGTCACCACGAACGACCCTCTGTACTCTCGCGTTGCTCTGGGGAACCCTCACGGCAGCGTCCCCCGCCTTGGCCCAGGTGAGCAACCAGGGCCGCACGGCGGTGGCCAGTGGGCAGTTGTCGGTGGCGCATGGGCTGGCCTACGACGCCAAGCATGACGTCTACCTGATGGTGTACGAGTCACCCTCGGGCGTGCAGGGACGTTTCGTCAACACGTCGGGAGCCACGGTCGGCAACGCGTTCATGATCGCGTCGACCGCGGGTCTGTCGTACGTGAACAAACCCATGGTGGCGTACTCGACGAACACGGCAGACGATGTGTTCTTTGTCATGTTTGCCACGGACCGGGGCAAACAGTTCGACGGTCCGCCCAGCGCGTATATCCAGCGCGTGACTTTTACCGGCAGCGGGGGCGCGCTCCAGGGAGGGCCGTTCCTCGCGTCGGACGGCGTGTATGAACTGCCCAACGACATCGTCTTTAATCCGTTCACCCGCCAGTTCGTCGCGGTCTGGGAACGCATCTTCAGCCAGGGCGCGGACGTGCTGCTGCGGTTCATCAATGTAGACGGAACTGCCTCTGGAGGCATCGTCAATGTGAGCGCCGCGAACTGGAGCCAGGGCGCCGCGAAGGCGGCGGTGGACTGGGAAACCAATCGGATCATGATCGCCTATCAGGGCGTGCACCCGAACAGTCCGGCTAACCCGGAAGTCCTGGGCCTCTGGGCCAAAGTCGTCGACGGTTCGAACGGCGTCCTGTTGACGGGCCTGCTGACGGTCCAGAACGGTTTCACGATTGAGCCCGTCCCGGTGTTCCTGCCTGAGCGCGACGGATTCTTAGTGGCGTGGACCGGGTTCACCCCGGGCCGCGATGTGCAGGGCCGCTTTGTTTCGTCTGCGTCGGGCTCGGTAGGCACCATGCCTGCGAGCGTCTACACGATCTCCGGCACGAGCCGTTCGGAAGGCGCCGCAATGGGGATGTACGACGCCATTTCCCGGCGCGTATTGATGGCGGTGCAAAGCAGTGGCGGGTGTCCCAACGACACGTGTCCCTACCTGGACGGCGCAGTGCTGGATGCCTTGGGTACGCCACTCAGTGTGTTCACCGGACTGTCCACCGCGACGCCGTCTACGACCGGCGGCTCGTTCTATCCCGATGTGGCCGCTGGTGAGAACGGCCAATTCGGCATTTCCTACACGCTTGACTACATTGCCGACTATGTCGAGCGTGTGGGCCTGCCCGCGGCGGCCACGCCAGGCCCAATCTTTGGTGGCGGAGGCCCCGGCGGCTCGACCAATGTAGTGGCCACTCCGGGCAGTCTCTCTTTCTCGGTCACCAAGAACGGTTCCGCCATAAGCGGGTTCTCGCCGCAGTCGGTCTCCGTCACGTTTGCGGCATCGCCGGTGGCGTGGACCGCGACGACCTCCGCGGCCTGGCTGCAGGTCACGGGCGGCACAGGTAACGGCAATGGTTCCTTTTCGGTGACCGTAATCAATCCCTCGGACGTGATTGGCTCGCAGACATCTCTGAGCGGCAGCGTCGTGTTGACTGCACCCGGGGCGCCCAACTCACCGGTCACACTTCCTGTCAGCGCGACGGTGGTGCCGGCCGGAGGGGTCATTACCGGCTTGGGCCGCACGGCCGTGGCGAGCGGGCAGTTGTCGGTGGCGCATGGGCTGGCCTACGCCGCCAGGCATGACGTCTATTTGATGGTGTACGAATCACCCAGCGGCGTGCAGGGGCGTTTCGTCAACGTGTCGGGAGCCACGGTCGGCAATGCGTTCATGATCGCGTCAACCGCGGGCCTGTCGTATGTGAACAAGCCCATGGTGGCGTACTCGACGAACTCGGTCGACGATGTGTTCTTCGTCATGTTTGCCACGGACCGGGGCAAGCAGTTCGACGGTCCGCCCAGCGCGTATATCCAGCGCGTGACCTTTACCGGAAGCGGAGGCGCGCTGCAAGGCGGGCCGTTCCTGGCCTCAGACGGCGTCTATGAACTTCCCAACGACATTGTCTTCAATCCGGTCACCCGCCAGTTCGTGGCGGTCTGGGAACGGATCTTCAGCCAGGGCGCGGACGTGCTGCTGCGGTTCTTCAATGTCAGCGGCACCGCCGTCGGCAGCATCGTTAACGTCAGCGCCGCGAACTGGAGCCAGGGCGCCGCGAAGGCGGCTGTGGACTGGGAAACCAATCGGATCATGATCGCCTACCAGGGCGTGCACCCGAACAGCCCGCCCACTCCGGAAGTATTAGGCCTGTGGGCGAAGATCGTTGACGGATCCAATGGCGCGATACTGACGGGGCTAATCACGGTACAGAACGGCTTCACGATTGAGCCGGTCCCGGTGTTCCTGCCCGAACGGCATGGATTTGCCGTGGCCTGGACCGGGTTTACGCCCGGCCGCGATGTCCAGGCCCGGTTTGTGTCCTCTGCAACGGGGTCGATCGGCACCATGCCGGCAGGCGTCTACACAATCTCCGGCACGAGCCGGCAGGAAGGCGCTGCGATGGGGATGTACGAAGCCCACTCCCGGCGCGTGTTGATGGCGGTACAAAGCAGCGGCGCCTGTCCCAACGACACATGCCCGTACCTCGATGGAGCGATTCTCGATGGTCAGGGTACCCCGCTCAGCGTGTTTACCGGACTGTCCACGGCGACGCCCTCTTCGACCGGCGGCACGTTCTATCCCGACGTGGCCGTGGGTGAAAACGGGCAATTCGGCATCTCATACACCCTTGATTACATTGCCGACTATGTCGAACGCGTAAGCCTGCCCACTGGCCCGCCCGGACCGGAATTCCTGCCGGACAACTCCGCTGCCCTCTCGACTGGGAACCTCAGTTTTGCGGTGACGAAGGTGGGCTCAGCCATTTCCGGATTCGCACCACAAACGGTGGGCGTCTCCTTTACTACTGGCGCCGTGGCCTGGTCGGCGGCCAGTTCCGTCCCCTGGCTGCAGGTAACGAATGCGACCGGCTTCGGCAGTGGCGATTTCACGGTGACGGTCATCAATCCTGGCGACGTGATCGGCTCACAGACTTCGCTCAACGGCAGCGTGGTCCTCACCGCGGCTGGCACAGTGAATTCCCCTGTGACCCTGGCGGTATCGGCGACTGTCTCTTCGACGCTGCCGTCAGCCGCGCCTTTTGGCCAGGTTGACACGCCCGTCCAGAACGCCGCCGGCGTCCAGGGGGCCCTGGCCGTGACCGGCTGGGCGCTCGACGACACGCAGGTGTCGAGCCTGGACATCTACCGCAATTGCCTGGCGTTCGAGCCGCAGACGAACTGTCAGCCGGTGTTGGGCACGAACATGGTGTGGCTGGGCCAGGCCGTGTTCATCGCGGGCGCCCGTTCCGACGTGGAGGCCACCTTCCCAGCGTATCCCAACGCGAACCGCGCCGGCTGGGGTGTGCAGATCCTCACGAACACGCTGCCGCATATTCCCAATTCACAGATGACCGGCGGGCAGGGGCCGTTGACGCTGTATGCCGTGGCCACAGACAACCAGGGCAACAGGGTATCGCTCGGCCGCTCGTACGTGTCAGGCAGCCCGACGTTCTCCACGCCCACGTCGATCACGATGGCCAACGACACGATTGCGAAACCGTTCGGCATGATTGACACGCCGGCGCAGGGGCAGATCGTGAGCGGCATCGTGCCGAACTTCGGCTGGGCTCTCACGCCCGACAATGACAGCACCCAGGGCAATGAGGACATCTTCATCCCAAGCAGCGGCGCCACGGTGGGCGTGTTGATCGACGGTGTGCTCAAAGGCACGGTCACGTTTAACCAGTGCCGTGGCACTGTCGGCAACCCCGTGCCGGGTGGCGTGTTCTGCAATGACGACATTGCGAACATGTTCGGCAACGCGACGCCTCAGGCGACACTGACGCCGCGTTCGTCCAACCCGACGCGATTCCGGAACCTGGACGCCGCGCGGGGCGCGATCGGTTCGTTCCTTCTCGACACCACGCAACTCTCAAATGGCCTCCACACCATCTCCTGGGCTGTGATGGATTCGGCAGGACGGTCTGATGGCATCGGTTCGCGCTTCTTTACCGTGTTGAACCCCGCTCCGGACGCGCCAAAGGGCGCACAGTCGCTCGCGGCGACGTCACGCCAGAGTGTCGTGGGCGATCTTGATCAATTGCCCGTCGGGGACGAGGGCGTTTGGGGCCGGACGGGATTCGATGCGTCCAATTCCTGGCAGGGTATGCCGCGCGATGCGCGCGGTGAGCGGCACGTGCGACTGCCTGAGATGGGCCGGCTCGAACTGTGGCTGGGCTCTCCGATAGATCAGGCCTACCTGGTGGCGAACGGCCAGTTGCGTCCATTGCCCCCCGGGTCCACGGTGGACGGGGCGATGTTCTCGTGGGCGCCCGGGCCCGGCCTCGTTGGCGAGTATTCGCTGGTCTTCGTACGCGGCGAGCAGCGGATAGAAGTGAAGGTGACGATCGCACCGCGCGCGTCGAAGGAACGGCAGCCGGCCGTGCGCCTGACGCTCGACGTGCCTTCGGTGGGCGGGTGGAGCGGCAGGAGCGTGACCGTCACTGGGTGGGCGCTCGATTCCGACAGCGCCATCGGTTCGGGCATTGAGGCCGTTCATGTATGGGCCCGCCGCTTGACGGGCCAGTCGTCGAAATTCCTGGGAGCCGCCGTGATGGAAGTGGTGAGGCCCGATGTGGCCCGGGCTGTGGGCGCGCGTTTCAGCCATTCCGGGTTCACGCTGACCGCATCGCTTGAGCCAGGTGAGTACGAGCTGACCGCCTATGTGTGGAATCGGCGGACATCCCGCTGGGAGGATGCCAGGAGCGTTGTGGTGACGGTCCGCTAGTGGGACACTAGCCCTCGGCCACCACTTCGGCCATCGGCGTGCCTTCGAGTTCCACCTTGCAGCAGCGGCGGCATACCGGGAACAGCTTTTCTTCGACCAGCTTCTTTCGCAGGTCGACGTAGGGCCGGCCGGTCCAGACCTCTTCGAGCGACTGAGTGGTCAGGTCGCCCACCTCCAGGCGGATGAACGGGCAGAAGTACGCCTTGCCGCTGAACGACACTCGCGCATAGAGGAACGGATAGAGGCACCGTCCGGCCAGCGGCGTGCCCGGCGTGTAGTAGTCATCGAGAATTGCCGACCGCACTTTGGGACGCATGTCGAAGCGAATTCCCTTGGCGCGGCACTTCGCGGCAAGCGCGTCGACCTGCGTGCGCACCCGCGGCGCGTCCAGTCCCGGATTGGTGGTGACAAACGTCGCGATCACCTTCGGATCGTCGGTGCCCAGCATCTTGATCGTCTGCTGCACTTCATCAGGCGTGCTGAACATCAGGTGATTCAACCCGATGGCGTCCACGCCGAGCGCCTCAGCGACGTCCACCATCTGGTCCAGCACCTCGAGTGTTTCGTGCGCGACGGTGGTGTTGATGCTGACGCGCAGCGGCGCACCCTTGCGTCGGGCGGCCGCCTGCAATCGCGTGAGGCCGGCGGACGTTCGCTCGAACGTGCCCTTCACGCCACGGGCCCGGTCGTGCATTTCTCCGGGACCGTCAATCGAGACGCTGATGTGTTTCAGGAAGCCGGCCGAGGCAAGGTCCGCCAGAGCTTCGGCGCGCTCTTCGTTGATGATCGTGCCGTTGGTCGTGAGATACCCGCAGGTGTAGCCCTTGTCCTTGAAGACCCCCATCACGTCGAGGATGTCCTTGCGCATGAAGATCTCCCCGCCGGTGAGACTGACCTGCAGTCCGTCCTGGGAAGGGAACGCGCGCTGGAGCACGTCGATGGGCAGTTCCTGCCGCCATTCGCCCTCGAGATTCAGCAGGTCGCCCACGTAGCAAAACTCGCAGGTCAGATTGCACCGCATCGTCGCCTCGTACACCACGCCGATGGGCAGGCGGCCTGCCTCACCGGTCTTCTCGCGTTCGAAACGCTCGATGTGGTTGCGATACTTGCGGCGGCGGTACTGCGCCCAGAGGCTGGTCAGGGCGGGGACAGCGCGGGCGCGGCGGGCGACCACTTCACGGAGACGTGCAGTCATGTTCATGGAATCAGTCGATCCGCCAGATCTCGATCACCGGGCCGGGCCGCTCAAGTGCGGCATTCAGCCGGGCATCCGTATTGTGCAGGAACGGCGCCACTGCCGCCCGTCGCCCGGAATCAACATCTGACCGGTAGGGCGAAAACGTGGCAACGAGGTGGCCGCCGCTCGCCAGCGCCCTACCCAGTGACGCCAGCGACGCGTCAGAAGCATTGTACCGCTTCAGAATGACGTACTCCACGCCGAGCGCCTTGAGAGGCGCCAGCGTCTCCTGGCCCGCGAAGGCGCCGGGCGAGACGTAGAGCTTGTCCTTGTCCAGGCCTCCATCACCCAGGTAAATGGTGCGATAGGCCGGCGCGGGATACGGCGAGAGCCCGAGCTGCTGGCGGAACTTGACCGTCGCACGGTCTTCGGAACCCAGGGTGGCGCGCAGCGCCTCGATCAATCCTTCGCGCGTCTGGCGCAGCGGCACGCTGTACGGCTGCAAGAGCACGGTGCTGCCTGGTGGCACCTGGGCTTCGATCCAATGTTGCCCGAGCGTGCGCGTGTCGGTTTGCTGAAAAAATGTCCCCAACGCCAGGCTGTCGAGCAGGCCGAACGCAAACGGAGTGAGCGCGACCATGAGCCACGCGGCAGACCTCCACGCGCCGGAAAACGAGACGACAAGTCGAAGCATCCCTGCGGCGACCGCGGCAGCAAAAAACGGGAGTAGCGGATTCAGGTAACGGGTGGCCGGCACGGTATTCGAAATGAACACCAGAAATGCGACCGGGAAGAGTCCGAGGATGAGATGTCGCCGCTGTCCGCGCCTGACGACGTAGCTCAACAACACCGCAGCCACCAGAAACACCGGCACGCGAAAGTCGCGTAACAAATTGAGATATGCGCCCAGTGACGGGAACCATCCTGCCTGTGCCGTGGCCCGGTCCATCACGATCGCCCTGTTCTGTGTGATGTCCGTCCAGGCGGTCCCGAACTCCGGCAGCAGAAATGGCGACGCCGCAAGAAAAACCACGATTGCGGCAAAGCCGGCGCGCACGCCATCGCGCACGCGGTCCGGCCAGGAGACACCGGGCTGTGTGAGCAGTGCGGCGGCAACCGGTAGCACCACGAAGATCGCGTAGTAGTGTGTGGAGATGGCCAGGCCGGACACGGCGCCAGCCAATAACACGTCACGTCGCCTCGCTGTGCCGTCCGTCGTCAGAATACGCGTCAGGATTACGTGGACCAGCACGATCAGCAATGTGACCGGCACGTCGTGCTTCACGTAGTGTGCGTCCATGACCGCGATGGGCGTGACGGCCAGGATCGTCGCCGCGATCAGCCCCGCCACGTGTCCTGATAGACGTGCTGTCCATGTGGCCACGGCTGCAACTGTCGCCGCGCCGCAGAGCGCGGTGAGCAGCCGGCCCGACCAGTAGAGCCTTGAGGGATCGACGAAGAACTCGCGCTGGAACGCGGCCAGCGAGTCCCACCAGCCCATGACGAGGCCGGCGGCAAAACTCAGTCCCTCCCAGGCAAACAGGGCATAGAAGTAGAAGGTGGGATAAAGGAAGTTCTTCGGATTGAGATCGCCGATGCCGAACGCCATCGCGCGATTCATGATCGCGACTTCATCCATGTTGTAGACGGCTGGCAGGCCGTATCCAAGCCCGCGCAGACGCAGCCAGAGACCGGCAATGCAGACCGCGGCGACGCCGAGGTGAAATGTTTTACGCGTCACGACGCCCTCGCAGCCGGGCCGACCACGCAGAATTGAGCCAGGCACGTTCGCTCGGTCGCAGGAACCCGGCCACATAGAGCAGGCCGGTGAACGCAGCCACGGTCACGCTGCCTCGCGCGATGACGCCCAGCCACGACGGCATGTCAGGCAGTGCCCATCCCGCCGCGCCGGCCAGGACTCCGGCGATCAGCACTCTGGCGATGCGGCCGCGTTCGTAGGTCATCGGATATTGACGATTCGAAAAGTAACCGGCGACGAGCGCGAGCGTGAGGTACGAGAGCACGAAGGCCACGGCCGCGCCTTCGATCCCGTACCGCGGCATCAGCCACAGCCCGCTTGCCAGGCCGACGGCTGCCGCGGCAAACGTGGACGCCGGGTAGTACTGCGTCTGGCTGGTGATATTGAGTCCGATTGACGTCAGCAGGTAGACGCCCTGCAGCGCGATGCCGACCGCGATCAGCGGCACGACGAGACCGGCATCCTCGTAGGCGTCAGGCGTCAGGAATCGAATCAAGTCCGGACCCGCCGCTACGCTGCCGGCCACGAGCAGGGCGAGGATGGCGATCCCGTACGTCGTGATTTTGCAGAACGTCGTCTTCGCGTCGGGGTGCCGTGCGGTCTCGTAGTAGAACGGCGCCCAACCGGTTTCGAACGCAGAGAGGAAGAGCTTCGTCCCGCGTCCGATTGTGGTGCCGATTCCGTACACACCCTGGCGGTCCAGGGGAATGAACCGGCTGAGCAGGTACTGATTGCCCGCATCGAGGGCCTGCTGCGCCAGCCCATGTGGCAGGCGGGGCAGGCCGAACTTCAAGCTCTGCCGCAACTCGGCCGCCGAGAATTCGGGCCGCCACAGATCCCGCATCCACGGCCACAAGAGCGGCAATACGACGAGGGTGACCGCCAGATCGGCCATCCACATTCCCGTGAGTCCCATCCCCGCCCACAACACCAGCACGATTCGCAGCAGCAGCGTGGATACGGACCGTCCCAATGTGAAGGCGGAGAACGTCACGGCCTGCTTCTTCATCCGCATCGCGTGGAACGGGATGAATGTGAAGGTCAGCAGATACATGTTCACCAGCACCAGCCGCAGCGGTGTCAGGTAACGCTCCCATTCGGCCTTGAAGAGGTGATGAGCCAGGAGCGGTGAGAGCAGCAACAGGCCGATCAGCAGAGTGCCTGAAGCAAGCCCCAGGAAGATCCAGAGCGTGCTGGCCAACACCTGGCGATCGCGGCCCTCATCGCGATCCAGGTAGTAGCGCATGAATGCGCCGTCCAGCCCAAGCCGAAAGAGCAGTTTGGTGATGGTCTCGACGAACAGCAGGAGGTACAGCGCGCCGAAATCCGCGGGTGTCAGCACGCGCAGGTAGAGCGGCAGCAGCAAGAGGCTGACTGCGGTGACCGCCACGTCGCCGGCCCCGTAGATCGCGACGTTGCGCGTAAGGGCGCCCAGAGGTTTGCGCACGCCCGGCGATTGTACTGCGCCAGGCCTCACCCGCTCCTGATGAGTCCTGGGCCGATGTCATTCGAGGTGATTGATTTATAGTGCTGGGGTGTTTCGCAACCGCGGCGTCGTGCGCATAGGGGTGCTGGCGCTGCTGCTGGCAGCGGAGTTCGCCGTGCTCGAAGCCGGGATGCGCCTCGTGGGCGGCTCCGAGGCGGCGCCATCGTTCCAGCAGATCTTCATGCAGGATCCGCGCGTCGGGCACCGACTCAGGCCAGGGGCGCGAACCGTGTACTCAACGGTCGAGTACAGCACCGAGATCGCCATCAACGCGCAAGGTGTGCGGGATGGCCGTGACCTCGGGCCGAAACGGCCCGGACAGACCCGCGTGGTCGTGCTGGGCGATTCGCTGGTGCTCTCAGTGCAAGTGCCCCTGGAAGAGACGTTCATGGCGCAGCTCGAGCGCGACCTGACGGCGGCCGATCCCACGCGCGAGTGGCAGGTGGTGAATGCCGGCGTGCAGGGGTACGGCCCCGCCGATGAATGGCTGTTTTATCGCAATGTCGTCGATGCGCTCGAACCCGACCTGGTGCTCATTGTCGCGTTCGTCGCCAATGACGCGATCGAGGCGTTCGACAAGGCGGCGTGGCTCGACAACGGTCCACCTGCGCTCGATAACCGGCAGGCCGCCGTCACG
The DNA here is from genome assembly GCA_046597705.1 of Vicinamibacterales bacterium. Classification (GTDB taxonomy): domain Bacteria; phylum Acidobacteriota; class Vicinamibacteria; order Vicinamibacterales; family SCN-69-37; genus SYFT01. Next base: position 39,445 of record JBKJJZ010000430.1, on the reverse strand, counting down.
TGGGCCAGGCGCCTCGCGCGATCCAGCATGGTGGTGCAGACCGCGCGCCTGCGGTGGGATCAGCTGCGCCCGGATACCACCGGGCCTGGCACCGAGCGGCCGCTGGCTTCTTATCTGTCGGTATCCTCGACCGAGGTCACGCGCGGCCTTGACGTGACCCGGGACGCGTTTGACCGGATCGCCGCGCTGGCGTCGAATCGCGGAGCCCGAACCGCCATTGTCCTGATGCCCGCACGGTTCCAGGTCGATGACGCGGACTACGGACGGCTGCGAGAGATCGTGAAGGCGGCAGGGCACGACCTGGTCCGTCAGGCCGCGACGGAACGGTTTCAAGCGGCGTTGGCGCCGCTCGGGCTCCCCACGCTCGACCTCCTCCCGATCCTTCAGTCGCAGGCAGATCCGTCGGGCCTGTTTTTCCAGCGCAATATTCACCTGACCCCGCGCGGACACAACGTGGTGGGCCATGCCCTGGCCGGCTTTGTGACGGGCCTTCCAGCCCGAGCGCGTTGAATGATCTTCACGTCGCTTCAATTCGCCGCGTTCTTCATCGTGGTGTACGGCGTGTATCGCGCCCTGCCGCACCGCGGCCAGAACTGGTGGCTGCTTGCCGCCAGTTACTACTTCTATGCCGCCTGGGATTGGCGATTCCTGTCGCTGCTCATCGGTTCGACGCTCGTGGACTTTGCGGTCGCTCGCGCGATCCATCGCGCCGAGGATCCCCAACGGCGCAAGCGATTGTTGTGGATGAGCCTGGCGTTCAACTTCGGCATGCTGGGCTTCTTCAAGTATTTCGACTTCTTCTCCGAGAGTCTCGCCACGGCCGCTGCTGCCGCAGGCTGGCATCTGGATCCCCTCACGCTTCACGTCATCCTTCCGATTGGGATTTCTTTCTACACCTTCATGACCGTCAGCTACGTCGTGGATGTCTACCGGCGCACGATTCTGCCCGTGCCATCACTGCTGGACTTCGCCGTGTTCGTCGCGTATTTCCCGCACCTCGTGGCCGGGCCAATCCTCCGGGCGGGGCTGCTGCTGCCGCAGATTGCGCAGCCGCGTCACATCTCGCGCACACAGGTCACCGATGGCCTCTGGCTGATGGCGTGGGGCCTCTTCCAGAAGCTGTTTGTGGCCGACAACCTCGCGGCGCTGGTGGCGTCGGCGTATGCGCCCGGAGCCACGCCAACCGGCGCTGAAGTATGGCTGGCGACCATCGCGTTTGCCTTTCAGATTTATGGCGACTTCGCCGGTTACTCGAACCTCGCCCGTGGCATGTCGAAGCTCATGGGGATCGAGCTGAACGTCAACTTCCGTTTCCCGTATTTCGTGACCTCCCCTCAGGAGTTCTGGCGGCACTGGCACATCAGTCTCTCCACATGGTTACGCGACTACCTCTACATTCCGCTCGGAGGCAATCGAGGGTCGTCGTGGCAGACCACGCGCAACCTGATGCTCACCATGGTGTTGGGCGGCCTGTGGCACGGCGCGGCGTGGACGTTCGTGCTCTGGGGCGCGTATCAGGGACTGGTGCTTGGCGTTGGCAGGGCGTTTGGTGGCCGAGAAGAACACGGGAGCAGCCGGTGGCGGCGTGTGCTGGCCGCGCTCGCCATGTTTCAGGTGACTTGCTACGGCTGGCTGATCTTTCGGGCCGAATCAGCCGCGCAGATTCGCGACCTGACGGTCCGCCTTCTCACCGACTGGACCCTGCCTGTGTTGGCAGGCAGGACGCTACTCATGCCCCTGGTGTTCATCATCACTCCGCTCCTCATCGTGCATGCGTATCAGGCGATACGAGACGACGAACTGGCAATTGCACGATTACCATGGCCCGTGCGGTACGGGCTGGCCGGCGCGCTCGGGTATCTCGTGCTGCTCTTCGGCAACTTTGAAGGGGCGCAGTTCATCTACTTCCAGTTCTGAGACCATGTGACGATGAGTGCGTTCAGTCCCACCCCCCCCGTGGCTCCGACGGGCAAGCCGCGTCACGCCCGCTGGGCGCCCATCGCGCTGTTTCTGATCGGAATGCTGACCCACTTCATTGGCCTGGGCCACCCGCGGCAGGTGGTCTTCGACGAAGTGCACTGGGGCAAGGCTGTGTCAGCCTATTGCTGCACTGGTGCACGCCAGTTCGATGTCCATCCGCCGCATGGCAAGCTGCTGCTGACGCTCGGGGCGGTGCTGGGTGGCTACGATGGCACCCAGTCCTTTGAATCCATTGGGCTGCCGTACGGCCAGACGCCGGTCTTCTGGCTCCGCCTGATTCCGGCGCTCTGCGGCATCGCGATTCCCATCCTGTTCTTCTTCTTCCTGCGCGGGGTGGGCGGCTCCGTCGCGGTTGCATGGATGGGAGGATTCCTGCTGGCGCTCGATAACGCCTTCATCCTCGAGACACGGACGATGCTGTTTGACGGCGTCCTGATCGCGTCCAGCCTCGGCGCCCTCGTCGCGCTACTGAAGAGCGAACGGGCCACCGCGCCCTCGCGCGCGTGGATTTGGACGGTCGCGAGCGGCGCGCTTGCGGGACTCGCGGTGGGAACCAAGTTCACCGGTCTTGCTGTGCCCGCGCTCATGGGCGTGTGGCTGGCACATGCGTGGTGGACCGCTCAGCGGGGCGCCAATCGAGGGCTGCTGGTCAAGCGCGGCGTGGTGATGGTCGTTGCAGGTGTCGTTGTGTATCTTGCCGGTTGGATGATCCACTTCTCGCTGCTGACACAACCCGGTCCGGCCGATGCGTTTCACCCGACTACGGGCCGCCTCATTGAAGATCTGCGCGTGGTGCATCGCACGATGATCGCGGCGAACGCCAACATGGTGGCCACCCATCCCGATGCGAGCCTTCCGTTGACGTGGCCGATCATGAAAGTGCCGCCGTACTTCTGGTCGGGTGACCCGCCGGTCGAGTACCTCATCGGCAATCCAGTCGTGTGGTGGGGAAGCACGGTTCTGCTCGTGGTCATCGTCGTGAACTTTGGCCTCACGCGGGTGACGTACATGAAACTGGGTCCCCGGCCGACGGCGTCTCGCCTGTGGTGGTTGTTAATCGCGTACGCCCTGGCCTACCTGCCGTTTTTCCGGGTGACGCGAATCCTGTTCCTGTATCACTACCTGACGCCACTGGTGTTTGCGCTGGCGTGTGTCCTCATCTGGCTCGATGAGGTGGGCTGGACGCGACCCGAGACTGCTGGCCGACAGCGCGCCAGCTACTACGGTGTGATGGTGGCGGCTGTTGTGGGATTCCTGCTGATGAGCCCGCTCACGTACGGTTACCCGGCCGGCGCCTACGGCAACTGGCTGGTCGCCGCGATCCGATCCTGGCGCTAGAAAAAGACGTCGGGAATCTTTTTGGCGGAAAAAGATTCCCGACGTCTTTTTTCGCCCTCTGACTGTTCATCGACGCCCGAAGAGCATCTGCGAGCCGATGTGCCACGCGACGGGCCACTTGGTGAGCGCCAGCTTCATCACATCGCGCGCATGCCGCGTCAAGTAGCGCGGCCGCAGGAAGAAGCGGCGTTTGGCGCGGTTGATCGCATCCATCACCACCTGTTCGTCCAGACCGTTGCCCTTCATCAGGTAGTACGAATACTCCATCTTGGTCCAGTCTTCACTGACCAGCAGGCCATCGCGCTTCGCCTTGTTGTACAGCTCCGTGCCCGGGTACGGCACCGCAGGGTAGAAGTTGGCGAAGTCGGGATCGAGCCTGATGGCGTAGTCGATCGTCCGATCGAGCGCCTTGGCGTCCTCACCGGGATAGCCGAGGATGAAGAAGCCGAAGGACTTGATGCCTGACGCGCGCATGTTCTTGAGCGCGATGCGGATCTTCTCGCTCTCGAGGCGCTTCATCATGTCCTTGCGCGTCTCGTCCGATTCGGTCTCGATCCCGAGCGCCAGCATCCAGCAGCCCGAGCGCTTGAGGCGATCGACGAACGCCGGATCCTGCAGGTTGTCCGCGCGCGCGTTGCCAAACCACTGCACGTTGAGCTGGCGCGCAATGATCTCTTCGCAGATGGCGCTGAACGACTTCACGTTCAGCGTGACCGTGTCTCCCCACAGGTAAAAGAACTTCACGCCGCTCGTGCGCATGACGTACGCCATTTCGTCCACGATGGACGCGGCGCTTCGCTCGCGAAATTTGTGGCCCTGGTGAATCGGCGCCACGCAGAAGTCACACGTGTAGGGACACCCGCGCGACGTCTCGATAATGACGTACGGCCGGCCTTCGAGAGGAAGGGTGTACTGCGTCACGTCGAGCAGGTCCCATTTCGGCACCGGCGCTTCGAGGAAGCCCGTGAAGCTGCCGTGCGCCCGATGCGGGACGGTTTCACCGCCGAGGCGGTAGGTCAGGCTCGCGACCGTGTTGAGTTCGGTGAGGCTCGAGAGCGCGGCCAGCTCGAGCGCGCCATCTTCGGGTTCGCCCACGAACATGCCGTCCACCTGCGGCGCGCGCGCCATCGATTCAGCAGGCGTGGTTGACGCGTGCGGTCCGAAGCAGAACATCGGCGCGCCAAACCGGGTCTTCAGGGCATTGATCGCCGTGACGTCGGCCACCAGGGTCGGCGTGGTGCTGGGAAACAGAATCAAGGTCGGCGAAAACTGGTCCTGTTCCAGCCGCGCGATCAAATCGCTGACGGTCTTGCGTTCGGCGGTCAGATCCACCAGGCAGACGTCATGTCCGCGCGCCTTCAACAACGCGGCCAGGAGCGCGAGCGTGTAGGGCGGCTTCGTCGTGCCCAGCACCTCCTCGCGTTCCTGGCAGCGGCCCTGACGGGTATACGCGATGCCGTCCACAAGCGGCGGGTTGACAAGGAGGGTGCGCGAGCCGAGTGTCGTAACCAAGTCTGTCTATTGTATCGTTCGCTCAGCGAGCCGTCACGACCCCGCACGTCCCTCTGCCGTTCACGGGCGCTCGAAGCGCAGGAGATTGAGGAAGCACCAGCCCGGCACCGGCAGCAGCCGCGTCAGCGCACGATGCAGGGGCAACAGGCGCCTGGGCGATCGGCGAATCCATCGAGTCAGCACGGGAACCGTCGGGAAGATACCTCGGCGTTCGACCAGGCGGAATCCCGCGCGCTGCGCCATCTCGATGTATTCCGACGCCGGGCGATCCCCGGGGTGCTTCTCCAGGCTGGCCGTGTGAATGAGCCGGCCCAGCAGGAGAAAGTGCACACGCGATTGCAGGTGCGCCAGGTTCGGCACCGACACCAGTAACTCGCCACCGGGACCGATCACGCGGAACAGTTCAGCGATCGCTTTCGGCTGTTCGTCAAAGGTCAAGTGCTCCAGCACATCCAGGCACGTCGCGCGCTCGAACGCGGCCGTCTCGTACGGCAGGGCCGTCAGCGACCCCCTGGTGACGTGTTCTGACGCGTAGTTCGGATCGATGCCTTCAATGGCCAGCCGGCCGTGGAATTCCTCAACGAGCACCCCTTCGCCGCAACCCGCGTCAAGCACGCGCGTGCCCGGCTTCAACTGCGCCAGGTAGTGGCGGACGAACGCGAGTTTTGCAAGGTAGGTCGGATAGAACTCCCAGTCCGGCGAGGGTTCGCGATGGTAGTCCCCGCGAAGCGCGTATTCACCCGTGGGCGGCCCGGTCATGCCCGGCGATTGTACCGCGTCATCGTTTCTGGAACCTGACGACGCCGGGCTTCCGGTCGCGCCACGCGACTGCATCCAGTGAAAAGCGCAGGCGTCGCACGTCCACGCCGTAGGCGTCACACACACTGCAGATGCCGGCAAACTGCTCGTCGCTGAGCGTTCCGATAGCGACGATCACCAGCGCCACCGAAGGCTGGTGTGCCTGGAGGATCTCGCCGAGCTCGGCAATCGTTCCCAGCACCCGATACCCCTCGACCCGTTGATCCTGTTTGCCCTCGTCGTCATCCACGAAGCCGAGCGGTACGCAGCCGAGGTCGGGATTGAGGAGTAATTCGCGAAGCGCCAGCGCGCCGCCGCGGCCCGCGCCCACCACGAGTGCCTTTTTCCCCTGCGCCCGCTTGTGCCGGAGGTAGTCGTCCGCCACTCTGAACAGGTAGCGAGCGCCGACTACGAACAGCGGGAGCAGCGCGGCGTCCACAAGGAAGACTGCGCGCGAAAACCCTTGCGGCCCGTAAAGGTATACCACCGCCACAACCGTGAGGCCCGCGCCCACGGCGGTGCCCCGCAACAAGGACCAGACTTCACGCGGGCCCAATGATCGCCAGGGCTGTCGATACTTGCCAGCGAGCGCGAGTCCAGCCAGTTGCAGCAAGAGCACCAGCGGCAGCGATTGCGCGAAGTGGCGGAGGAACCGGAACAGTTCCCACTCCTGGAAGCAAATGCCGATCGCCAGGTAGTACGCCAGGCCGATGAGCAGCGCATCAAGGGCCACCTCGAGACCGCGATAGCGGCTGGTGACGTCGCTGGGCAATGGATGGACCATTGCTCCGCTCTCCCGGTCCGGATGCATCGCATCCACGTGTCCGAGGTAAATCCCCAGCCCAATCAGCCCTGCCGCATACAGCGCAGCCAGTCCCCACCCGAACCTGACGCCGCCACCGTGGAACGACAATCCGATCGCTCCACCGATGATCGCCAGCACATACAGTACGAACACCGCGCGGCGTTCTCCAATTCCGAGGGCCACCAGGCGATGGGACGTATGGTCACGCCCTCCCGCGAAAATACTCCGGTTGGACAACCCGCGTGTGATCGTGACGAAGGTTGTGTCGAAGATTGGAATCAGCAGGATGAGGATCGGCGTGACCACGGCCGGGACCAGGGTGCTGGCGCCCAGGTGTGGCAGTGCCAGCAGCGTGCTGGCGGAAATCGCGAATCCCAGCAGGTGACTTCCGCTGTCGCCCATGAAGATCGTCGCCGGGTGGAAGTTGTAGATGAGAAAGCCGAGGGCCACTCCGGCAAAAGCCGCGAGCGCCAGTCCAAGGGGCACCAGATCTGGCGTGCCGTCGAGCAGCAGTGTGGCGGTCAGGAACATGGCGGTAATCGCGGCGATGCCCGCTGCCAGCCCGTCGATGTTGTCGAGCAGGTTGAAGGCGTTGGTCAAGCCCAGCACCCAGAGAAAGGCCAGGATGGGATCGACCACGGGATGGCCCGCCACCGAGAACGGTGGCGAGAGATAGATGAACATCGCCGTGACCGACATCTGTAGGATGAGCTTCGTCACCGGACCGACGGGATGGAGGTCGTCCAGAAACCCGACACCCAGCATGCACCCGCTCGTGAGGATGAGGGGCCCAAGCGCCGGGGTCAGGCCGCCGGCAGTGACGACCACACCAAGCGCCATCGCCATCGCGATGCCGCCCAGTTTGCCCACGGGCCTCCGGCTCCAGCGATTATGGTCAGGCCGCGCCACCAGTCCGGTCCCGACGGCCAGCCACCGGGCAACGGGCACGAGACAAAGTGCCGTACCGAAACCAGCCGCCAGAAACGCCAGGACGTTGAACGCCATAATGAACGCGTGTTGAGACTCTACAAGATCCGCGCGGTCCGATCATGACCACGCGGGTCATCGTGCTCAATTGGAATGGCCTCGCGTGGCTCGACAGGTGCCTCAAAGGGCTGTGCGCCCAGACGATGGCCCCGACCGAAATCGTGGTGGTTGACAACGCCTCAACGGACGGCAGCGTGGCGCATCTGCGGGCGCGGTGGCCTGGCATTCGTGTCGACGTGCTCGCGGCGAACGCGGGGTTTGCCGCAGGCAACAACCGCGGCGCCGTCGATGCGCGGACGGATGCTCTCATCTTCCTCAATAACGACACGGAGGTTGAGCCGGGATGGCTGGAGGCACTGGTTCGCGCAGCCGAGGCCGACTCCACTCGTGGACTCGTGGCTTCGAAGATCGTCTACATGGACCGGCCTGATCTGGTTGATTCAGCAGGCGACGGCTACCTGCGATGCGGGGGAGGGTTCAAGCGTGGACACGGAAGGCCCGCAAACGCGGCTGTCGCTCCCGGGGAAGTGTTTGGTGCATGTGGTGCTGCCTTCCTGATTCGACGAGTCCTGTTCGAGGAATTGGGCGGCTTCGACGAAGACTTCTTCATGGTCTATGAAGATGTGGACCTGTCGTATCGCGCCCGCCTGTCCGGCGCCCGGGTCTGGTATGCCGCCGACGCGGTGGTGCGTCATGCCGGAAGCGCCGCGCTCGGGCGGTTGAGCGATCGCGCGGTGTACCTGGGACAGCGCAATCTCGAATGGACCTGGCTCAAGAACACCCCTGCGTCGTTGTGGTGGCGTTCCCTGCCGGCGCACGTGCTGTATTCGCTGGCCGCCGGTGCCGCCTATGCGAGACGGGGACAGTTCGGCCCCTGGCTGCGTGGCAAGGCAGCGGTCTTCACCGCCGCCCGTCATCTCTGGCACAAGCGCAGCCAGGTCCAACGCCGGACGCGCGTGCCGTCTGGAGAGCTGTGGTCCGTGATGGACCGGCGTTGGTGGGCCATCAAGACCGCTGAGAAGACGTTCGATTTTCTTCAGGCACCAGACCCGCCACCACGCCGACGCTGACAAAGACGCAGTAGACGACGTAGGGCGTGAGGAAAGGATGTCCAAGCATCGCGCTCAGGTGAAATGCGCACAGGCCCGCCGTCCAGGCGAGGAGCCACGGCTCACCGTCTTTCGAACGCAACCGGCGCACCGCGGGTCCAAGGACGCGGCTCCAGTACCAGATGAACAGCACCAGCCCGATGAGTCCAAGTTCGCCCAGCACCTGGATCAATTCGTTGTGCGCGTTCTCACCCAGCGCGGCAGGGGGAAACTCTTCGATCAACTGCGGTGAGGCGTACGATCCGGAATAGCGGGTGTACTCACCCAGTCCTACGCCAAGCCAAGGGTGGTCGGCGGCCATCCGGATGCCCGCGATGGCCAGCTCCACCCGGATGTTCAGAGCGGTGCCTATCGAGGCTCGTGGAGTCTGAACGACATCGGTGGTTGCAAGCGAAAGACCGATGGTGCCCGCAAGGGCCAGGCTCGCCGCCATTGCCGTGAGCGACGGCCTTCGCAAATATCGCCAGATGAACAGGCACGTCACGAGCGCGGCGCCTTGCGCCGCGCGAGACCCGGTCAGCCACAGCGCCGCAGCCATCACGAGGGTTCCCACAATCGCGCCGGTCATTGCCCTTCGCGGCTGTCGTCTGTAGGGCGTCCCTTCAGGGGCGCCAAATCTGATCAGCGCGATGGTCAGCCAGCAGACCGTGCCCAGCGCAAACAGCGAACCGATCGCGTTCACGTCCTCGAGGTGAGGACTGATTCGGGTCGATACGGCGTATTGCCAGAATGCCCGGACGGGCTCGGCGTTTCGAGCCGCAATCTGCACAAGTCGAAGCAGCGAAAAGGCGGACTCGAAGGCGAGGCCGCAGGCCGCCACCAGCGCAAGCAGGGGGCCTGTCCGGGGAGTCTTGCGGATGATGCGTTCAATGACCAGTGCGATTAAGAGTGCTTCGACCCAGACCGCCGCTTCGTGCCATGCCGGAAAGCGTCTTGGCCCGGCGAAATAGCCGTGCGTGATGTGGCCCATGAACGCCGGGAGGGAACCTTCGACCAGTTGCCGCGCGCCGGTCATCGCCACCGAAGCGATCGCCGCCGCGCCGAACCATAGTGATGGTTGCGTGAGCCGTCCCTTTGCCGGCGGGCCTCCAACGCCCCACCGCCACGCGGTGCCCGCCAGCACCGCGAGCACCAGCGCTTCGAGGAAAAGGTTGCCGCTCAGCAGCGGCGTTCCCGCCAGCGTCATGACAGGAACGGCCATCGGTCCTACTCCGGCCAGCACCAGCACACCGGCAAGAGGGCGCACCGCGGACGTCAAGAGCAACGCGGCCACCATCACCTTCAGCATCACGGGGAAGACTGGCGGGGACCAGAACGACCAGAGGGGCAGCGTCAAACACAGGGCGCTAATCAGCCAGAGCCCGCGACTGATCGCCACTCGTGAGCCGCCCGTGTGAGTTTCACGCCGCACCATCGCGCAGGAGAGTCTGCCACGTGAAGGACGCCGACCTGCGCACATAATGAGGCGGTGCGCGTCGCCGTCCTGATCGTCAACTACCGTACCTACGACGCGTTGGACCGCTGCCTGACTTCGCTCAGCAAGTACACGGCGGAGGGCGACGAAATGGTGGTTGTCGATTGGATGAGCGATGCGTCTCTCCGAGAGGCTTGCGCCGTACGCAATCCTGCCGTCCGTTTCCTACCACGCTCCGACAACCTGGGGTTCTCCGCAGGCGTCAATCTGGCCGCGGCGGCGACGACCGCGCCAGTACTGCTGCTCCTCAACCCGGACACCGTCGTGGAAGGACCGATCCTTCGGGCCATGGCCGGATGGCTGGAGGCGCATCCGGACTCTGCGGTCGTTGGCCCGCGAGTCCTCAATACGGACGGCACAATCCAGCCGTCCGCCAGGCGGTTTCCGGGAGTCACGACCGCCTTGGGAGGCCGTTCAACATGGCTGACCCGGCGCTATCCCAACAACTGGTTCTCACGCCGCAACCTGTTACACGACCGCGCCGCCGCCAGCCTTGATGCGCGGGAGGTCGACTGGCTGGCCGCGTCCTGCTTCGCCACTCCTCGCCATGTGTTCGAGCGGCTCGGCGGCCTCGATGAGTTGTTCTTCATGTACTGGGAAGATGCCGATTACTGTCACCGCGCTCGGGCTCTGGGACTGGGGTGTCATCATCTGCCGACGAAGGGAGTGGTCCATATCGGCGGCCTCTCATCCGCGCAGAACGTGGTCCAGTCGATTCGCGCGTTCCACCGAAGCGCGTTCCGGTTGTATTGGAAACACTCTCGGGTGGGGCGCGTCGCGGCGCCGCTGGTATGGGCCGGGCTGAGTTTGCGCGCGGAGCTCAAGATCGCGCTGCGCGGCGGCTAGGCATTTGGCGCCCCTAAAGGGACGCCCTACGTACCACTGAAGGGACGCCCTACTTACCCCTGAAGGGACGCCCTACGTACGTTTGTATTGCATAGCTGCTGTATCGAGGGCGGCATCGAACGACAGCCGCGGACGCCATCCCACTTCCTCGCGCAGGCGGCGGGTTGCCGCCGTCAGCACCAGCGGCTCGTCAGTGTGCCGGGCTCCGAGGCGAATCAGGTCCGGCCGGCCGAGTCGACTCGCGATGCCCTCGATCACCTCCCGCACTCGATGGGCGTCGCCCGACGCCACGTTCACGACCCCTCGAACGGGCGACTCCAGCAGCGCCACCAGGGCACTGGCAACATCTTCGACGTGCAGGAAGTCGCGCACCTGTTCACCGTGCGAACACAGTGCCGGCGTCTGCTGCAGGATCGCTAACGCCACTGACGGGACAAGGCGCGACGGATACTCGTTCCCGCCAAACAAAAAGAAGACACGTCCCCAGGCCGCGGAGAATCCCTCGCGCTCCAGGGCAAGGACGCCGCCGGCTGCGTCACGCTTCGCTCGGCCGTAGGGAGTCGCCGGCGTTTCAGCAGTGACGCCCTCCTCGCAATGGCCGTCCGTCCAGTCGTACTCCGCGCTCGTACCGACCCCCACAAAGCGTCTGACGCCCCACTCCCGCGCGCTTGTGGCCAGCGCCGTCGTTGCATCGGTCCAGGCAGGGTTGTCAGGGGAATTCCAGTAGGCGCCTGGCGTGGCCTCCCACGCGGCATGCAGAATCGCGTCCGGCCGAATCGCAGCCACCAGCGATTCCGGCACTCCCGGAACGAGCAGGTCGCCGGGGTGTGGCGTGACACCGGGCATGCTGAGTCCCCGGCGGCTCACGACATGGACGTCGCGTCCCATGGTCAGCAGGAGGGCGACCATGTGCCGGCCGATGTAACCCGAGGCCCCCGTGACAAGAACGCGCACCGGTTCAGCCCTACCTCGCGAAATCCGGATACGTGGCATCGCGTTCGTTGATGATCGTGGGCGTGCCCAGAGGCCATTCGATGCCGAAGGCGGGGTCGTTGTATCGAACGCCTCGCTGATGAGGCGGCGAGTAGCCGCTCGACACGAAATAAAACACCTCCGCGTCATCGGTCAGCGTCTGGTAGCCGTGCGCGCACCCTGGCGGCATGTAGAGGATGCGATGGTTGTCGGCTGACAGTTCCGTTCCGGTCCACTGGCAGAAGGTGGGGGAGTCGGGACGCAGATCAATCGCCACGTCGAAGACCGCACCGCGAGTGACACGGGTGGTTTTGTGATCGCCCATCGGGTCTGCCTGATAGTGCATGCCCCGAATCGTGCCGCGGCGGTGATTCATGGCAAACAGGCACTGCGCGATCGCCACCGAGAGGCCGTGCTCGCGGAACTCCTCCGGCATCCACGCGCGGATAAATGAACCGCGATCATCGGGAAATTCATCGCATTCGATGACAAATACTCCGGGCAGCTTTTGTTCGATGAACCGCACTACAACACCTCCAACCGGGGGATGGGCACAATGAATCGCCCCCCTCTCCGGCGGTATTCCTCCTGCTGCGCCAGCACTTCGCCCGCCAGATTCCATGCGAGCAGAATCGTGTCTTCCGGTTGCCGATCCAGCAGCGTTTCCACCGGCAGCACCGGGATGTGCGCGCCGGGAGTGTACTTGCCGTGCTTGTGGGCGCTTCGGTCAACGACGAATTCGATGTCCTTCGACGTGAGGCCGGCGTAATTGAGGAGGGTCGCCCCCTTGGCCGCTGCACCGTACGCGGCCACGCGCCGTCCCGCCGCGCGGCTGTGCGCGACTGCGGTAATCAGGTCCCGGCGAATCCTGGCCGCGTCGGCGGCAAATGACTGGTAGCGCGCTGGTTGGTCAATTCCCCAGGCGACCTCTTCGGCAAGGAGTCGTGCGACGCTGAAGTTGATCGCGGGCCGGTCCTCTGTTCGTTCCGCGAAGATCCGAAGCGAACCGCCGTGGGTGGACAGGCGCTCCACGTCCACCGTCGTCAGTCCCTGGGTGGTGAAGAGCCGGGTGAGCGCTGTCAGCGAAAAATAGCAGAGGTGCTCGTGGTAAATGGTGTCGAACTCGCCGCGATCGATCATGTCGCGCACGTACGGCACTTCCACGACCACGACGCCCTTGGGCGCCAGCAGGGTGTGGAAGCCGCGGACGACCCCCGTCAGATCGGGCACGTGGGCAAGCACGTTGTTGGCGTGGATGACATCAGCGGCGCGGCCCTGACCTCGCAGCGTCCGCGCGAGGCCCTCGCCGAAGAATTCCACCAGAGACGGAACGCCGCGCGACTCCGCGATGGACGCGATGTTTCGTGCCGGCTCGATGCCGAGCACGGGAATATCGGCGGCCTGGTAGTGCTGCAGAAGATAGCCGTCGTTACTGGCGACCTCCACCACGAGACTGTCGCTCGTCAATTTCCGGTCGTTCACCAGCCGCGCTGCGATTTGCCGGGCGTGTGCCACCCACGCATCGGAGATCGAGGAAAAGTACACGTACTCGGAAAACAGCCGTTCCGGGGGCAGGCTGAGCGTGATCTGCACCAGCGAGCAGGCGCGGCACAGCACCACGTCGAGCGGGAAGGTGGGTTCCGGCCACGAGAGTTCGGCCTCGTTCAGGAGCGCGTTGGCCAGTGGCGTACGACCCAGCGAAACCACTGGCGAGAACCCGGCGCTACCGCACGCCCGGCAGCGCAGCGCCGCTGGGATTACCACATCTTCCATGGAGCCGCCTGTTGTTCCCACAGGTGACTGAGCGCCTGCAGGTCACGGGGGGTATCCACGCATTGCCAGAACGCGTCGTGCTGATACACCGACAACTGTCCGTCGAGCGCGAGCCGCTCCAGTGGTTCACGCTCCAACATGCACGAGGAGTCGGCGCTGAGGTAATCGAAGGCGCCGCGCTCGAACACAAAGAAGCCGCCGTTGATCAGATGCTGCTGTGTCTGCAGTTTTTCCCGGAACTCCACCACGGCGTTGCCTTCCACCACGACCTCGCCGAATCTGGCGGGCGGCCGCACGCCGGTGACGGTCGCAAGGCGGCCGGCCTCCTGGTGCCGGTTCATCAGGGCGCGGATGTCGATGTTGGCCACGCCGTCGCCGTACGTCACCATGAACCGATCGGCCTCGACATACGGCTGCGCCTGCTTGATGCGCGCGCCGGTCATGGTGTCCCGGCCCGTATCGAGCACCGTGACGTCCCATCCATCATCATCGTGCGGTCCGTGAAAGCGGATGCTGTCGCGCTGACCGAGGGTCACGGTGAAGTCGCGGTGCATGGCCTCGTAGTGGAGGAAGTACTCCTTGATGACATTGCCTTTGTAGCCGGTCAGCAGGATGAACTTGGAGAAGCCGTGGACCGCGTAGATCTTCATCACGTGCCAGAGCATGGGCCGGCCGCCCACCTCCACCATCGGCTTGGGTCGGAATTCAGTTTCTTCGCGAAGGCGGGTGCCGAGTCCGCCACACAGGATCAAGACCGGGATTGTGCCAGCCATCGTCGCGCAGGCGGGTCAGCGTGGTTTCTTCGAGTAGAGCTGACCGCGCACGATGCTGCGGGTCTTACCCTTCGCATCCGGCGAGGTCATCGTCAAGCCCTGGTATTTGACGGCGGCCGTGGCCGGCATCTCCCAGGTCCACCAGGCGATTCGGCCCTGCCCACGGGCCACCACCAAGAGCTCCGCCGAGGTTGACGACTTGTCCCTGCAGGTTCGCTCACGCGTGAGCAGAATGGGGGCATTGTCCTGCAGCGTGACCGGAGCGGGCAGGCGGAACACACAGGTGCCGATACGGAACTCCGCCTTCAAGACTTCGGGGTGTGTGCCGTACGTGGCCAGAAGCAGGTCGACGAACTGGGCGTTGGAGTAGTCTCCAGGGCCGATGCGCCACAGCGGAACCAGGCGCGTCGCTTCCGGACCCGTGACGGTCAGCACGTCAACAGGACGCGCTTGTGCGCCTGTTTTGTCATCGGCCATCGGGCGATCAACAGGAGCGGCCGTACGCGGCGCGGGTGCGCGCGGCTTGGTTGCGCGCTGCACTGGCGCGGCGCCGATCAGGCAGAGCAGCGCCCCGGCCATCAGCGTGGTTCCAGCGAATCGCGACCAGGGCTTCATGGTGAATATCTTATGGGATCGTCCCGCCGCGCCGCTACTCGGGCAGCCGGTAATCCGGGAACGCGCGCGTGAGGTTGGGGTTGTAATAGGGATCCCTGGCGATGACCTCGCCCCACGTGTCGCGCATGTACTGCGCCTCGGCCGGATTCCACGTGCGATCGGAGATGCTGCCGGATTCCAGATGATACAGCTCGGCGTAGGGCGTGTAGACGATTCGGTAACCTGCCTTGCGCACCCGGAGGCAGTAATCCACATCGTTGAAGTCGATTGCCAGATGTTCGTTGAAACCGCCGACCTGCTCGAACACCGCCCGCCGGGTCATCATGCAGGCGCCGGTGACCGCCGAATAGTTGCGCGGCCCCAGAGCCGAGCCGGCATAGCCAGCGCTGTGGCCGGGCGCCTGGTGAAACGAATGCGCGGCCACGCCGCACACGCCCATCACCATGCCAACGTGCTGGAGCCGTCCGTCGGGATAGAGCAGCCGCGCGCCCACGGCCCCCACCCCCCGGTCCTGTGAGTATTCGAGCATGGCCGACAGCCACTCCGACGAGATGACCTCGATATCGTCGTTGAGGATCACCGCGTGTTCGCCCCTGGCATGCTTCATCGAGAAATTGAGCTTGCGCGCGAAATTGAACGTGCCCTCGATCGTGAAGGACACCCGCCGGTGAGCGACGGTGCCAAGCACGTCGCGTGTGGTGTCAGACAGGCGCCCGTTGTCGATGATCAGGATCTCGTAATTCGAGTACGCCGTCTTCTGCACGATGCTGCGGAGCAGGTGCGGGACGAGCGCGACGTTCTGGCCGTTGATCATCCGGCTGCGATCGTCGGTCGTGATCACCAGGGTGACGAGAGGGTTCTTTCGAATGGGCCGTTTCACGCGAAACAAACCCGGCGCGTAATCGTCGAGTACTTCGCTGCCGGGTTCCGTGCGGGCGACGTGGTCCTTGAGCGCGCGCCTTGCGGCCTCCAGAGCCCACGGTTTGGCGGCCGCGCCGGCCGCGGTGGACTCTGCGATTTTCCGCCAGTGATACAACACCTTCGGCACGTGGCCCACGCGCTGACTCTTCGTGATAATCCGCAACGCGAGATCAAAGTCCTGCGAGCCTTCGTAACCCACACGGAACCGTCCGGCCGATTCCACCATCGAGCGCCGCAGCACCATCAGATGGTTCGTGTACATGAAGTTCAGGAACTGATCGGGTGACCAGTCCGGCTTGAAGTACGGATCGCAGCGGTGCCCGGTAGCGTCGAGTTTGTCTTCATCGCTGTAGATGAAGTCGAGATCGGGCGCGCTGTTCATGCACCGCGCCATTTCCAGGAGTGCATCCGGCGAGATCGTGTCGTCGTGATCGAGCAGCGCCACGAATTCCCCGGTGGCCACGTCGAGGCCGGCGTTGGAGGCCCGTGAGATATGGCCATTGGCCGGCATCCGCACCACGGTGATCCGCGGATCCCGCGCGCCATACTCCCGAAGTACGGTCTGGGTTTCGGCTGATGTCGAGGCGTCATCCACCAGGCAGAGCTGCCAATGCGGGTACACCTGCGCCAGCACTGAGTCGATGCACGCCCGCAGCCAGCGCGGTTCGGTGTTGTAGACCGGCGTGATGACGCTGAACGTGGGCCGCAACGGCAGCGCCTCGCCTTCCGCTTTCAGGCGCGCCAGATCCGCGGCCGTCAATTCGTGCTGGTCCACCCAGCGCCTGTAGTCTGCTTGCGTTTCGGTGGTGCCCGCACTGCGCGCGCGAGCCATGAGGCCGCGGACACCGCCGCGGCGAAGATGACTGCGTACGATGCGCACGACGTCCCCGGCGCGCCTGCGCCACAACAACCG
This sequence comes from Vicinamibacterales bacterium, assembly GCA_046597705.1. Lineage (GTDB taxonomy): Bacteria > Acidobacteriota > Vicinamibacteria > Vicinamibacterales > SCN-69-37 > SYFT01. Next base: position 22,629 of record JBKJJZ010000430.1, on the reverse strand, counting down.
TGGTTCGCCGATCATGGCCCACGCATAATCCGGGGCGCCGTCCTCGGGAAGTGCGGTGGTCACAGAGATTTCGGCATCGCCCGTCGCGGCGCCGGGCACATCCACCGACAGGGTGCGCCAATACTGATCCGCCAGATGCGTCCCGGGCCGCACAAGCAGCTGCCGGGTCACCGGCTCGGCGCAGCCGGGGACGAGGACCGAGAGACGGAACACCACCCCGTGCAGATTTTTCGCAGCCACCGCGGGCACCAACGCACAGGAAACCACCACTCGTGCACCGCGCCGCGCAATCGGCAGCCGCCAGGCGACCGTGGACGTCGGGTGCGCGAACATGGCGTGCCTCTGCACGCCGTGGACATCAACCGGACCCAGCCAACGAACCGCGTCGGCTTCGTTTGGCTGATCCGTCTGCTGATGCGCGGGCGGATACCCACGCAATGGCACCGCCATCCACAAGGCCTGCTCGGCGATTGGGCCAAGACGATGGAGGTGGGTGGCGTGCAGCAGGGCTCCCGCGGCCTCTCGGAGTGCGACTGCTGGATGGCGGACGATGCGGACGGGGGAAAGTAGATAGTGCCGCAGCCGCAATAACCACAGGCGCTCCCTCGAGTTGCGCACGTGTTCGAGCGTGTCATGGTGGTGGTGCCAGACCCTGCGCGCGTCGTCCAACGCATCGGCAGCCTGGAGCCTGGCCCGTCGCATGGCGCGGCGTGTGGCCTGGAGGGAGTCCACCGGGTCGTAATCGGGCGTGCTGGTCATGAATACTGCGGGTCGGCGGTTCCAGGCGGCGGCACCCGGCCGGTGACGCGGACGTGGCCGGCCTGAATCTGGCGCAACCGGTTCGCCATGAGCGTGGCCGCGCGCGCGGGATCGAGTACTCGCTGAACGTGGTCACGGCCTCGTGCGCCAAGGCTGGCGGCAAGCCCCGGCGTGCGGACCAATTCGACCATCGACCTTGCGGCCTCCGCCACATCCGGATCGCCCCAGACATATCCTCGGAGGTACGGCCCGTAGTCGCGTGTCAGTTGCACCGCGGGTGCCGGAATGAGCCGGGCTACATCGCGTGTCATGAAGTCCACGTTGCCCGAGTAGCCGGTGGCGATCGCAGGCCGGCCCAGCAACATCTGTTCGGCAATCGTCATGCCGAAGCCCTCGGCCCGGTGAAGGGAGAAACACGCATCGGTGCACTGCATCAGCGCGCTGACCTCGGCGCGCGACAGCACCACGTCGAGCAGCGTGACATTGAGGCCCGTTGCCGCCTCCGCCAGCCGGCGCACGGCCGCGCGATCGGTGTGACCATTGGTGAACTTGAGCAGCAGCACCGCTTCGTCGTGATCAAAGCCCGCCTGCCTGAACGCGCGAATCGCCCCCAGGGGATTCTTGCGTTCCATCTGGCTCGACACGTCGAAGGTGTAAAGAAAGATGAACGGGGCGGCGGGAAGGCCAAAGTGCGCTCGACCGAACAGGCCGGGCACGGGCGTCTCGATACCAAGCGGCACATGCACCACTGGCACCGGGGCACTGGCGCCTATGGCGGTGCGGCTGAATTCGCTGGCGACCCAGACCTCATCCACCATCTGAAAGGCGGACATCCAGTCGGGCCGGAACTGTTCCAGCTCCCAGAACCAGTATCCGATCGTGTAGCGGTCTCTGAAGTAGCCCGGGCCGCGCTGGCGCGCGAACGCGTCCATGTTGTCGGCGTTCAGATGCACCAGGTTGAACGGGTGGGGATGGTCGAGTGTGAAGTCGGTGAAACTCGTATCCGTCGTGCGTTGCGGGCCTTGCACGTTGTTGAGCACGAAGGGAACGCCGGTGCGCGCCAGCGCCCGCAGTGAACATCGCGCGGCTTCGCCCATGCCGCTTTCAGCGTTGAGGTATCCGGAGCAGTTGACGCCCAGCACAGCGGACTTGACGGCCGGCGGCACAAACGATCCGCGGCCATGCACCGCCCGCAGGGCCTGTCGCTGCCGCGCCTGCATGCGAAGATCGCGCAGGCGCTGGCGCACACCGGCCATCGCCCGCGACAGCCGGCCTGTGTTGCTGGCCTCTATCGCGGCCGTTGCCGCCGCCATGGCCAGGGCTTCCTCGAGGAGCTTGCGCTGTTCGTCGATCACGCGAAGCAGTTCGCGAGTGGCGTCTCCCGCCTGCAGGCGAAAGTGTTCCCCTTCGCGCAAGAGTTGTGCGTAGGCGGTCTGTAACTGAGCAAGATCCGCTGCCGAATCGCGCAAATCAGTCTTCATGACTTGACGAGCACCATCATCTCATCCCCGCGCGGATGCCCCGCCTCGGGCCGCGTCTCGACGCGGACGCCGAGGTGTGCTGCCAGACGCGCCACCAGATCCCCCATCGGCGACCGCACATCGCCGGGGCTGCGCGCACCCACCGCCAAGAAGAACCTGCCGCCCGGCCGCACATGCTGCAGCACTCCGGCAAGGCATTGGCCCACCTGTTCCTCGAGCAGGCGCGGCAACAGCGAATGGGCCAACGCCACGTCGAAGAGGTGCGGCGATTCCTGAAGCTCGAAGTGGTCGTTGATGACGAAATGGCCGCGGGCCGGATCGATGCCTCGCGGGACCAGTTCGAGCATCACGCCCGCGTTGAACAGCTCCCGGCTCATGTCGTAACCCCAGTAGTGGCCAGGCTCCATGAACGGCAGCAGCGTACGGGCGGCCGCCAGGCTGCCGCAGCCGGCGTCGAGCACGAACTGGTCGGGTGTCAGCCCCTCGTGCCGCATGAATTCAAACACCCACTCGCCCATCGCGTCCCATGCACCACCCATGACCACGCGGTGCCACGGTTCCAGGGCTTCGGGCGCGGGCCGCGCGTCGGTGCCGGGAAGGACTTCGCGATCGGGCGTCTCGAGCGCGGCATATTCCGCAAGGCCGCCGCCGACGGGACCATCAAACACGAGGGCGCCAGATTCCAGGACGCACGCACGATCGCAAATCTGCCTCACCGCGTCGGGTGAGTGCGACACGAACAACAGCGTGCCTCCCCTTTTGCGGAACGTCTCCATCGTCTTCAGGCAGCGCCGCTGGAAGTCGGCGTCTCCGACGGCAAAGATCTCATCGAGCAGCAGGACGTCGGGTTCCAGGTTCACGGCGACGGCAAAACCCAGGCGCATGTGCATGCCGGATGAGAAGTTCTTGACCGGCTGATCCATGAAGTTCTGGAGTCCGGAGTACTCCACGATGGCCGGGTAGATGTCGTCGATGGCTTCACGCGTCAGCCCATGCACCGCCGCGTTGAGGTACACGTTTTCGCGCGCGCTGAGTTCACCGTGGAATCCGATGCCCAGTTCGATCATGGTCACGATGCGGGCGTGGCGTTTGACGAGGACGTGTCCGCGTGTCGGGACGTGAATGCCGGCCACGAGCCGGAGCAACGTACTCTTGCCCGAGCCATTGCGTCCGACGAAGGCGACGGACTCCCCGGAGCGAATCGTGAGCGACACGTTGCGCAGGGCCCAGAGGTCCTCCGCGAATTCCCGTCGATCCGGGTGTGCCACTGCGAGAAACCGCTCCTTGATCGAACGCGCCTCGTTGCGGCGCAGCGTGAAGCGCTTCGACACCTGGTCGAGGTGCACGACGACGGGCGGCGCGCAGGAGAGCGGCACGTCAGACACTTTCCGCGAACCTCTCTTCGAGCCGGGCGAAGACGGCGAGGCCCAGCGTGAGTGACGCGGCCGCATACAGGGCGGTCAGCACCAATACGTGCGCCGGCGGCATGGCACCCGCATACAGGATGGCGCGCCCCGCGGCGATGAATGGTGCGAGCGGACTCAGGCCGACAAGGGCGCTCACGGGTGGCGAAAAGCTCGACGGCGTGTACAGAATCGGCGTGGCCCAGAACAGGACCTGCAAGGCGATGTCGAGCAGATGGCGTGCGTCCCGGTAGACGGCCGTCACCGCGGCCATCATCAGGGCGACACCCAGTGCGAAGGTCGCCAGCAGCGCCATGATGACGGGAAGCAGGAGGGCCGGCCCCTTTGGCGCAAGGTGATAGAAGGCGTACATCGCGGGCAACAGCACCACGAGCGCAAGCGCGTACTGCACAAGATTGAAGGCCACGGTGGAACAGGGCAGGATGATGCGCGGAAAGTAGATGCTCTTGACGAGGCTGCCGGAATCCACGATGGCGCCGGTGGCCATGCTGATGGACCCGGCGAAAAACGTCCACGCCAGAATTCCGATGAGCAGGACGAAGATGAAGCCTTCCACCCGGTTCGGGAAGATGTATGTGAAGGCGACGGTGTACGTGGCCGTCATCACAAGGGGGTTCGCGAGCGACCAGAAAAATCCGACGAGCGACCCGCGGTACTTCAGTTTCAAATCACGCGCAACCAGGAGGCGTAGCAGCGTGTCCTGCCGCCGGATCATGCCGATCGGCCCAAGCAGTTCCCGGGGTGGTGCGAGAGCAGCGCCAGCGTCCATGCGCCGATGACGCGCGCGGAGCAGGACCACACTTCGCCAGCCAACTGCCAGCAGGAAGAGCAGCCATATCTGCGCGGCAGCCACGCCTACCGGCAGTGCTGTTCGGCTGCGCAGGAGCCAGAGCGCGGTGCATCCGAGCACGGATCCGGCAAGCAGGGCAAGAGTCAACCGGCCGATCCATGGGGCGCTGGAGTCGGCCCGCCATGCCGCAGCGGCGCCCAGGGCCTGGGGCACAGCGAGCCAGGCGATGGCCGTGAGCCAGTGGCCCGTCCAGAGGGAAACGGGGTCGCCAGGCAGGCGGCCCCACCACGCCAGGGCCAGCGCCACCCCGGCCATCATCAAATCGAGCAGAATGCCGGCTGCCCGCGAGAGCACCGGAGACATATCGTCGGTCTGATCGATCTGGCGCAAAACAGCGTGCATAGAGCGGGAAAACGTCGAGCGAGTGTACTTCAACGCAGCGTGACACACTCTGCAGGTGGACCGGATCTGATTCCGGTGGCAGCAAGGCAGGAAGTGCACTCGGTGCGCGACGATTCTTACGCGGTATCTGTAAGATCACCAACAGAAGCGGCGGGAGCCTGTGTGTGGACCCCCTCGACTCGCTCAAACATCCCTGATAGACGTTGGCACGGCGTGTGCTAAGTTCGTGCGGGCCGCTTTCACCGCACGAGGCCAATCGGAGTGATGAAACCTGTCCAACCGCGGCGTTTTTCCCGAAAATCGTAGGGCCATGAATTTGCGCCACCAACGTTTTGCGCGCCACATCGGTGTGCTTGTGAGTATCAGTGCGGCTATCTGGGCGCTGGGCATGGATGGCGCCGCGGCACCCTCACCATTTGCCCCGGATGTTTTGCTCGATAACCAATGGCATTTGAAGGACCGCGCGCTGGAAATCGGCGGCGCCAACGTGCGGGCGGCGTGGCCAATCACGCAGGGTGCCGGGATCGTGATCGGCATTGTTGATGACGGATTGCAGTGGACGCATCCGGATCTGTCGCCGAACTACCTCGCGTCGGCGTCCTTCGACTTCAACTTCAACGACGCTGATCCGCAACCGTTTCCGACAATCGCCCATGGCACCGCAGTCGCGGGCATTGCCGCGGCGCGCAGCGACAACACCATCGGCGTTTCAGGCGTGGCGCCGTTCGCGTCGCTAGCCGGCTTACGCCTGACGGCGGTGGCGGCGACCGATGCCCAGGAAGCTTCGGCGTTCAACTTCCAACCCAGCGTTATTCACATCCTGAATAATTCCTGGAATCCGAGCGACAACGGCTTGACGCTCAAAGCCCCGGGCCCCTTGGCCGCCGCGGCCAGACTGTCCGCCGTGACCACTGGCCGTCAGGGCAGGGGCCGGATCTTCGTCTGGTCGTCCGGCAATGGCCGGCTAGTCAGTGATGACTGCAATTTCGACGGTTACGCGAACAGCCGGTTCGCAATCGCCGTCGGCGCGTCCACCGACGGGGCAAATCAAGTGTCGACGAGCGAAGGGTGCTCGGCGCTGATGGTGCTGGCCCCGTCGGCGGGCCCGCTCCGTGGCTTGACGACGACGGATTTGGTCGGCACGCCAGGCTATGACCTGACCGATTACACCGGAGCGTTCGGCGGGACTCTCACTGGGGGCATGAACGCCGGCGCGCCCACCGTGTCGGGCGCAGTCGCCCTGATGCTGGCGCGCAACCAGAATCTGTCGTGGCGCGACGTGCAGCACATCATTCGCCGCACCAGCGTGCGCATCACGCCGACCGACGCCGGGTGGACGACGGGTGCGTTCCCCCACAGTGAACGGCTGGGCTTCGGCTTGCTCGACACCAAGGCCGCGGTGGACCTGGCCGGCCAGTGGACCAGCGTGCCTGCGGAAGATGTGTTGAGCCCTGCCACGCGCACACTGAATCTGGCGATTCCCGATGTCAGCTCGACGGGACTCAGCGACACGATCACGATCGCCGGCAGCGATGCGAACTTCGTGATTGAACACATCGAGGTGGACTTCAACGCCACGCACACGTGGCGCGGCGACCTTCAGGTGAAGTTGACGTCGCCCTCAGGCGTGGCCAGCAGCCTGGCGCCGATTCGGCCGTCGGATGGCAGCGACAATCTGACCAATTGGCGATTTGGGTCCGTGCGTCACTGGGGTGAGTCCGCCGCGGGCGTCTGGACGTTGAACGTGGCGGACCGCCGTTTTCAGGACACCGGCACCTGGAATAACTGGACGCTGCGCATCTATGGCTATCGTGTGGCATCAACCGTGCCGGGCGCATTCGGCAAGTCCGGTCCCGCCAATGGCGCCACGGGCCAGTCAGTCAGTCCGACGTTGAATTGGACGGCCAGCAGCGGTGTGACGAACTACGAGTACTGCGTCGACACGACGAATGACAACGCGTGCACCGCGTGGACCGCTGCCGGCACCAGTACGAGTGCGGCTTTGAGTGGACTCGCCGCCGGTACCGCGTACTACTGGCAGGTTCGGGCGAACAACGCTTCCGGTGCCACCTACGCGGACGGCGCGGCAACCGCGTTCTGGAACTTCACGACGCAGTTGCCCCTGCCCGGAGCGTTTGTGAAAAGCAGCCCGGGGAACGGTGCAACGGGACAGTCATTGACTCCGACCGTGAGCTGGGGCGCCAGTGCCGGCGTGGCGAACTACGACTACTGCTACGACACGACGAATGACAACGCGTGCAGCGTGTGGAACAGCGCCGGCGCGAGCACCAGCGTTGGACTGAGCGGCCTTGCGCCCGGTACGACATATTACTGGCAGGTGCGTGCGGTCAATGGCGGTGGCACCACTTACGCGAATGGCGCGGCAACGGCGTTCTGGAGTTTCACGACGATCGCACTGCCAGGCGCATTTGGTCACAGCAGTCCATCGAACGGAGCGACGGGACAGTCAGTGAGCCCAACGATCAGCTGGGGCGCGAGCACGGGCGTGGCGAATTACGACTATTGCTACGACACCACGAATGACAACGCGTGCGCCAATTGGCTCGGAGCGGGCGCGAGCACCAGCGTTGAACTGAGCGGCCTGACGCCCGGCATGACGTATTACTGGCAAGTGCGGGCCGTCAGCGGCGGCGGGACGACGTATGCCGATGGCGCGGCCACAGCGTTTTGGAGTTTCACCACGGGCGTGCTGCCCGGGGCGTTTGGGCACAGCAGTCCCGCAACCGGCGCGTCGGCAGTTGCATTGACTCCGACGGTCAGCTGGGGCGCCAGCGCGAATGCCGTCAGTTACGACTATTGCTACGACACCACGAACGACAACGCGTGCAGCGTGTGGACCGGTGCAGGTGCGAACACCAGCGCCGGATTGAGCGGACTCACACCGGGGACCACCTACTACTGGCAGGTGCGCGCGATGAGCGGCGGAGGAACGACGTATGCGAATGGTTCGGCGACGGCGTTCTGGAGTTTTACCACCATCGCGCTGCCCGGGGCATTCGGCCATACCAGCCCGGCGAACGGCGCGTCGGGAGTCTCATTGACCCCGACCGTCATCTGGGGCGCGAGTGCAGGCGTCGCGAACTACGACTATTGCTATGACACGACGGACGACAATGCCTGTGCTGCGTGGATAGGTGCCGGGTCGAGTACCAGCGTTGCACTGAGTGGACTGTCGCCCGACACCACCTATTACTGGCAAGTGCGCGCGGTCAACGGCGGCGGCACCTCCTACGCAAATGGCGCGGCGACGGCATTCTGGAGCTTCACGACGATCGCGCTGCCCGGCGCATTCAGCCTCAGCAGTCCGGCCAACGGCGCCACGGGGCAGCCGCTGACGCCAACGCTCAGCTGGGGCGCGAGCGCGGGCGCGGCGAACTACGACTACTGCTACGACACCACCAACGACAACGCGTGCGCCAACTGGACAGGCGCGGGATCGAGCACAAGCGTCGGCTTGAATGGACTGACCGCGGGCACTCTTTTCTACTGGCAGGTCCGCGCCACCAATGGCGGTGGCACCGTCTACGCCAACGCGAGCGCCACGGCATTCTGGTCTTTCAGAACCATGAGCACGTTGCCGGCATTCGGGCAGGTCGAGACACCAGTGCAGAATGCGGCCGGGCTGCAGGGGGCGATCGCCGTGACTGGCTGGGCCCTGGACAACGTGGGTGTGGCAAGCATCAAGATCTTCCGCAACTGCCTCGGCTTTGAACCCGGTAATTGCCAGACGGTGCTCGGCAACAGCCTGGTGTTCGTGGGCGACGCCGCGTTCCTGGAGGGCGCGCGTCCGGACGTGGCGCAGGCGTACCCCTCGTATCCGAACAGTACGCGCGCCGGCTGGGGCTACCTGCTCTTGACGCCGCTGCTGCCGCACGTGCCGAATGGACAGCCCTATGGCGGACAGGGACCCATCACGCTTTATGTCGTGGCCACTGATGCGGAAGGCAACCAGACCCTGCTGGGCCGGTCAACCGATCCGACCAACCCCGCCTTCGCGGTGCCGACATCGATCTCCGTGACCAACGACACGATTGCGAAGCCGTTCGGTTCGATCGACACGCCAACTCAGGGCCAGACGATCGGCGGCGTGTTCAGCAACTTCGGCTGGGCGCTGACACCTGACAGCAACACGATCTCCGGCGACGGGGACATCCGCATCCGACCGAACGGTTCCACGATGACCGTGTTTATCGATGGTTTGCCCGTGGCGCTCGTCGACTACGACCAATGTAGAGGCGACGTGGGCAACCCAGTGCCTCAGGTTTTGTTCTGCAATGACGATGTATCGACCATCTTCGGGAACCTGGTGCCCTTGCCGACGCTGACGCCTCGCACCAGCAATCCAACGCTGTTCCGGAACCTGGACGCCGGACGAGGGGCGATCGGCTCGTACAGCATCGACACCACGACGCTTGCAAACGGCGTGCATACGATTGCGTGGAGCGTGACCGACACGGCGGGCCGGACGGAAGGGATCGGTTCGAGGTTCTTCAACGTGCTCAATGCGGCTCCGGACGCGCCCTTGAGTGTGAATGCGCCAGCGACATTCGCGACCGTTGATGACGCCATGTCGATCGTGGCGAACGCTGCGCCCGCCACGGCCGGAGTGTTTGCCCGTTCCGGGTTCGACCTGGCTGAAGCGTGGAGACCGATCTCCGCGAAGGGCGACAGGACGTTCGCCGTGCGACTGCGGGAACTGGGCCGGCTGGAGCTGTGGCTCGGCAAGCCCGTGGAAGCGGGATATCTCGTCACTGACGACAAGCTGCAGCCGCTGCCCGTCGGGTCATCGCTTGCAGGCCCGGTATTCGCGTGGATGCCGCCGGCAGGCTACGTCGGCTCCTACCAACTGGTCTTCGTGCGCGGCCTCGAGCGAATCACGGTGACCGTGACGATTACGCCGAAGGACTGAGGCCGCTGTCGGCACGCCATGGTAAGTTCGCGCGTATGGTGCCTTCAAAATTTCGGACGACGATGACGGGTCGTCCACCGTGGCGGCTCGTCCTCATCTCGGCAGTGACAGCCGCGTTCTTCGCTGGCGCCATCCATGCGCAGCGCCCCGAGCCGGCGGGCGCGCCGAACTTCGACATCCGGACGCAGAAGGACCGCTCGGCGAAGGCCTACCGGTCGCGCGTGATGGCAAACGCGGCACCGGCCCAGGTGAGCCGTTCGTTGGCAAGGCTCAACGGCCTTGACGTGATCAGGAACAGGACGCTGGGCACTCCCGAAGTGGTGAGTGTGAAGGCGGGCACCGGGTTCCTCACTGGCCCATCTACGGACCGTGCCGGGACGCTGCGCAGGTTCCTGACGGCGAATGCCCTTGCCTTCGGCGTGACCGATACACAGGTCGTCAGTCTCGAACTCGTGGCGGACTACGCGAACCCGGCGGGCAACATGGCCTGGGTCGAACTTCAGCAGAAGGTCAAGGGCATTCCCGTGTTCCAGGGTCTCATCCGCGGCGCCTTTACGGCGCAGGGTGAGCTTGCCCGGACCACAGGGTTGCTCGCGGCTGATCTCAACGCGGCCAATCTGGGCACTGCGGCCGTGTTGAGCGCCCCGCAGGCGGTGGCACGCGCGGCGGCAAGCGTCGGCTGGGCCCAGACGCCGAACGCGCTGGTGGAGCGCGGCGCGGTGGACGGCAAGATCACGGTCTCGCGGGGAACGATGGCTCGCGACGCAAAGGCGTGGCAGGTGTACTTTCCGATGGCACCCGGGGTGGCGCGGCTGGCATGGGTCACCGAGATCTGGGGCGACCCGATCGTATTCATGGTGGTGCTCGATGCCGAAGACGGCACCGTCCTGTTCCGCAAGAACCTGACGAGTTACCAGACACAGCCAGCGTCGTACACGGTGTTCGCCAGCGACAGCCCGGCGCCGATGTCCCCGGTGATCATGTTGCCTGGCTCGGGCACCCAGGCGCCGTATGTGGTGCGCACCACGCTGAGCCTCATCGGCAACGAAGCGCCTAACACGTTCAACAACAGCGGCTGGATGGCCGACAACACGAACGGCGTGAATGGCTGGACGGAAGGCAACAACGTGCGGGCCGGCGTCGACAACTTGGCTCCGGACGGTATCGACGTACTCACCAGCGGGTCGGCTCGCGCCTTCACCTTCACGTACGACCCCTCGGTCAACTCGCCCACGATCAGCGGCTATCGAAATGGCGCGGTCACGAACCTGTTTTACTGGGCGAACGTGCATCACGACAAGCTGTACCTGCTGGGGTTCACGGAGTCCGCGGGCAACTTCCAGCACGACAACTTTGCGCGCGGCGGACTATCGGGCGATCGTGTCAACGCGGAAGCGGACTACACCGCGCTGAACAGTGCGAGCTTCTCGACGCCGTCCGATGGCACGTTCGGCCGCCTGCAGATGTACGTCTTCAACGGCCCGACGCCGGATCGGTCGTCCAGCCTGGACCAGGAGCTCCTGCTCCACGAATTAACGCACGGCACATCGAGCCGGCTTCATGCCAATGCCACGGGCCTGACGACGACGATGGCCGCTGGAATGGGCGAAGGGTGGTCGGACTTCTATGCGCGCGCCCTGCTCTCAACGGCCGCCGAGGACGTGAACGCGATCTACTCACATGGCGGCTGGATTGGGAACAGCTTCGTACCGGGGTTTACCGACAACTATTACTACGGAATGCGCAGCTTTCCGTACGCGGTCATGGCGAATCGCGGCATCAACGGGAAGCCCCACAATCCGCTCACGTTTGCGGACGTGGACGCCGATTCGATCAACAAGATCGACGGCGCGTACCCCCCCAGCCCTGCCGTTCCGAACGATGCGTATGAGGTTCACAACATCGGTGAGGTGTGGGCCATGGCGTTGCTGGAAGTCCGCGCCCGCTTCATCACCCGGCTGGGCTATGCGACGGGCCACCAGCGCATCCTCCAGTTCGTGACCGACGGCATGAAGCTGGACCCGTCGAGTCCGACCATGCTGGAGGGCCGCGATTCCATCATTGCCGCAGCGAACGCGGGTGGCGGCACGATGGACGACATCGCTGACATCTGGGCTGGGTTTGCCGTGCGCGGAATGGGCGTCAGCGCGCAAGTGCTGGATGTGGACGCCGGTGTTGTAGTCGAAGGGTTCGACGTCCCCGGCCCCCTGGCCGGCGAAGGACTCGTGACGGGGGAATCGATTCCCAACAACCGGATCGATCCCGGGGAGAGCGTCACGGTGTCCCTGTGCATTTTCAACAACCGCGTCAGCCCCAGCGGCAGCGTGGCAGGCACACTGCAGGCCACAGGCGGAGTGATGTCGCCGTCTGGGACGCAATCCTATGGCGTCATCCCGGGGAACGCGACAGTCTGCAGGTCCTATGCGTTCATCGCCAACGCGTCGTGCAGCGCGACAGTGACCGCTACGCTGGCAATGACGGAGTCCGGCGGGGCCTCGAAGAACCTCGCGTACGCATTCCAGGTCGGCAGCCCGGTGGTGTTCTTCAGCGAAAATTTTGACGGCGTGGCCGCACCGGCGCTGCCGGCAGGGTGGTCAACAAGTAAATTGGCGGGCGTGTCGAATCTCTGGGTGACGAGCCAGACTGAGTCAGACAGCGCACCCAACGGTGTGTTCACGACCAACCCCGAATTTGTGAGCGATAACGTCCTGGTCAGTCCGTCGATCGCCATCCCTGCCGGCGGCGCCGTGTTGACGTTTCGGAACTGGTACAACACCGAACCGGGTTTTGACGGTGGCGTGCTCGAGATACAAATCGGCGCCGGCTCGTGGACCGATATCGTGACAGCCGGGGGAAGTATTGTGACCGGGGGCTACACCGGCACTATTCCTGCGTCCTATGGAAACCCCCTGGCGAATCGCCAGGCGTGGACGGGGAATTCCCGCGGATACATCACGACGACCGTCAACATGCCTCCGGGCTCCGCGAGCCAGAGCATCAAACTCCGCTGGCGGATGGGATCTGATGACAGTTTCGAAGACACGGGTTGGTTCATCGATTCCGTGTCGCTGCGGTTGACGGCGTTTGAGTGCAGCCCGCCGCCGCCCCCCGGCGTATTCGGCAAGAGCCAGCCGGGCAATGGGGCAACCAGTCAGCCGTCGAGTCCGGTGTTGAGTTGGGGAACGGCTTCGGGCGCGACGGATTACGAGTACTGTCTCGACACCAGCAACAACGGCGTGTGCGATACCAGCTGGACGTCAACGGGGAACACGACCAGCATCGCGGTCACCGGGCTTTCGGCCAGCACGCCGTACTCATGGCATGTGCGGGCGGTCAATGGTGCCGGAGCCACGTACGCGGAGTCTGCCCAGGCCGCATTCTGGACCTTCACGACCGGCGTTCCCTCACCACCGTTCGGGCAGGTGGACACGCCGGTGCAGAACGCTGCCGGCGTGCAAGGTGCGATTGGGGTCACGGGATGGGCGCTCGACGACGTCGGCGTGACCACAGTGGAGATCTTCCGCAACTGCCTGGCCTTCGAACCGGGGAATTGCCAGACGGTGCTGGGCAACAGCGTCGTGTATATCGGTGAAGCCGCGTTTCTGCCGGGCGCGCGTCCGGATGTCGAAGCGGCGTTCCCCACATACCCGTTGAACAACCGCGCCGGCTGGGGCTACCTGATGCTGACGCCGATGCTGCCGCACGTCCCAGGCAGCCAGCCCTTTGGCGGTCAGGGCGCGCTGACGCTATACGCGATCGCCACCGACACCAATGGGAACAGGAGGATCCTGGGACGGTCGTCCGATCCGAACGATCCCACCTACTCGACACCGACCGGCATCACGATGACGAACGACGCAATCGCCAAGCCCTTCGGCGCGATCGATACACCGGGCCAGGGCGCAACGATCGGCGGGATCTTCAACAACTTCGGCTGGGCGATTACTCCTGATAACAACCCGACAGGCGGCGATCCCGACGACATCCTGATTCCGACGAATGGATCGACGATGACGGTGTTCATCGACGGTAACCCGACGGCCCTCGTGGCCTACAAACAGTGTCGCGGCAGTGTTGGCAACCCAGTGCCGGCGGGTATCTACTGCAATGACGACGTCTCGAACATCTTCGGTAACCCGACGCCGCAGCCGCCGCTGACGACACGGACGGCCAATTCGACGAAGTTCCGGAACCTGGACGCCCAACGCGCGGCGATCGGCGCCTACACGTTCAACACGGCGTCGCTGAGCAACGGCTTGCATACGATCGCGTGGAGCGTGACTGACTCGGCGGGCCGGACGGAAGGGATCGGCTCGCGATTCTTCAACGTGCTGAATGGGTCGCCGGACGCGCCCCTTCGTCTGAATCCGCCCGCGACGTTGGCGAACGCTGCACCCGCCACGGCCGGAGTGTTTGTCCGTTCCGGGTTCGACCTGGCTGAGGCGTGGAGACCGCTCGCCGCGAAGGACGACAAGACGTTCGCCGTGCGCCTTCAGGAACTGGGCCGGCTTGAGCTGTGGCTCGGCCTGCCCGTGGATGCGGGGTACGTGGTTGCCAATGGCACACTGCGTCCCTTGCCTGTGGGCTCGTCGCTCCGGGAGATGCGGTTCGCGTGGATGCCGCCGGCCGGCTACGTCGGCTCCTACAAACTGGTCTTTGTGCGTGGGTCCGAGCGGATCACGGTGACGGTGACGATCGCGCCGAAGGGCTGAGGCCGGATTCGTACGAAAGCCTGGCCGGATGTGAGAGGCTCTGACAGATGAATCGCCTCGCGCCCCTGGCTGCGGCTGTCGGCGTCTCGATTCTGCTGATCGGGACGACATTCGACCTCGCGGCCCAGCAGTCCGGCCCGATCAGGATTTTCGACGCCGTGCCGTCAATGAACGACGCGCGCCAGCAGTCGCGCGTCGTGCGACCCAGAATCGCGCTTCTCGAAGATGCCGGCCGCCGTGGTGCTGATGTCGTCTTGTCGCTGCCCGGCGGAGACGTCGTGGCGACTCTCACTCGCTTCGAAATTCAACCGCAGGGGTTTTTTGCGGCGGGACCAATCACGCGGGCGTCTGTTCCAGGTGCGCGCGTTGAGGGTGAGGTGTCCTTCACTGTCGTGGGCGACAATCTGGTGGGCCGGGTCGTCACACGCGGCCGGGTCTTCCGCATCGGGAGGCTGACCTCCTCCGTGTTTCATCAACTCGAAGAAGTGAACCTCTCGCGGCTCGCGCCTGATGGTGAGCCTGTTGTACCGGTCGCATCAATCGGGGGCACGCCAACCGCGTTCCCGGTAACGGCCGATCCTGGAGTCGTCGCTGACACGAACGCCTTCATCGATCTCCTGCTCGTCTACACGCCCAACGCCCGGACCACGTTGGGCGGCACCGCCGCGATGCAGGCGGAAGCGATCGCCGCGGTGAACAACGCGAACCTTGCGCTGGCGAATTCCGGGGTCGTGCATCGATATCGCGTGGCGTATCTGGGCGAAGTGGGTTACACGGAGTCCGGTAGTTCGAGCACGGATCTGAGCCGCCTCAAGACGGTCGGTGACGGGTATCTCGATGAGGTGCATGGCCTGAGGGACACCTATCGGGCGGACGTGGTCACTCTGCTCACCCAGGCGACGGATGTCTGTGGCACCGGATATCTGCTTCCAGCCGCTTGGGTGAACACGTCGCTCTTCGTGGAATACGCGTTCAACATCACCATCGCGTTGTCGTGCGCGAATGCGAACCTCTCACTTCCGCATGAAGTGGGCCACAACATGGGACTGCAGCACGATCGGCTCAATGGCTCATCCGCCGCGTTCACATTCGCGTTCGGCTACACCGTGCCGGGCTTCGCACGGACCGTCATGGCCTATGCGTGTGCGACCGGTGGCACATGCCCGAGGCGGGCGGTGTTCTCATCGCCGCTGGTGAACTTCCCCGGTTCGGCGGTCGTGGCAGGGACGGCCACCGAAGACAATGCGCGCGCGCTGGACCTGACGTCGGCCATGACGGCGAACTATCGAAACACCGACTGTAACTTCAGCCTGAACACCAATGCCATTGTGGTGGGCCCGGCGGGCGGCAGCGGCGGCGTGGCCGTCACCTCGTCAAGTGGGTGCGGATGGAACGCCGTGTCGAGTGACTCGACGGTTGCCACCATCACCGGCGGAGCGATCTCGAGCGGGTCCGCAAACGCGTCGTACACCATCGGTGCGTCCGCCAGCCCAAGGAGCGCGACACTGACCATCGCGGGGCAGTCCGTAAGCGTCACGCAGAATGTTGCGCCGCCGTCCGCCTTCAGCAAGACCGGACCCGCGAATGGGTCGTCAGGGCAGCCGCTCAGCTCGACCTTGAACTGGGGATCGAGTGCGGGTGCAACCAGCTACGAGTACTGCATCGACACGAGCAACGACAACGCCTGCAGCTCGTGGATGTCCACAGGGACCGCGACCAGCGCAGGGCTGACCGGGCTGCCCGCGACTACCACGCACTACTGGCATGTGCGGGCCAACAACGCGGGCGGATCGACTTATGCCGGAGGAAGCGCGACGGCATTCTGGACGTTCACGACCGGAGCTGCCGCGTTCGGGCAGGTCGATACGCCCTCGCAGAACGCGGCCGACCTGCAGGGCGCCGTGGGTGTGACGGGCTGGGCCTTGGACGACGCCGGCGTGACCAAGGTGGAGATCTTCCGGAATTGCCTGGGCGGCGTTGATGCCCCCAATTGCCAAACGGTGCTGGGCAACAGCGTTGTCTACGTCGGTGCCGCAGCGTTTCTTCCTGGTGCGCGCCCCGATGTGGAGGCGGCCTTCCCGACATACCCGAACAAGAACCGAGCCGGGTGGGGCTACCTGATGCTGACGCCCATGTTGCCGCACGTTCCGACGGCGCAGCCGTTCGGAGGACAAGGCGCGCTCACTCTGTATGTGGTGGCGACCGACGCCGAGGGCAACCGCTCGATGCTGGGCCGGTCGTCAGACCCGGCGAGTCCCGACGCCACGACACCCACGGCGATCACGATGGCCAACGACACCATCGCGAAGCCGTTTGGGTCGATCGACACGCCAGGCCAGGGGGAAACGATCGGCGGAGTGTTCAACAACTTCGGCTGGGCGCTGACGCCCGACAGCAACCCAACGGGCGGCGATCCGGACGACATCCTGATCCCAACGAATGGCTCCTCCGTGACCGTGTTCATCGACGGTCTCCCGATGGCGCTTGTCGCCTACAACCAGTGCCGCGGCAACGTCGGCAATCCGGTGCCGGGCGGCGCGTATTGCAATGATGACGTGGCGAACATTTTCGGGAACGTGGTGCCGCAGCCGGCGCTGACGACACGAACCAGTAACCCGACGAAGTTCCGGAACCTGGACGCCGCACGTGCGGCCATCGGAGCCCACACGTTCGACACCGCGTCGTTGAGCAATGGCTTGCACACGATGGCCTGGAGCGTGACGGACTCGATGGGCCGGACGGAGGGCATCGGTTCGCGGTTCTTCAATGTGTTGAACGGCGGGTCGCCAGCTCAGCTGCGACGCGGTTTGCCAGCCGGGCCGAAGGAAGCTGCACCGCTGGCAGCGACGATGTCAGTGAGGACAGGGTTTGACCTGGCCACCGCGTGGAAGCCGATGACCAAAGTGAACGGGCAATTCGCCGTCAGCCTTCAGGAGTTGGATCGACTCGAGCTGTGGCTCGGCGCCCCGATCGACGCGGCATATCTCGTCGCGAATGATCAGGTGCAGCCGCTGCCAGTTGGCACGTCGCTGACCGGGTCAAGGTTCGCCTGGATGCCTCCGGCCGGTTACTTCGGTTCGTATCACCTCATGTTCGTTCGCGGCGGCCAGCGAGTTGATGTGAAGGTGACCGTCATTGAGAAGGCACGGCCCCGGGTGAAGTAGCCACGGCGGATGTGCGCGTCACCAGCTTCAACGCGCCGGTGGTCATGCGCGTGGGGCTTTGACCACCTTACTCCTTGACAACCTGCCGCGCCGGAAGGCTATAGTCCGTTGTCCTTGACTCAGACTGCCTTCTTGCAATTCATCCGCGTTGTCGCCTTCGTCACGAGCCTGATCGTTGTCGCCGCTTGCGCAGTGACCTCATCGTCTGTCGTTGCGGAGGTCCTGCCTCAACCACCCGCGGCTGATCCGAAAGTGCCTGGTCCCACCGTCAGCGACCCGGGCGATTTCTACTACTTCGATGGCAAGCCGGTGCCGCTCGATCGGGCGACGTCGGAGTTCGTCATCGGTATTGCCAGTGACACCGATGCCGCCCAGTTGCTGCAAGGGGCCGCCGTTCCAGCCACCGCTGGCGCGCCGATGATGATTCGCGGGCGGCGGTTCCTGGTTGTCACTGTCGCCGCCGCGCCGGCTGGATCGATGACGCGGTTGATTGAGGCGATGCGAAGGCGTTCTGACGTGTGGTTTGCCTCGCCGATTTACTACCACCCGGCCACCCGGGCGCGCGTGGTGCCGACCGACGAACTCATCGTCAGGACGAAGGCGTCCGTGACACCTGCGGCACTCCAGGGTGTCCTACAAGCCCGGGGATTGCGGCGCGTGGCACTGGTTGAGGGGACCACGGATCAGTACGTGGTGCGCATAGAATCCGCGAAGAACGCGGATGTGTTGCGCGCATCGCGAGAACTCTACGACTCGGGCCTGCTGCAGTGGGCCGAACCGGACTTCATCCAGGAATACAGGAGACAAGGGTAGTCCCATGGGGCACCTCTCGAGAACACGCCGCCTCCCCCTCTCGTTTATCGCCGCCGTCGCACTGGCTGGTATGGCGATTGTCGCCTTGAGGGCGGCAGCGCCCCCGCAAGTGCAAGCGGATTTCTACTACTTCGACGGCGCTCCGGTTTCGCTGACGCGGTCGCAGACCGAAGTGGCCGTGAGGTTGCTTGGAGGCGGACAGGCAGTGGTCAGTCGCCTGGCGCAGACGACGCCTGGCCTCTACGTCGCGTCGCAGGCGGCGAACGAAGGTCGCAGCTTCGATGTGTTGGGCGTGGTCGCGCCACTGGCGGCCCAGGTACAACCACCCGTGACTCCAGGGCGGCCGCGGGCAGTTCTTTCCCTACAGCCGCAGATCACTGCTGCGCCGCCCCAGGGTTTCAGCGTTGACCAGTTGCTCCAGACGCTTCGGAGTGATCCATCCGTGGCATTCGTGGCGCCGGTGTTTCATTACCCGGCCACCGGCATTCGTGTGCTGGTCACGGACGAACTCATTGTCCGGCTGAAGCCGGGCGACTCTGAGCAGGAGATGGCGCGTTTTGTTGCGGGCTTCGGTCTCACTGTGGACCGCTTGATCTATGGCACCGTTGATCAGTTCGTGTTGCGCATGAGCGATGGGAAGGGCCCGAATGCGCTGGACGTCTCCCGGGCGTTGCACGATAGCGGCCGCTTTGCCTGGGCAGAGCCCAACTTCCTTCAGCAGTACAAGAAGTTCGACGTCCCGAACGACCCGCAGTACCCCAATCAGTGGCATCTGAAGAACACCGGTCAGGGCGCCGGTACGGTGGGAGGCCCTGGTACCGTGGGGGCGGACGCCAAGCTCGAGACGGCGTGGGACATCGAGGACGGCAACGGAAATATCGTGATTGCTGTGGTGGACGACGGCGTCGAAAAGACACACGAAGATCTGGCCGCCGCGATTTTCGTCAACCCCGGAGAGATTGCCGCCAACGGAGTTGATGACGACGGCAACGGGAAGATTGATGATGTCAGCGGGTGGGACTTCAGCAACAACGACGCCGATGCGAACCCGTTTTCGGCGAGTGACAACCACGGCACATCCGTGGCCGGGGTGGCGGCGGGGCGCGGCAATAACGGTATTGGCGTGACAGGCGCCTGCAGGGATTGCCGGATCCTCCCGGTCAAAATATTCTCGCCGAGCTACGCTGGCGATTCTGCCGCGGCTGGCGCGATCAACTATGCCGCGCTGTTTGCCGACGTCATCAACAACAGTTGGGGTGGCGGCACGCCAACCGCGGTCATCACGAACGCGATCGACAACGCCAACACCACCGGCCGTGGCGGCAAGGGATCTGTCGTACTGTTCGCGACCGGAAACAGCGCGTCGGGAATGCTGCTGGCCAGCCTCAACGGCTTTCCCGCGGGCACGTACGGTTTTCAAATCGTCTACTCGAAGAACGTTTCAGGAGCAGCCGGCTCCGATACCGCGTGGGTGCCATGGATTCAGCTGCCCGGCGGGGCCAATGTCGAGTTCACGTCCGGCATACCGTCAGGCTGGACCACCGGCGGTAACGCCGTCTGGACTTCGGTGACCGATCCGGCGCACTCGGATGAAGGCGTATGCCTGACCAAAACCGGCAAGGCGGGGACGATCCTTGATAACCAGACGTCGTACGTACAGATTCTCAACAAGACCGTTCCCGCGGGCAACCTGTTGACCTATCTCTGGGTTTCAAGCGCAGCCGGTGACGGTCTCAGTGTCAAGTACGACTTTAACAATGACGGCGTTTTCGAGGGCGACGCGTTCGGAGTCATCTCGGGCAATTCGACGGTATCGATGCCGGTCGGTTTTCCGGCATCTTATGCCGGGTCGATTGCCGTTGGCGCGAGTACCAACAGGGACTGCCGCTCGAATTACAGTGAATTTGGTCCGGAGGTGGCGTTCGTCGCACCGAGCAGCGGTGGCCCGAGAAATCTCTCCATCACGACGACCGATCGATCGGGAACGGCGGGCTACAACACGACCGCGGGAGCCCCTGGCAACTACAACTCCACGTTTGGGGGAACCTCCTCGGCGACGCCGTTGTCCTCCGGCATCGCGGCGTTGATTTTGTCGCGCAGTCCAGGGCTTGTCAGGGCGAAGGTCATCGACATCCTCAAGAACAGCGCGGATAAGGTGGGGCCCGAACCCTACGTCGCCGGCCGAAACGATCGGTACGGTCACGGCCGGCTCAACGCGCAGGTCGCTCTGACGAACACCCCGGTGGTGCCCGGCGCTCCGACCAACGCGGTGGCCACTGGCGGGAACGCCCAGGCGTCCGTCTCCTTCTCGGCCCCTGTCAGTAACGGTGGATCGGCCATCACGTCCTACACCGTCACCTCTTCGCCGGGTGGTTTCACTTCGAGCGGAGCCACAAGTCCGCGAGTGGTGGCAGGACTGACTAATGGCGTGTCGTATACCTTCACGGTCACCGCCACGAACGAAGCCGGCACGGGCGCCGCGAGTTCGCCGTCGAATTCAGTCCTACCGTCTGCGGGCGGCGGCGGACCCGGCGCATTCGGCAAGAGCAACCCGCCGAACACCGCCACCGGCCAGCCATCGAGCCCGACCTTGAGTTGGGGCACCAGTGCCGGCGCGACCAGCTACGAGTACTGCATCGACACGAGCCACAACAGTGCGTGCAACAGTTCGTGGGTCTCCACGGGAACCGCCACCAGTGTGGGGCTGTCAGGCCTGCCGGCCAGCACGCTGCATTCCTGGCACGTTCGGGCAAACAGTGCGGGCGGCACGACCTATGCTGAGGCGAGCACGACGGCGTTCTGGAGCTTTACCACCGGGGCGGCTGCGGGACCGTTTGGCCAGGTGGATTCTCCGGTGCAGAACGCCGCCGACGTGCGGGGCGCGATTGGCGTGACCGGCTGGGCGCTCGATGACGTCAACGTGACGAAGGTGGAGATCTTCCGTAACTGCCTCGGCTTCGAGCCGGGCAACTGCCAGACGGTGCTGGGCCAGAGCCTTGTCTACATCGGAGACGCGGCGTTCCTGCCCGGGGCTCGTCCGGACGTGGAAGCGGCGTTCCCGACGTATGCGAATAAGAACCGCGCCGGCTGGGGCTACCTGATGCTGACGCCGATGCTGCCGCAGGTTGTCACCAGTCAACCCTTTGGTGGCGAAGGCGCGCTGACCATCTATGCGATCGCGACTGACTCGATCGGCAACAAGAAGATTCTGGGGCGGTCCTCCGCTCCCGGTGACCCGGCCTATTCCACGCCGACGTCGATCACGATGTCGAACAGCTTGATCGACAAGCCGTTCGGCGCGATTGACACGCCGGGGCAGGGGCAGACGATCGGCGGCATGTTCAACAACTTCGGGTGGGCGATCACTCCCGACAGCAACTCGACGGCCGGCGATCCGGGGGACATCGTGATCAACCCCAACGGATCGACCATGACCGTGTTTATTGATTCCAATCCGGTGGCCCTGGTGGCGTACAACCAGTGCCGCGGCAACGTCGGCAATCCGCCGCCAGGCGGGGTGTACTGCAATGACGACGTCGCGAATATCTTCGGCAGAACGACGCCGGCAGCGCCGCTCACGGCCCGGACCAGCAACCCGACGAAGTTCCGGAATCTGGATGCAGCACGGGGGGCGATTGGCGCCTACACGTTCAATACGGCGTCGTACAGCAACGGCCTGCACACGATAGCGTGGAGTGTCTCGGACTCGCTGGGCCGCAATGAGGGCATCGGGTCGCGCTTCTTCATCGTCAACAATGCGGACGCCCCGCTTCCCAGCACGATGGCACCGGCATCGCGGCAGATGTCGGGTCCGGCCGCCACGCTGGAGCGGCACACACGTGTGTCGAACGGAGTATGGGCGCGCACGGGATTTGATCTGGGCGCCCCGTGGACGAGAATGCAGGCCAGCGACAACGGAACGTTTGCGCTGCGTCTCACGGAGCTGGGACGGATGGAACTCTGGCTCGGGGACATGGTGGACGCCGGTTACATGGTCGCGAACGGCCGGCTCCAACCCCTGCCGATCGGGTCGTCACTACAGGGGCTGAGGTTCGGGTGGATGCCGCCTCCGGGATACATCGGTCCCTACCACCTGGTCTTTGTGCGTGGCGGTGAACGCATCGACGTGCACGTGACGGTGGTGGAGAAGCCGC
>JBKJJZ010000428.1:0-2813 GCA_046597705.1 Vicinamibacterales bacterium | reverse complement strand
TCGCCTTTTCGATTTCGCGCATGACGTAGTTCGCGTCATCGTCGGTGGGCAGCGGCCGAGGATCGGGCACGCGGGGCAAGGCGCGCGGCGGGGGCGTGGGCAAGCTGGGCACCGATGCCATCGCGCTCGTTGAGGTGAACCACCCGAAGTACGCCAGCGCCCCCACCACGGCGCCCACGACTGCCACGGCGGCCCATCGCCCGCGCCACCAGGGGCTTCTCTCGGTGAACTCGAACGGCAGGTCATGGTCGATGCCGGTTGTCATCGGCAGGTCCGGCCGATGGAGAGTCCGCTCGCCGATCGGAATGTGCTCAGTGGCCAGCGGCGCCTCGCCGGCCACGGAACGCGCGGCTCGTTGCACCAGTTCGGGAGGAATCACGGTGGTGCCCGCAATGCGCCCTTCTTCGAGCGCCCGGTCACACAACAGGTTGACCCGACGAGGCACTCCGCGCGTCAGTTCGGCCACGGCCGTGACGCTTTCAGGAGGGAAAGTGACGCTGTCACGATTGCCCGCCACGAACAGGCGGTGCTGGATGTACGCGTCCACTTCGTCCGGGGACATCGGGCTCAAGTTCGCGCGCCGGGAAATGCGTTCGTCAACCGCGCGCATGGCATCGGTGCGCAACGTCTGAGTCAGCCCGGGTTGGCCGGCCAGGATGATCTGCAGCAGCCGCTGGCTGTCGTGCTCGAAGGCCAGAAGCTGGCGAAGCTGATCGATCACTCGTGCGGGAAGGCTTTGCGCTTCGTCGATTACCACCACGGCGTACGAGTTCAGGGGGACGAGCGAGCGCAGGAACTGCTCGAGTGTGTCGAGCAGCTGCGGCATGTCGGCGCGGCCGAAGGCGCCCTTGCGGATGTCGTCACGCGACACCAGCCCGAAGTCGCGCAGGATCACGCGCACCACCTCGGCGTCCGACATGTAGGGATTCAGTATCAGCGCGGAAAACGTGTGCGGGCCCAGCGCATCGATGACCGCGCGGCACAGCGTGGTCTTGCCCATGCCCGTGTCGCCGGTGAGCACCATCAGGCCTTCGCGCCTGCGCAACCCTGTCAACAGTTCCTGATACGCGCGTTTGTGCCCGGCCGTCATGCACAGGAATCGCGGGTCGGTTGTCAGTGCAAACGGCTGTTCCCGCAGTCCGAAAAACGCCTCATAAAGCGGCTCATCGGGCGCCGTTGGCGTGGACGGTGGCTGCACGTCGATGATTATAGGAGGGTTGGGGTGGATGACGGGAATCGAACCCGCAACCACCGGCGCCACAGGCCGGTGCTCTGCCGTTGAGCTACACCCACCACAGGGTGAACGAGCAGTCTATCAAAAGCTCTTGCTGCTCGTTGCGGTTAATGGGGCAATGGGGCAATGGGGCATTGCCCCATTCCATTGGCTCATTGCCTCTTTGCCCCATTGCCCCATTCCTCAACGCGTCGGTCCTTGCCCGCGTCCGCGTCCCGTTCTTGTGGTCACCCAGGTTCGGAACGTCGCCGCCTGCTCTGGCGTCAAGAGCGTCGCGATCTTGTCGTGCAGGCCTTCCTGTTCGCGGATGAAGGTGGTTCGCGCATTTTGCTGCATGGCGCGCAGCCGCACTTCCTGCGCTTGGAGCAGTTCGAGAACCTCGGCCTGCTGCGCAACGGTCAGCTTCACTTCCTTCGAAAGGTCTTCCACATACTGCTGAGGTGGAGGCCCGAACATCTGGCCGCCACGGCCACCTCCGCGCCCATCGGGACCTCTGCCGTCCGGCCCTCTGCCTGAGCCGCCGCGGCTGGGACCTCCCGGGCCTCCCGGACCGCCGGATCTCTGCGGGCCGCCTCTGCCGCCAACAAATGTGGGATGCAGCCACGACCGTTCGATCACGACGCCCGCGAGAACGCCAATGGTGAAGACAAGAGCCACGAATGTTGCCACCCAGACGCGAGGCGTTGGTGTGTTCATGAGGGGCATGGGGCTTACTGGTCCTTCCGGTATTTCGACAACGTGTCGTCGGCGTTTGCGGAGAGCATCAGCGACAGCAACGACGACTCGGAGACGGACTCGGACCACAACGCCGATGACACCGGCAGCGAATCCGGGCTGTCGCTGGCGCCGATCGTCGATTCATCATCCATGGTCGTGTCTGTCTGGCTCACAACGGCTGACGCCAGCGCCAGCGCGGCGGCAATTGGCACAAGACGCCACGTCCATCGCCGGACGTCGAGGTTTCCAAACCAACCTCCGGCGCGTGCTTCAGTCTCCGCGCGAATGGCGGCCATCACGCGTGTGTCAAAGCCCAAGCGCGCACCCTCGATCGGATAATCCTGAAGCAGTTCACGCATGGCGCGCTGATCCGCAAGCGCCGCACGGCAGGACGCGCATTCGCTGAGATGGGCGTTCAGGCGCAGGTTGTCGGCGGCTGGCGAGGTCCCGTCGGCGGCTCGTGCCAGCAACGTCTCAACGGCTGTGCAGTTGTCAATCATGTGTCGGCTCCATCAGCGCGGCCTTGAGCCGCTGTCGTCCACGGAAAATTCTAGACTCCACCGTTCCCATCGGGATGTTCAGCAGGGCAGCGATTTCCTTGTAGTCCAGCCCTTCGATATCCCGCAGCACCAGGGCCTCACGCCAGTCATCCGGCAATTCCTTCAGCGCCCGGCGCAACTGGTCGTGCGCGATGACCCGGCGCTCCACATTCTCCTCGCTCGGCCGTTCCCGCTCGTGTGGAGCTTCCGGCTCCTGCAACTCCTTCCGGTCCCGCCGCCGCGACGACTGCGTGCGCGCCACGTTGGTGGCGATCTGGTAAAGCCACGTCCGGAACGAACTCTGCCCACGAAATTGCCCCAGC
>JBKJJZ010000420.1:0-5962 GCA_046597705.1 Vicinamibacterales bacterium | reverse complement strand
TTCCACGAAGGCGCGCCCGGACATCACCTGCAGATCATGCGGACACAGGAGAGTACGACATTGAGCGCCTTCCGGAAGGGACTGGCTATTACGGTCTTTACCGAAGGCTGGGGCCTTTATGCCGAACGGCTCGGTCGCGATGTCGGGTTCTACGCCGATCCCTACAGCGACTTCGGCCGCCTGACGTACGAAATCTGGCGCGCGGTCCGGCTCGTCGTTGACAGTGGCGTGCATGCGTTCGGCTGGACACGCGAACAAGCCATTGCATACATGGCGGAACACACCGGCTTCCAGCGCGGACCTGCGACGGCCGAGACCGACCGCCACATTACTGAAGCCGGTCAGGGACTTGCGTACACGTTCGGCCTGTTGAAGATTCTCGACCTGCGGGCCAAAGCTGAGGTCGCCCTTGGCGATCGGTTTGACATCCGGGAATTCCACGAAGCGATCCTGGCGAACGGCCCGCTGCCACTCGACATCCTGGAACGCGAAGTGACGGCCTGGATTGCCGCCAAGCGCTAGAGGCGTACCCTACGAAAGTGGCGTGAGGTTCGACGCGACGTCTGTGCGATACGCCTTGAAGGCGGGCACCAGACCGGCGAGCGCGCCCATTACGATCATCCCGGCGGGCGTCATCCACAGCGCGTGGTCGAACTTGAACGCATCGAGCACCACGCCGGTCTGCGCGCGAACGATGACAAACGCGGCCGCCAGGATTGCGCCGTACACCAGAAACCCGAGCAGCGCGCCCAGTGTCGTAATCGTTGAGGCCTCGAGAACGATCGCTGAGAACACCGTGGCGCGGCGCGCACCCAGCGCACGGAGGATCGCGAACTCACGGCGGCGCTCGTTCATCGTGTTGTAGATGCTGGCAAGGATCGACCCCGCGGCGACCACGACGATCAGGTACGCCACCATTGTGAGGATGCGGCTCACCCATCCGATGCGGTCGAACAGTTCTGACATGACGCGGCCGATAGGCCACGCGAGCGTGGCCACCTTGCCCTGCTGATTGATCTGGTTATTGAGGATGAAGCCCGCCTGGGGATTGCGGAGCTTCAGCATGACCGCGCTCACCTCGAGGTGCTCTTCAGCGATCGGCTGATCGGGCGTCGCGCGGAACGACGTGCCGCCACCGCGCAACACGTGACCGGCCATCCGATAGATGCCCTCGATGGGAATCCACACGACGCGGTCAGAGGGGCCGTTGGTAGGTTCCATGATCCCGACCACGGTGTATTCGTCGCTGTGCTTTTCTCGTTCGCTGAACTGCAGACCGTGGTAGGGCGTGAATGTGGAACCAACGGTCATGCCGAGTTTCCCGGCCACGTAGTTGCCGACAATGGCTTCCTTCTTCGATTCCTCGAACACCCGCCCGCCGGACTTCAGCACGAATCCCTGGCCCTCGCGATACGTGAATTTCGTGAACATTTCCCGGGTCGTACCCACGATGCGATAGCCCTGGTAGTTGTCGCCGACTGCATAAGGAATCGCCAGTGTGACTCGTGGATCTTCCGAGATCTCTTTGTAGAGCGACCACGGAATGTTTCCGGGCGAGGTCTCGAGGTGAAATACGGTGTTCAGAACGAGCTGCAACTGGCTTCCACGCGCACCCAGCACCGCATCGAAGCCGACCTTCCCGCCAGTGAACGCATCGTACGTCTGCGCATTAATGGCAAACACCGACATCGTCAGTCCCGCAGCCAGCGCGACGGAAACGATGGTGACGAACGATGACAGCGCGTGCTGGCGCAAGCTGCGCCGCACCAGGGACATCAGGTTCATCGATGGCCTCCGGCCGCCGGAACGGCCGCATGCGCCGCGGTCGCCAGGTTCAGATCCGCCAGGTCCTCGGAGCGATCGAACAACGCCAGCACAGCCGGGTCGTGGCTCACCAGAAGCAACGCCGCACCATTCTCCGTGCAGGCTTCGCGAATCAGCCCGAGCGCCTCGCCGGCATGGCGCTGATCGAGATTGCCCGTCGGCTCGTCGGCGAGGACCAACTTCGGACGATTCGCCAGGGCGCGCGCAACGGCCACGCGTTGCTGCTGGCCGATCGACAACTGAGAGGGCCGATAAGTCATTCGATGCGAGAGTCCAACGCGCTCAACCAGGCTGCGCGCAAACGCCTTGTCCACGCCGGGGCCGAACATCATGCCAAGCATCACGTTCTCGAGCGCCGTGTAGCCCTGCAGCAGGTTGAAGTTCTGGAAGACGTAGCCGATTGTCTTCGATCGCAGCCGGTCGCGACCGCTCTCGGAGAGCTTCGTCATTTCCTGACCAGCCACCACGATCGTTCCGCGATCGGCCTGCAGGATGCCGGCAACCAGATTGAGGAATGTCGTCTTGCCCGATCCGCTGGCGCCGCGCACGGCCACCTGCTCGCACTCAGCCAGCTGGAATCGCGGCACGTCCACGATGAGGGTTCTGTCGCCTTCGGGCGAGGCGAAGCTTTTCTGGAGGTCGGTGACGTCAACGAGCGGCGCGGTCACTGCACGCTGTCGGCGACGATGGAGTACAGACCCACGATGCGTCCCTTCTCCACTTCCTCGGCAATGCTGAAGGTGCCGCGCACCAGGATCTCGTAGCCGGCGCCGTAGGTCTTCGCCTTCTGTCCCGGCTTCATCGCCACGTACACCCACTCGTTGATCCGCGGCACGCCACCGAAGCCGCACGCATCAACACTGGCGTTCAGAATGAAAGTGGAGGTGCCTGAGCTGTCGTAATCGAGCGGCAGGATGTTGCCGTAGATCTCGACCTTCTTGCCGTTGAGCGCCAGGATGTTCGCGGGGATCGTGTTCTTTGTCTGCTTGGGGGACGGATCGAACGGGTCCGCCGGATTGTAGTCGTATGCGGCCAGGAACCAGAAGTCGAGAAACATGTAGCCGGACTTGCCCACCGTGGGCGGCTTGGCGGTGGTCGGCCGCGCCTGAGCGCCCAGGTGTGACGCAAGCAGCACAAATGCCACGGCGATGGAGAACCGGCTGAAGAGTGTGCGGCGCATCGTCGTCGATTCTATCAGCCCCGCCACTCTCGAATCACCCGGCCGACGTCTGGCCCAGTCTCGGCGAGCCATTCGTCCCCGCGAAGATGAAGGTCGCCCCGGACGTGGCCAAAGCCGTAGCGCACGACACACATCGCCACTCCGGCGTTCCGGGCAGTCTCGACGTCCACCATCGAATCACCCACCAGCATGGTGGACTCCGGCCCCGCATGGGCGAGCTCCATCAAGTGCCGTAGTCCCGACGGATCGGGCTTGCGCGGCGCACTGCCGTCGCCCCCGATGACCTGGAGGAAGTGTGAGCTCCACCCAAACGCCTCGACGAGTTGAAGCGAGGGCGCCAGGGGTTTGTTGGTCAACATCGCGAGAGTGACGAGCGGCCGCACCTCCCCGAACATCTCGTCGATTCCAGGATACGGCCGTGTCGTGGCCAGCAACCGTGACCGGTAGCACGCGTGAAACCGGTCCAGCGCCTCATCGAGTGGCTGGCCCTCGGAGGGCAAACCGGCAGCAGTCAGGGCCCGCTGAACGAGCATCCGCGCCCCCTCACCCACCATCATGACCACGCGGTCCTGGGGGAGGGCCGGGGCGCCGAGCGACTCGAGGACTGCGTTTGTGCTGTCGGCCAGATCCTGCCGTGAGTCCACCAGCGTGCCGTCCAGGTCAAACACCACAAGCGCCATCAGTTGGGCCTCATTTTTGCTTAGGATACCTGTATGGCCTTCCCGCGCCCTCTCTTGATGACGGTCGCCGCGTTCACACTCAGCGTGGCGGCGGGTGCTCAACAGCAGGTACCGACGTTCCGATCGGGCACGCGTACGGTGCCGGTCTACGCCACGGTGACCGACGCCTCGGGCCGGCTGGCTCCCGACCTGGATCGCGGCGATTTCGAAGTGCTGGACAACGGCAAGAAGGTGGACGTCACGGTCTTCGAGAACGTGATTCAACCCATCACCGTGGTCGTGATGCTGGACACGAGCGGCAGCATGACGATGAATCTGGACTTGTTGAAGCAGGCAGCCACGCAGTTCGTCACTCGCCTGCTGCCGTCGGATCGGGCTCGCATCGGCAACTTCAGCGACAAGATCCACATCGCCCCGGCGGAGTTCACGAACGATCGCGATGTCCTGATCCGCATCCTTGCAGATGACTTCGACTACGGCAATCCCACCAGGCTTTGGGATGCGACAGATGCGGGCATGACGGCGCTCAAGGACGTTGAAGGCCGGCGCGTGGTGCTCGTCTTCACTGACGGAGCCGACACCGTCAGCCAGCGCAAGGAAAGCGATGTGCTGCAACGGGCGCGAGACGGCGAGTTCATGATTTATGCCATTGGTCTGCGCTCGCGGATGCGGGGATCGGGCCTCACCGAACCAGATCCCGGCCTCCGGAAGGTGGCAGAAGAGACCGGCGGCGGCTACTTCGAATTGAGCCGGACGGACGAATTGAATGCGACGTTCACACGCGTGGCGTCGGAACTGCACCGCCAGTACGTGTTGGGGTTCACGCCGCAGTTACTTGACGGCAAGGTTCATAAGCTGGAAGTCAGAATCACTCGGCCGGGCTTCGTGGCCCGCGCCAGAAAGAGTTACGTCGCCAAATGATGCGTCGAGTCCTCGCCTTCGCCATTGCTGGAACCGTGGGAGGAGCGCTGGCTTTATCGGCTGCTCCGGGTGGTGCCGTTGTTCAACAACAGCCGACATTTAGGTCCGGCACGCGAACAGTGCCCATCTACGCCGCGGTCTTTGATTCAGACAGCCGCCTCGTACCTGGACTGGAACAATCCGACTTCGAGGTCTACGACAACGGGAAGAAGCAGGCGATCACGATCTTCGACAACAAGCCTGTCCCCTTCTCCGCGGCGTTGGCGCTGGACTCGAGCATCAGCATGGAGATGAACCTGCCGTTCATGCAGGACGCGGCGGTCCAGTTCGTGATCCGGCTGGCGCCCGATGACAAGGCTGTCGTTGGATTCTTCAACTCCAAGATCACTTTCAGTCCGAGCCTCACGAATGACCGGGACAGCCTGGTCAGCTATATCCGCAACGACATGACGCGGGGAAACTCCACGCGGTTGTGGGACGCGATTGATGGCGCGATGAATGAACTCAAGGACGAAACGTCACGCCGGGTGGTGGTGGCCTTGACCGACGGCGGAGACTTTGGCAGCTCCGTAAAGGAAAGCGCGGTCCTCGAGCGCGCCCAACGCGAAGACGTGATGATTTACACGATCGGGATTGAGTCGTACTACCACAACGGTTCGGAGTGGACGCTGTCGCGGCCGGGCGCCCCCTTCAAGCGATTGGCGTCGGAAACCGGCGGCGGGTTCTTCGAACTGAAGAAGTCCGCCGAGTTGAACTCCACGTTCACGCGCGTCATCCAGGAATTGCACAGCCAGTACGTCCTCGGCTTCTCGCCCCAGGTGCTGGACGGCAAGCCGCACAAACTCGAGGTCCGGCTCGTGAAACCCGGCCTGAAAGCCCGCGCCCGCTCGAGTTACGTAGCAAAGTAACGGGGACGGGTCTGTTTTCCACAGAAAACCTCAGTTTGGGGACAGGTCTCAGATAAACTTCTCCCGCTGAGACCTGTCCCCAAACTGAGGTTTTCTGTGGAAAACAGACCCGTCCCCGTTACCAGACGCCGTTTCCTTTCGACCAGCGCGCTGGGCGCTGGTGCGCTTGCAGCCGGCTGTGCACCCGGACCTGAGCCGGCACCCACCCCGCCAGCAGCAGCGGAACCGCCGGCTTTCCTGACGGGCCTCACCCCCATGACCGCCGGCGTCGTGCCGATTAGCGACGATGAGCGGCGGGCGCGAATTGATCGCGCCCAGCAGTTGATGGAAGAACAGAAACTCGACGCCATCTTCATGGAAGGCACGGCGAGCTGTTTCTACTTCGCCAACATGCGATGGGGCTTGAGCGAACGCACCTTCGGCGTTGTCATCCCGGCCAAGGGCGAACT
>JBKJJZ010000399.1:0-10037 GCA_046597705.1 Vicinamibacterales bacterium | reverse complement strand
TCATCTCCGCCACGGCTTTGGCCAACGTTGCTTCGTGTTCGGGCTGCCGCACGGCCAGCGGTCGCGACGCGTCACGCTCGGTCGCGGTCGACAAGCCGCGCCACACGTCATAGATGGCGGCCGCCGCGCTGTCCTTCGAGAGTGTGGCGTTCCACGACGCCACCACCTGACGGGCGCGTTCGACCTCTGCGGTCCTCGAGGTCCATCCACGAAACAGTGCGATCTCCGCCTCGGCGCGCAGGTGTTTGGCATCAAGCTGCATGCGTCGATGGTCGTCCAGGGTGAAAGGCTTCGGCGCATCGAACAACTGGGTCAACCGGGTGATGCGGTCGTACGGCAGATTCGCCGACGACTTGAACATCAGCGGGGGCGCGTAGTCCCTGGGCTGCACGTTGTGATTCGCGGTCGCGATGAATCCACGTTCGGGATTGAGTTCACGCGGCAAGTCACGCCGGAAGCCGTTCCACTCGTAGGTCCCCGTTCCCGGCACCGGCAGCCGGCCCACCCATGAGAAGGATGCCCGACCATCGGTACCAGCGGCCCGGCGATCGGGTGTCAGCGCGGAGGCCTGCCACGAGATGTTGCCGTCCAGATCGCCGCAGATCAGATTCTCGCTCGGCGCCTTCCAGTACATGGCGTCGTCCAGGAATGTCTTGCAGTCCTTTGACTGTGCCAGGCGAAGGCTTCCCAGGTACGGCGCCGTCCCTGGTTCCAGCATCGCCGAGCGAAGCACGTACAGCTTGTGGCGCGCGAGGTCCTCATGGAACACCGGACCGTGCCGCGTAAATTTCAGTTCGACCGTCTCCACGGCACCGCCCTTGACGCGCACGGCTTCACGCACGACACGTACGGGTTCCCACTGTCCGCGGAACCACACTTGATCGGGACTTGCCGGATTGACGTCCTCGACATAGACGTCCTCCATGTCCGTACCCACAATGGTCAGTCCCCATCCGAGTCGTTCGTTGTGACCGATGGCCGCCCCGACAAACGGGACCTCGCCCGATCCGATCACGTTCCACCCCGGCGCGTGCAGATGGACGAGGTAGCGCAACGACGGGTGTGTAACCGTGCGATGGGGATCGTTGACGACGACGGGTTTGCCAGTTGCTGAGAGCCTGCCGCTCACGACCCAGTTGTTCGAGCCGGGCGGGTCGGGTGGTGCGGACGGCCCCGGTACCTGCGGTTCAAATCCGCCGCGCCCTCGACCGACGACCAGGGCGCGGTACGCCTCAAGAATCTCCGGCACATTCCCGCCGCGGCCGCCTTCGCCCCCCGGCCTGCCGGTCGTCGTCACGGTCTCGTCGATGATCGAGAGGTCGAGTCCTTCGGGCAACGCGAGGTCGTCCCACGGGTCGGGGGTCCGCTGACGATTGGCCGCCTCTCGCCCCAGCCGCGCCACCGCACGGGCGAGTGTCAGTTCCGTGGTGGCATCACCAAACGTCGCAGTGCGCAGAACAACGGTCTCGGCGGTCCACGGGTCCGGGCTGATTCCGGTCAACGTGAACTCGAGCGACAGAGTGTCCTGGTGCGCGGCGATGAACGCGTTCACACCGGCGGCGTAGGCGTCGAAGATGCGCTTGCCTTCCGGGTGATAACTCGTCCACTCGCGATCGTCCATCGGACCGCGATATCGGAGCAGCCGCGCCTGGCGATCCCGCGCCACCGCTGGCGGCCCGAGAATCTCGGCCATGCGGCCCTCTTTGTCGCGCCGCCACATCTCCATCTGCCACAGCCGGTCCTGGGCCATGACATACCCCTGCGCGAAGAAGAGGTCGTCTGTGTTCTGCGCGTAAATGTGCGGGATGCCCCAACGGTCGCGAATGACCTCGACGTCCTGGCGCAGGCCCGCGAGCCGCTGTTCGCCGTCGAGAGGCGTCAGCGCGGCACGCGCGAGCGCCCGCAATCGCTCCGGGGGTGGCGAAGTCTGCCGCGCCGGCAGCACCACAAGCGTGGCGAAGAGCAACGTGAGGAGGCCGGTGAGGAACAGTCCGGATCGCGCCATGCCGGACAGCTTACCCGGAGCGGCGTCTATCGCCTGCGACTGAATGGGGCACGTGAATGCTTGACTGTCGGGCCCGCCAGCCGTGCAGGTAAGGTAGTCTTTGCACTCCCATGAGCCTCGCCCCGGGTACTCGCCTCGGCCACTATGAGATCGTGTCGCCCCTCGGGGCAGGCGGAATGGGGGAGGTGTATCGCGCGCGCGATACGAAGCTGGGCCGCGAGGTGGCGATCAAGGTACTTCCTGACGCGGGCGGGGCCGACCCGGATCGCCTGGCGCGGTTCGCGCGTGAAGCGCAGACGCTGGCGTCGCTCAATCATCCGAACATCGCCCAGATCTACGGTCTGGAGGAGTCCGCGCAGGGCGCAGCGATCGCGATGGAACTGGTGGAGGGAGAAGACCTCGCCAGGCGGATCGCCCGTGGACCGATTCCGATCGAAGACGTGTGGCCGATCGCTCGCCAGGTGGCGGAGGCGCTCGAGGCCGCGCACGATGCGGGCATCATTCACCGTGATCTCAAGCCGGGCAACATCATGATCCGGCGCGACGGTGTGGTGAAGGTCCTCGACTTCGGTCTCGCCAAAGCGCTGGGCGCCGAGGGGGGCCGAGCGGCGATGGACCCTTCCAATTCGCCGACACTCACAGCCCATGCCACGCAGATGGGCATCGTGCTTGGCACGGCCGCGTACATGTCTCCGGAACAGGCGCGCGGCAAGGCTGTGGATAAACGCACGGACATCTGGGCGTTCGGATGTGTGGTGTTCGAGATGCTGACCGGCCGACAGGCGTTTACCGGTGAGACCGTCACTGACATCCTGGCGGCTGTCGTCAAGAACGAGCCGGACTGGCAGGCGTTGCCGAAGGATACGCCGCAGGCAGTGCGCGCGGTGTTGCGCCGCTGTCTTGTGAAAGACGTGAAGGCGCGGCTCCGCGATATCGGCGACGGACGTCTCGAGATCTCGGACCCCGAGGCTGCAACTGTTGTTGCGGCAGTGACGCCCACGGCGTCGCGGGCACGATGGTTTGTGCCGGCAGTGTTGGCCGCCCTGGTGATTGGCGCGATCTCCGGCATCCTGTGGCGCGCCAGTCGTGACGTGCCGCCGGCGCAGTGGGCGGGAACGCGACTGGGCGGTCCCGCGCTGGCACTCTATCCGCGTGCGTCGCCGGACTCGCAGTTGCTCGGGTTTATCGCCATGGTGGATGGACTCAGCCAGGTGGCGGTGATGAAACCCGGCACCGGCAACTGGAGCGTGTTGACCCGCGAGCGGATGCGCGGGAGGGTCGATGCGATCGCGTGGTCTTCCGATGGGTCGAGGATCTACTTCGATCGGGTCACCGACGCCCCGCACGGCATCTACAGCGTGCCGGCGCTCGGGGGCGAGGAACGCCTGTTGATTGAGAACGCCAGTGCGCCGCAGCCGCTGCCTGATGGCAGCCTGCTGCTCCTGCGCATCAACAAGGACCGTCTGTATCAGTTGCACCGGTTCCGGCCCGACACAGGTCAACTCGACCCCTTGCCCGCGCTCACGGGATTCGCCGGCCTGTTCCGGCCGTTCGATGAGGGCCGTGTAGCCATTTTTGGCAGACCCATGACGGAGGCCGCCGGGGAAGATCGCCTGCATCTGCTGACACTGTCCTCTGGTCAAATGACGCGCGTAGGACCCGACATCCCGACCGGCAGTCTCGTGTCGATGGCGGTCAGGTCAAGGGAACGGTCAGTGCTCCTGTCGGTGCGTGACGGCAGCGGGTTTCGCGTACTGGAGGTCTTGCTTGATGGCACTCGAGCACCACAATCGCTCCTGACGCTTTTCAGTCAGCCGCACCTTGATGGCGCTTCGGATGGATCCATCTTCATGGACCTCGTGGATCGAGATCCAGAGATCGTGCACTTCCGCGAAGGCAGTGCGGTGGTCAATCGCTGGGCAGGCGGGCCAACACTATTCAAGGGGGCAGTGGCACTAAACGACGGACGCTTCTTGATCACCGAGCGTCTGGGCGATACCGCGAAGGTACTCGTCGTCACTCCGGGCAAGGAGCCGGTCAGACTGGTGGAGACCACGGAAGACACAGGGCCGCCCGTGACCGCAGTCGGCCCGGACCGCGTCGCGCTCCTCATCGGGAGCGGTGCTACCCCCGACATCGCGTTAGTGGCCGTGGACTCAGGGCGCATCCTGAAGCGATTGAAAGCGCCAGGGACGATCACGAGTCTGGCCGCGTCGCCTGATGGCGAAGTGCTCTACGCCACGGTCGGCGGCACGATCACCGTGTTGCCGGTTGACGGCAGCAACCCGCGCTCCATCGGATCGGGCGACTCACTCACGGTAGATCCCGACACTGGTGACCTGATCGTCAAACTTGACGAGGCCGATGGGTACCGACTGGTGCGTCTCTCGCCTTCCGGCGGCACACCGGTGCCGATCACGATCAAGGGCGACCTGAAGATGGTGGCTGTGCCGCTGTTGCCGGGTGCCGTCCGGAAGGGCCGCCTGTTGGTGCCGGTGGCGACGGCCGACTCCTCGTATTGGTATCCAGGCGTGGTCGATCTCCGGACTGGGGTGATCCAGAGGGTTACCATCGATTACTTTACGGACTTCCACGGGGCCACGTGGGCAGCCGACGGCAGCATCATCGGCTCAGCGATCGGGGCCGAGGGCGCGTTGTGGCGCTTCACGCGCGTCAAGTCACCCTGAAAATCCTGCCTTAATCAGTCGAGGTCATGGCGAACACATCTCCATCTGCCACAGCCGGTCCTGGGCTGGCGAAGAGCAACGTGAGGAGGCCGGTGAGGTACCCGGAGGATGGAGACGGAGCCCTTGGAATCGGGGTCCGAAAATAATTAGTCACTTGACTCATAATACCGATCGCCCTATGGTTCAAGGCATGCATGCCAAACCGCTCTCGGGGTCTGCGCCTGGTCTGGCTGACCCGTTACACCCTAGAGAGTTTCTCGTGCTGGTGGCGCTGGCCGATGGTGCCAAGCATGGGTATGCGGTTCTCAAGCGCGTTGAGCGCGAGTCGGATGGTGGTGTGCGCCTCGATCCCGCCAATCTCTACCGTATGCTCCGCCGCCTCGATCGCGACGGGCTCGTGGCCGATGCTGGCACCGAGCCCGGCGAAGGCGGACGTCGACGACTCTTCAAATTGACGCCAGAGGGACACCGTCAGGTGAAGACTGAAGCACTTCGGGTGCAGCGCCTGGCGACGCTGTTGCGTGCGCGCCGGCTCTTGCCAGAAACAGGACGCTCCGAATGAGCGCGCCCCGTCCCCTGGGTTCGTGGGTATATCGGGCGCTTCTCCTCGCGTACCCACGTGAGTTTCGGGACGCACATGGGCGCGAGGCCACAGAGACCTTTGTCCTGCTTCTGGGCGAAACCTCTGGGCTTGGGCCGAGGATAAACCTCTGGATGCGCACCATTCGCAGCGTGGTCATCGATGGGATGCGCGAGCGTGGCTTCGGCTCGCCTAGGTCCCGCCCATCGGCTGGACGGTGGATGGCCGCCGCCGGGAGACTTCGCCAGTCCGTTCGGAACGGCCTTCGCCAATGGGTGCGCAGCCCCGTGCACGCGGTCGTCGCCACCGTCTCGCTCGCGGTGGGGATTGGCGTCGCCGTCGCCGTCCTCAACGTCATGTTGACCCTGTTCGTGCGTCCGGCCGTTCCCGGCGCGTCCAGCAGCCTGGGTGTGGTGGGTGTTTGGCGAGATGGGAACATCCAGTGGTCGATGGCTCCCGGTCAGGTTGATCGGTTGTCGCAGCGCACCCGGTCATTCGTGGCCCTCGCGGGGGAACGATTCGGATGGGCCTGGGTCACCGGAGTTGGACCGTCGCTCGAGCTTGAAGGCAGCCTGGTCACGTTCAACTACTTCGATGTGCTCGGATTGACGCCGGCCATTGGCCGCGTCTTCCACGAGCAGGACCGTGCGTCGACGGCGACGCATTCGGTGGCGATCATCAGTCATCGCCTCTGGACCGACCACTTTGGTGCGGCAGTCTCAGTGCTCGGTCAGACCATCGAGGTCAACGGCCAGCCGGTCGAGATACTGGGCGTGGCACCGCGTGGATTTCGCGGACCCTTTCAGGCACAGGCCCGAGACATCTGGATTCCCCACGAATTGGGCCATCTGACAGGACAAGGCGCTGCGGGTACGCTGTTTCGGAGCGGAGGTACGTTTGAAGTAATTGGTCGCAGGGGTAAGGGCGTCTCGCGCATTCAAGCCGAGGAAGAACTCCTCGGGTTGATTCGCGATGGTGGTCCCGCCGAAGTGATTTCGGGAGTGGTCGTTCAACACGTCCGGGGTGTTCATCCAGAGCAACGGAGTGACCTCGCCGAAACGGGCCGAGTGGCGCTTGGAATCGCGGGTGTTTTGCTGACGCTCACGTGCATCAACCTTGGTGGCCTGCTGTATTCGAGACATCTGTCGCGGTACAAGGAACTCTCAGTCCGATGCGCGCTCGGAGGCACCAGGCGCGGCCTGGTCGCGGAACTGTGCGCCGAGAATCTGGTGGTTGCCGTGGCGGCGGCGGGCGTCAGTCTGGTGGCAGCGGCCGCAGGCCAGCGGCTGGTTGCGAACTGGTTCGCGTACGGATTCCCTGGCCTTCACCTTCCGCTGACGCCCACAGTCGCGGGTCTGGCCATGGGACTCTCGGTGATGGTCGTGCTGGCCTTCACCATCATTCCGGCGCTTCTGTCCACGCGATCCGCGCCACTTGCGGGCCTGAATGAACGCCGGCCATCAAGCGAGGGTTATCGTCACACGTCGAGGATGCAGGCGGGCATTGCGGCGGCACAAGTCGCGCTGTCGCTGATGCTGGTCACGGGCGCGGCCGTGATGGCGGCGTCGGTGTCTGCGACCCTTTCGGTCGGCGGAAGTGACTCCGATTCCATCCTTCACTACCGCCTTCGCCCCAGCCGGGCCGGCTATACACCGCAAGCATCGCTGGACTATTTCGCAGGACTGCTTGCCGATCTTGATCGTGTTGAACTTGTCGAGACCGCCGGTCTTGCGCGAGTCGGCGTTGGTCGCGACTGGTGTTGTCCGCTCGCTGTGGCTTATGCGGACCAGCCCGGCGCGGTCATTCGCAAAGTCGAAAATAACAGCGTGACTGCCGGGTTCTTCGACATGCTGCACATTCCGCTCGAGGCCGGCCGGCTCTTCGATGCTACCGATACGCCGGCGTCACCGCCGGTGGCCATTGTCAATCGGGCGCTTGCCGATCTGCTGTGGCCGTCAGCCTCCGCGGTTGGGCAGCGCCTGCGCACCGGGGAGGATGATGACGTCGAGGTTGTCCAGGTCGTGGGTGTGGTCGCCACCACGCATCCGAGCCGCTCGGCCGAGGATCCGGTACCGTACCTGTACCTCAACTTCTGGCAGACGAAGTCGGTAGATGGCCGTCTGTTCGTACGGGTCCGAGGCGCCACTGGTCCGGCCGGTCGTCGGCTTCAGGCTGTGCTCACTGGTGCCGGCAGCGGGGTGCACATCGGCCAGGTGGGCACTCTTGCCGACCGGATCGCCCTCGGACTGGCGCCGCAACTGGCGTTGAGCGGCGTCCTCCGCGCATCGGCCGGAGCAGGAGTCGTGTTGAGCGCGCTGGGTGTCTACAGCCTGTTGTCGGTCTCGGTCCGTCGCCGCCGGCGTGACGATGCGATTCGCCTGGCGCTTGGCGCTTCCCGCGGGGCCATCGTCATCGGCGTGCTGGCCACGGGTGTGCGGATTCTTGGCCCTGGCATCGCCCTGGGCGTTGGCCTGGCGTGGATGCAAAGTCGCCTGCTCTCGGGCTACATCTTCGGCATTCAGGCGTTGGACCCGATGATCCTCGGCGGAGCAACGCTGGCGATCCTGATCGTCGGCCTGCTCGCGCTTGGGCTACCCGCGCGTCGGGCCGCAGCGGTTCAGCCGGCCGATGTCCTTCGTGGATAAGCAGGCGATGGTGCTGAGCCTTTGTGAGCCTTATCTGGTGCCGAACTCCGTCGCCTTGATTTGCGTCAGAGGCTCCGATGCTGCGTCGACTGGCACTGGGTGCCGTGGCGATCGCGACCTCGGTTGCGCCGAGGCTCGTTACGCCACCCTGACTGGCTCAGGTGGGTGCGCGATCGCCCGGGCAACGTCACGACACACACGCCTGACGGTTGTGGGCCGACTGTTCGACCTGGCTGACGCCCTGCAAGAAAGCCCCCGGGCCTCCGTTTGCGCTAGCATCGCGTCACCATGCCTCACGCATCCTCGTTTCTGAAGTTCGTTGGGGTTTTCGGACTGGCGGCCTGGTTTGCGGCGGGCGAGCCCGGCGGCCTGCCGGCCGTCCTGACCGCACAGGCGACCGACTTCGACGTCATCATTGAGCACGGTCGCGTCGTCGACGGTACGGGCGCGCCGTGGTATCGAGCAGACGTGGGTATTCGCCACGATCGCATCGCGCGCATCGGCGACCTTCATGCCTCAAGCGCGAAGCGGCGTATCGACGCCACGAACCTGGTCGTGTCACCGGGTTTCATCGATATGCTCGGCCAGTCCGAATTCAACCTCCTGGTCGACAATCGCCTCGCCAGCAAAGTCCTGCAGGGCGTGACGACGGAGGTCACGGGGGAAGGGTCGTCGATCGCGCCGATTAACGACCGCATCATCGCAGAGGATATGGCGGCCCAGGCGGCGCACTACAAGGTGAACGTTGATTGGCGCACACTGGCCGGGTACTTCACCCGACTTGAGACGAGGACGCATCCGGCAATCAACGTCGGCACGTTCGTTGGTGCCGGAGGTCTCAGAAGTTACGTCATCGGCAAAGAGGACCGGCCGGCCACGGCCGCGGACCTGACAGCGATGAAGCGGCTCGTGGCGCAGGCCATGGAGCAGGGCGCCCTGGGCCTGAGTTCCTCTCTGCAGTACGTGCCCGATCGCTTCGCGACGACCGACGAACTCGTTGAGCTCGCGAGAGTGGCCCAACGCTACGGCGGCATCTACATCACGCATCAGCGCTCGGAGAGCGGCCGCATCTTCGAGTCGCTCGATGAGGTATTCGCGATTGCCGAACGCGCGAAGATTCCGGCCGAGGTGTTCCATCTGAAGACCGCCTACAAGGCCAACTGGGGCAAGATGGGTGCCGTGCTCGATCGCATTCGCGCGGCGCGAGCGCGCGGTCTGGACATCACGGCCAATCAATATCCCTACGTGCGCGCGTCCAACGGTCTGGACGCCTGCCTGCCGCTTCGAGTGCGCGAGGGCGGCAAGGACAAGATGATCGCGCGGTTGAAAGATCCGGCCGAGCGCGATCGCATCAAGAAGGAGATGGACGACCCGAACCCCGCCGACTGGGAGAACCAGTGGTACGGCTCCGGCGGAAGCGACGGCGTGCTCCTGACGTCGGTCCTCAGTCCCGATCTCAAGAAGTACCAGGGGCTCACGCTGACGGCCATCGGTCAGCAGATGGGGAAGGATCCGCGCGATGCCGTGATGGACCTTGTGATTGCCGATCGCGGCGAGAGTTCGGTGGTCATCTCGATCATGACGGAAGAAGACGTGCAGCTCGCCTTGAAAGACCCGCTGGTGGCGATTGGCACGGACTCGGGCGCGCGGGCGGAAGACGGGCCGCTCTCCGACAGCAAGTCGCATCCGCGTGGATGGGGATCCTTTCCGCGAATCCTCGGCAAGTACGTGCGCGACGAACACCTGCTGACGCTCGAGGACGCGATTCGCAAGATGACATCGCGACCGGCGGTCCGTGTCGGACTCATCGATCGCGGGATCCTGCGGCCCGGCTTCATCGCGGACATCACGGTCTTCGATCCCGCGACGATTCGTGACGTGGCGACGTTTGATAATCCCAACCACTACTCGACCGGCGTGCGGTTCGTGTTGGTTAACGGCCGCGCGGTGGTCGCGAATGGCAGCATCACCGCTGAACGACCGGGCCGGCCACTGCGTGGGCCCGGGTATCGGAGGCGCGCAACTGGCGGAGCCA
This sequence comes from Vicinamibacterales bacterium, assembly GCA_046597705.1. GTDB lineage: Bacteria > Acidobacteriota > Vicinamibacteria > Vicinamibacterales > SCN-69-37 > SYFT01. The sequence goes on along the minus strand of JBKJJZ010000399.1, from coordinate 85 downwards.
AATGACTCCGCCAGTTCGCACGTCGCTCGAGAGCACGATCAGATAGACCCCGCGATTGAGAACCTCGAACCTCGAACCTCGAACC
>JBKJJZ010000356.1:0-2941 GCA_046597705.1 Vicinamibacterales bacterium | reverse complement strand
TGCTGACGCCGCGCTTCCGAGGCCTTGATCACCTGCTGCTTCTCGCCCTCAGCGGTATTGATGGCCGCGTCGCGCATACCCTCCGAGGTCAGGATCACCGCGCGCTTTTCGCGCTCGGCGCGCATCTGCTTTTCCATCGCGGCCAGCACGTCGTGCGGCGGCGTGATGTTCTTGATCTCATAGCGCAGCACCTTCACACCCCAGGCCTCCGACGCCTTGTCGAGCTCCGTGACCAGTGCCGCATTGATGTTCATGCGTTCTTCGAACGACCGGTCCAGATCGATCTTGCCGATCTCACTTCGAAGCATCGTCTGCGCCAGCTGCGTGATGGCGAAACCAAAATCCGAAATGCCGTAGGAGGCGCGCTCGGGATTGAGGACCTTGAGATACAGGATGCCGTCCACGCCCACCTGCACGTTGTCGCGCGTGATGCAGACCTGCGCAGGTATGTCGATGGCGGTTTCTTTCAGCGAATGGCGGTAGCGGATCACATCCAGAAACGGAATCAGGATGTGGAAACCTGCCGACAGGATCCCCTTGAATCGCCCCAGGCGCTCCACGACGTACGCGCTCTGCTGCGGCACCACCACCGCCGTTTTGGCGATGACGATGATGACGATAAGGGCTAGAAAGAGGAGGACGATAGTACTTCCATTCACGAGCGGGCTCCTTCGGGTTCAATGTCGAGCATCAGTCCATCCACGCGCACGACGCGGCACCGCGTGCCGCGGGCAATCTCTGAGGCGCTGGTGTTCCGGGCTGACCAGGCCGTTCCGCGTACTTCGATTCGGCCAATCTGGCCAGGCGCAATGGCGCCTTCCAGGTGACCGATCTCGCCAATCAGCGTGTCCACCTGTGGCGCCTGCGGGTCACTCTGAAATCGCTCGAGGAGCCTCGCGCGAAACAGCACCAGCGACAGAACGGAGAGCACGGAGAACGTCAGGAGCTGGATCCACATCGGGCCGCCCACGCCGAAACCGGCGAGGGCCCCGACCGCCAGCGCGGCAAAGCCGAAGAAGATCACGAAGAACCCGCCCGGCGTGGCGAGTTCCGCCAGGACCAGCAACAGTCCAATGACGAGCCAGTGCCACCACAACAATTCCATAGGAAACTCCAGCGGGATCATACTCGGGAAAGGGCGGCGCCTACGAGGGAGCCCGGGACGAACGCGAGCACGGTGGCCACCGTAAACCAGAGCGGGTGCGGAAACAGCGCCAGGGCGATTACCGCGAAAATCATCTGGAAACCGCCCACGACCATCGCGTGATACGCGGGGTGAACCGGAGCCAGGCGGGCGGCCACGTAACCGCCGGCGAGTGGGCCAAAGAAATATCCCGCCACCACCACCATCAAGGCCTCTGTAGCGCGGTCAACGCCGAGCGCTGCGGCACCCTGCGCTGTGATGGGTTCAAGGCCGATGAAGTGGCCCAGCAACATGTCGCCGCCTGTCTGCACGAGGAATCCGGTTACGCCGCCAACGATGATCCCCGCCACGATTGCGATCAGTGATTTCATTTGTTGAACCGGAAGTTCGTCAGATCGCAGTCCTGCATGACGTAGGTCTTGGTCTCCAAACGTTGCTTGTTGGCGCGCTTCGCCTCGGTCTCGCCGCCGGCGGCAACCATGTCATCAAACGCGATGATCTCAGCGCGGATGAACCCTTTCTGGATGTCGGTATGAATCGCGCCGCCGGCTTCCACGGCTGTCGTGCCTTTCTTGATCAGCCACGCCCGGTTCTCCGCCCCACCGACGGTCAGGAAACTGATGTAGCCGCTCTCGGCGACCACGCGCACCAGAAACTCGTCGAACCGGTTCACGTCATCTGCCTCGGCAACGACAATCGGTTTCATCGTGACAAAGGCATGCGCCTCGACGGCCTGCGCTTCCTCGGGCGTGAGTCCCGCCACGGAGATCATCTGGTCACTCTCGAGGCACGTTCTGATCTTCTCCAGCACCACGCGCTCCGCGTCGGGTGGATTCCGACCAAGACGCGTTTCCACGAACTCCAGGTCCTGCAGGATCAGGTCGAGGCGGCTCCCCAGGGACACGGCGATCGCATCGGCGGTCGATGCCTGGTCTTCGCCCACGACGTCAACCTGCGCGTAGGTCTTCTTTTTTGCCTCGATCAGCTCGCTGGCCTGATCCAGGCGCGCGTCCCTGACGTTGTGTTTCCCAAGTGGAACGCCGGTGATGCCGAGGAGAGCGATTTTCATGCGCTCGTTATTCTACTTCTGGCGCGGGTGCGGGGCTGCTGGGCCCCAAGAGGGGGTGCCGGCCGCGAGGACGCGGTTGCTGACCTTGAAGACACGGCTGTTATGATCGCGGTGCGCCGGGGTGGCGAAACTGGCAGACGCACAGGACTTAAAATCGCACCCCGGCCAAAACTCAGTCATCACAAAACAGGCGCAAAAACCGAAACACTGTGAAAACTGATCGCGGTTGACACGCGCAAGATAATACAGATTCAGCACGATACGCACTCTGACCGTGACAGTCTTCGTGACAGTAGGAAGCGTGGTTTCAAGATGGGGCGCCTGAAGTCGAGCGAGAAGGCTAGTCGGACACTCACAGCGCAATCGATGCAGCTGGTTGATGAGAACGGGCTCGCTGACCTGTTGACGTTTGTGAACCTCGATCCCGCGACCGTGACCTGGAAAGGATGGGACGACGTCGCGGGCTGGCACGTCTATGGCGAACCCTGTCGCGACGCCGGCGCGGAAGACCAATGGTGGCGACTGCGCGAACTGCACAGCGTCGTGCGGACGATGTTGGCTGACATTCTTCAAGGCACATTCACGCTGTCAGGTCCCGAACCCATTTCGGTGAGTTACACCTACAACCCGAACGAGGGCGTAAAAGTGTCTTTACCGCAGAGGGAGCTGCACGAGTATTTCATGTGGACGATCTTGCACCTGCTGGCGAGCGAACGTCGCGGCCTGCT
>JBKJJZ010000134.1:0-4737 GCA_046597705.1 Vicinamibacterales bacterium | reverse complement strand
TGTGGCAACCTGGCGAATCTGATGCTGGCCAGAGCCAGCGCGCGCGAACAGGAAATGGCCGTGCGGCTGGCCATTGGCGCGTCGAGATGGGCGTTGCTGCGCCAACTGATGTCAGAGAGTCTGATTGTGGCGGCCGCGGGTGCGGCACTTGGCGCGTGGCTCGCGCACGGTCTGAGCAGTCTGCTGGTCTCCTTCCTCAGCACCCCCCAGAATCCGCTGATGCTGGACCTCACGTTGAACTGGCGGGTGTTGGGTTTCACGGGCGGACTTGCCGTGGTCACCTGCCTCCTCTTTGGATTGGTGCCGGCCATTCGGGCCACTCGCACCGCGCCGGTCACGGCCATGCGCGCGGGCGGCCGCGGCTTGACCGATGGCCGCGGGCGGTTCACCGTGCGTCGTGGATTGGTCGTGGGCCAGCTCGCCGTGTCATTGGTGCTTCTGGTGGGGGCGCTGCTCTTTGTTCGCACATTTCAGAATCTCGCGACCGTGGACGTGGGCTTCACCACGGCCGGAGTCGTGTCGGCCGACTTCGATTTCCGCCGTGCCAACGTCACTGCTGAAGGGCAGCGCGATTTCCAGCGCCTGCTGCTGGAAAAAGTCCAGACCCTTCCTGGAATCAAGGGCGCCACGCCTGTCAGCATCGTGCCGATCAGCGGCAGCGGCTGGAACCAGAGTCTGATCGTCGACGGAAAACTGCAGGAGGGGCATCCCAACGTGAATCAGGTCGGCGGCGAGTATTTCTCGCTGCTCGACATTCCGCTCACGGCAGGCCGTACCTTCAACGCACAGGACACACCGGCATCACCTCGCGTGGCCGTGGTCAACAGGGCCTTTGTCGAGCGCTACCTCAAGGACCGCGACCCAATCGGGCGAGTCTTCAACTTCGAAGTCGGCCCCGGCGAGCCCGTCGAGCCGATGCACGTGGTCGGGGTCGTGGCCGACACCAAATACAGCGACGTCCGGACAGAGAACAGCCCCCTGGTCTTTCTGGCGTATTCGCAGGACCCCGCACCGGGCGCTTCACTGACAACCCTGGTGCGACTCGAACGCCCCGGCACGAACATCACGCGCGAAGCCGTGGCGCTGGCAAGCCAGGTGAACAGCAGCATGCTCGTGACCGTGACGGACCTCGAACGTCAGATGGGTGAAGCGCTGGGGCGGGAGCGATTGATGGCCATGTTGTCCGGCTTCTTCGGCGGGCTGGCGCTCCTGCTGGCCGGGATTGGACTGTATGGGGTGATGTCGTACATGGTGCAGCAGCGCCGGCAGGAGATCGGCATTCGCATGGCGCTGGGGGCGGGCCGCGCTCGCGTGTTGCGGATGGTTCTTCAGGAATCAGCCGTCCTTGTCACGATCGGAGTGGCCGCCGGGGCAGGTCTCGCTGTTTTCGCAGGCCGTTACGCCAAGTCGCTGTTATTCGGTCTCACGCCGACCGACCCTGCCACTATCGTGATGGCCGTCGCAGGACTCGCGCTCATCGGCTGCGCCGCCAGCTTCGTACCGGCCTGGCGCGCCGCCGGCGTGGAGCCGACGACCGCGTTGCGGGAATAGTGGGACGTTTGCGATAAGCTGGCGGCTCCCGGAGGCCGCCATGAAGAAGACCGTCTCTCTGCTCGTCCTCGTCGGCGCGTTCCTGCTCGGCACGCAACCACCTGTGGCGTCACAGGCGCCCGACCTGGGTGTTCCCGCCAAGGACGGCGTCGTCGTCTCCTCCTCGGATCTGGCCTCCGACATTGGCGCCGCGATTCTCGCACGCGGCGGTACAGCGGTTGATGCCGCCGTTGCGACCGCCTTTGCCATGGCCGTCACGTATCCATTCGCCGGCAACATCGGGGGCGGCGGTTTCATGATCGTTCGCACGGCCGACGGGGCAGCCACCACATTTGACTACCGCGAGAGGGCTCCCGGCAAATCAACGCCGACGATGTATCTGGATGCGAAGGGAGAGATCAATCGCACCCTGACCTCGGCCGGATACCTGGCGCCCGGAGTGCCGGGAACGGTCCGCGGCATGGAGCGGGCGCACATGCGATTTGGCAAGCTGGCCTGGAAGGAATTGGTGATGCCAGCGGCCGCGCTGGCGCGTGATGGGTTCGTGCTGTCGGCGTCGCTCGCGAGCAGCCTCAATCGTGAAGTGGCCGGATCGATGAAGCCTTTCGCCGCCTCAGTGGCGGCGTACGGGAAGCCGGACGGGACTGCGTGGAACGCCGGCGAACGTCTTGTGCTGGCGGACTTGGCGAAGACCCTGACCGCCATCGCGACCGACGGCCCGGACGCATTCTACAAAGGCTGGATTGCGGATCTCGTTGATAAAGACATGGCCGCGAACGGCGGACTGATCACGAAGGCTGACCTCGCGTCGTACGAGGCAAAAGAACGCAAGGCCTTGCGGGGGACGTTCCTTGGCTACGACATCATCTCAATGCCGCCGCCCAGTTCCGGAGGTGTGGCCCTCATCGAAATGCTGAACATGCTCGAGGCGCTGGAGATCCAGAAGATCCCGCGGCTCTCGACCGAGGCGGTCCACTTGACGACCGAGGCGCGGCGGCGGGGGTTTCTCGATCGCGCGCGATTCCTGGGCGACCCTGACTTTGTCGAGATCCCCGTGTCGACGCTGATTTCCAAACCGCACGCCCGTGATCAAATCGCCTCCATCAACCGATCGCGCGCGTCTTCATCTGTCGAGCTCGGCAAAGATATCGTGACGACGCAGCCGTTCGAATCCGAAGAGACCACGCACTTTTCGGTGGTTGATCGGAACGGCATGGCCGTGTCGAACACCTACACGCTCGAAGGCGGGTATGGATCGCATGTGGTCATCCCGGGTACCGGGTTCCTCCTCAACAACGAGATGGGGGACTTCAACAAGAAGCCGGGCACCACGAACGCCTCGGGCGACATCGGCACGCCTGCGAATCTGATCGCTCCCGGCAAGCGCATGCTCAGCTCCATGACGCCGGTGATCGTGGCTCGCGCCGGCAAGCTGGTGCTGGTGACCGGATCCCCAGGCGGCCGGACGATCATCAACACGTCGCTTGATGTCGTGTTGGGTGTCACGGCCTGGGGCCTGAACGGACGTGAGGCCGTTGATGCCCCTCGCATGCACCACCAGTGGCTGCCCGACCGGCTTTCGATCGAAGAGAACGGCATCCCTGCTGCCACGCTTCAGATGCTCACTACCATGGGGCACGAGGTGCGCATGAGCGGTACTCAGGGATCCGCGCAAACGGTATGGGTGCATCCCAACACCGGAATGATTTACGGCGTTGCCGACAAGCGATCACCGGACGCAAAGGCGTCGAAGCGTTGATTCGCAGGAGAACGTAGGGCGTCCCTTCAGGGGCGCCGGATTGTACGTAGGGCGTCCCTTCAGGGGCGCCGGATTGTGCGTAGGGCGTCCCTTCAGGGGCGCCAATTGACGTGGCTGAGGCCACGCCCTACGTTTTTTCTATCGCGTACTCCAGCAGCATGATGCCGGACTTTTCATAGAGCCGCTGACCGTCCAGCCTGAGTCGGGTCTGCGGCAGCGGGGGTGGCACCAACGGCGTGCCGCTGCCCAGCAGGACCGGCACCACGGCCACCTCGACGCGATCCACCAGGCCAAGCGACAGGAGACTTCGGAACAATTCGCCACCGCCAAAGAGCCAGATGTCCTTGCCCGGCTCGGCTTTCAGCCGTGTCACCGCTTCAGGAAGGCCATCCCCGATCACGGTCACTCCCGGGTGGTCGGCGGCCTTTATCGTGCGCGACACGACGACCGTTTTCATACCGAAGCCACCACCACCGGCCTGGCCCTGTCCGGCCATCCCCTCGAAGGTGCGCCGGCCCAGGAGCAGAGTATCGAACTGGGCGAACAGCGCCCCAAAATCAATGTCCGGATCCATGGGGATCCAGTCGGCACTGCCGTCGGCGGCGGCAATGTATCCGTCCAGACTCGCCGCCACCTGATACCGCACTCGCCGGGTTGCTCCTGCTGCCATGTGTTGCCTCCGTGACGCCATAGTAAATAAACACACATTTAGAAATCAAGCAAAAACTTAATGGTCGTTTATAATCACCGGCATGAGCCCACGTCCCCGCCAGAACACGGACATTGAAATCCTGCAAGCGGCCTTTCGCGCCATCGCCAGATTGGGGCCGGCAAAGCTGACGCTGGCCGATGTCGCGCGCGAGGCACACGTCACCGCCGCGTCGCTGGTCCAGCGGTTCGGCTCCAAGCGGGCGTTGTTGCTGGCCGCTGCCGCAGACGCCGCCGGAGGCCACGTGTATATTTTTTCCGGCCTTCGGGCGAAGCATCGGTCGCCGCTGGCGGCATTGCTGGGCCTGGCCGACTGCATGACCGTCATGGGCGCCACGCCGGACGAGGTGGCGCATTCGATCGCGTTCCTCCAGTTCGATCTGACCGATCGCGAATTCCTGGAGCACGCGCAGGCCGGTGCTCTCGGGATGCGCGCCGGCATCGCGTCACTGATTCGTGACGCAAGAGCCGACGGGGAGTTGGGCGCGTGCGATGTCAACCGGCTCGCCCGCGCGGTGCAGGCCACGCTCAACGGTTCGCTGCTGGAGTGGACGATCCACCGGGAGGGATCGATGTCCGCCTGGATTCGGCGCGACCTGCGCGCAGTCATTGATCCTCACCGGGCCTGATCCGTCGTAAGCTGGGATCGCCTCCAGAGGCAATCCATATGCGAGCCCCTGCGTTCGTGCGCCTGATGGCCCGTCACGCGGTCCCTGTGG
>JBKJJZ010000624.1:0-7392 GCA_046597705.1 Vicinamibacterales bacterium | reverse complement strand
CCCGCAACGAGCGCGACCGCCTGTCGCAGTTCCTGAACGAGACGCACCGGACGTTGGCGGGTCTTGGCGCACGCCTTCAATCCATCAACGAAATTGATCGAAAGCGCACCACGTTCGGTGATGCGGCGCGGTTTCTCCTCTCGGATGCACCGGTAACAGTGGGGCAGCACGGCGCGTTCGCCGATCACTTGCGTGTAGAGCCGTCCTACGAACGCGCGGTGGACGCCCTGCTTGGCGACCTTCTTCAGCATGTGGTCGTCGATCGGGCGGAACAAGTCAGCCAGGCGCTGGCGCATCTCGAGGAGCGCAAAGCCGGTCGATGCGGATTCCTGGTGATTGAAGACGCGATGCTCGCATCGCCGCGAACGTCCGCCGTGGTCACCGCAGGTGCGCGGGCGTTGCGCGACGTGGTCACGGCCACCGGCCCTTATGCCGACCTGATTGTCCGCGCCCTTCCCGACGCGCTCATCGTCGAGTCGTTCGAGCAGGCGCAGGCGATCGCCCTCCGGAGCGGAGTGCCGGTGGCTACGCTGGACGGCGACGTGTTCCGCGGAGCCGGCCTGGTGGAAGGCGGCGCCAGGGGCGGCGCGCTGGGTATTCTTGAAACGCGGGCGGAAGCGCAGACGCTGCAGGAACAGGTGCGCGAGGCCGAGCACGCCGCCCACCAGTCCGCCAATGACGTGACCGCTTCCGATCTCGACATCCTCAACGGCGAAACAGAGGTGGTCAGGAAGCAACAGGCCCTGCACGACGTTGAAAAGTCGATCGTGTCGCATGAGGCGCAGCTGGCACGGGCCACTGATGAAATGACACGCGTGTCGCGGCGCATCGAGCTGGTCACCACTGAGCGGCGGCGGAGCGAAGAAGACGAACGGGCGGCCGACGAGCGTCGTGAGGCCGCGACCCTCGCCATCGTCGCGCACGAGTCCGGACAGGTGCAGGCGGAGCAGTCACTGGGCGACGTCATGGCACGCCTGATGGGGGCGCGCAGTGACGCGGAAGGCTACATCCGCCGCGTCAGCGAGGCGCGCGTGGTGCAATCGACGATCACGGAGCGGGTCCATCTGCTCGAAGCCGAGCGCCGCAGACTTGAGGAAAGCGCGGCCGATCTGGAAGCGCGCCTCACGGCCCGCCGCGAGGAAATCGAGCGGACCGATGCTCGCCGGACCCAGCTGCGCGGTTCGATCAAATCAACCGAGGGATCGCTTGATGAGAGTGTCCGGCTCCTCGAGGCGTTGCGCGCGGAAATGCGTGGCTTCGACGATACGGTCAGCGGCTTGCGCAGCCGTTTCGGTGAAAAGGAACAGGAGATCCGGCTCGGGCGCCAGGCCCTCGAGGCCGTGCGCACCGAAGTCATGCAATCCGAGGTGGTGCGCGCGACAGCGCAGGCGGATCTCACTCACCTGGCCGCCGCGTGCCATGAGGCCTTGAATCTCGCCATGGCGGATGTGGTGGCCGAGGTCGAGCGGATGGAACGCGACGGCGAACTGGCCGCCCCGGCCGCGCGGCTGGCCGAGGCGTCGGCTGCTGATGACGATGAGGAAATGGCGGAAGGACCGGAAGCGGCGGAAGGAGCGCCCGCGCTGCTTTCGCCCGACGACGTCATTGCGAACCTTCGGCAGAAGATCGACAAGCTGGGACCGGTCAACATGATGGCCATCGAGCAGTTCGATGAGTTGGAGGCGCGGCATCTGTTCCTGACAACGCAGCGCAAGGACCTGCTGGATTCGATCGCACAGACGAGCGAGGCCATCAAGAAGATCGATGTCACCACGCGTGTGCGCTTCCAGGAAGCGTTCACGACGATTAACACGTACTTCGAAGGCACGTTCACCACCCTCTTTGGCGGCGGCCGCGCCGGCCTCATGCTGATCGATCAGGACAACCAGATCGAGAGCGGTATCGACATCATCGCGCAGCCTCCCGGCAAGCGCCTGCAGAACGTCCAATTGCTGTCGGGCGGCGAGAAAGCGTTGACCGCAATGGCCTTGATGTTTGCGGTCTTCAAGTACAGGCCCAGTCCTTTCTGCCTGCTCGACGAAATCGACGCGCCGCTTGATGACGCAAACATCGGGCGGTTCGTGGAAATGTTGCAAGGCATGCAGGAACACACGCAGTTCATCCTCATCACCCACAACCGGAAAACGATGGAGATCGCGGATCGGCTCTATGGCGTGACAATGGAAGAGCCCGGTGTCTCGAAGCTGATCTCCGTCCAGCTGCATTGAACGAGTCCAAAGCCACCCGCTACCAGCGTCTGCGACGCAGGACGCAGGTCATCAGCATAGCGGCGGGGTTCGGGCTGCTGCTTCTCGTCGCGCTCACGCGCGCCGGCAACCGCCTGGCGGAAATCGCCACGCACGTCTCCCTCTCCTGGCCGTCCTCCGTGAGGCCTGCCGTCGCCATCGCTCTCTTTGTCGGTGCGTTGGCATTTGCCGCGGAATTTCTGGCGTTCCCGATCTCCGTCTTTGCGGCGTCGCGCGCCTCCAGGAATACAAAACGCATCGATGTGCATCCCGAGTCGGTGATGGCTTCGCAGGCACGCGACGCACTGGCGGGCGCCGCAATCGCCCTTGCCGCCGCGGCTCTGATGCGCGGCGCGATGTGGGCCGGTGGCCCGTGGTGGTGGGCCCTGGCGAGCGTGATGCTGGCAGGCGTGACTCTCGCCGCATTGGGCCTTTTGAGTCTGGGGCTTTCGCTCTCGGGCGAGACCCGTCCGCTGGTCCGGACGACGCTGATTGCGCCGCTGACGGCTCTCGCCGAACGCGCATGCGGCCGGCCAGTGGCCGTGCGCGAGTGGACGTCGTCAACCACTGCGGGCGCGATGGCGGTCGTGACTGGCGTCGGCAGAGTGGGCAAAGTGCTGCTCAGCACGGAAATGGTCCGCGACTGGGCCGAGGATGAGATTGCGGTGGTCGTGGCACACGAGTTGTCGCACCATGCCCATCACGACATGGCGCGAAAAGTGGCACTTGATGCCGGCCTGTGGTGCGTGGCGCTGGGCCTGGCCGATCGAATCGTGGTGATGTGGGGGCCGCTGCTTGGTGTAGGCAGCGTCAGCGACCTGGCAGCCTTGCCATTGCTCGCGTTGGCGGCCGGCGCCATCTGGTGCCTCTTGCGGCCGCTGCGACTGGCCCAGTCCCGCGCGCACGAACGTCGAGCCGACAGCTTTGCGCTGGAGTTGACCGGTGACACCGAGGCGTTCGGCAGAGCGCTCAGGCGCTTGGGCGAGGCGCACCTCGCCGAAGAGCGGCCGTCCCGTCTGACGCGTTGGTTCTTTCACCGCCACCCCACGATCGAGGAACGGTTGGCGGTCACCGCGCGACGACGATAAGGGCACCCACCATGCCGCGCTCGCGGCAGCTATCGTTCGTGAGCGAGCAGAAGAACTCGAATCGGCCCACCTTCTCCGCGCGAAAATCGAACGACACGTCACGCCCCGGTTCGACACGTTTCTGGATCCGGTAGTCGGGCACCGTGAAGCTGTGCGGAACATCGCCGGCCGAGAGCGTGATCTTGACGAGGTCATCCTGGGTGACGCGAATCTCCTGGGCATCCGTTCCCGAAATGGTGAAGCGGAACTTTCGCGCAGAGACCTCGAAGTCGCGCTTGGCCTGGGCCACAAGACCCACCGCGCTCGCGACGCACATGATCAGGGCGATGCCGAGGATGACCGGCACTGTCAACAGTCTGCGGCGCGCGGAGATGTGGTAGCTCAAGATGGCAGCCTTTCGTCCTGAAGGATGAGACGTTTCCGCTAAATGCCCGGCCGGTGCGCCCTTGCCCATATTTTCAGTATGCCACAGCGGAAGTTACATACTTTCGCTTCCCACGAGACACGCGAAAGGGCGCCGTTCAGCAATAAACACGCCTGTCGGCAAAGAGGCACAGATGTTGCACAGCATCGAGCAGGAGGTTTTTCCGATGCAGACTCAGGATTCCATTCGCAGCCTTGTCGACAGCACGGGACTTCCATTCACGGCTGCTCGTTATCAACCGCGTGAGACGATTTTCCATCAGGGCGACGATGGCGACACTGTTCTGTACATCGAGTCCGGGCGAATCGAACTTGCGGCCGTCGCTCCCAGTGGGAAAGAGGCGATCTGCGGGCTGCTCGGTTCGGGCGCGTTCCTGGGCGAAGAAGCCCTTGGCGAATCTGCGACGCGAGCTCACACGGCGATGGCGATGACGCCAACGGAGGTCTTGATCATCGGACGAGCCGCCATGGGGCAGCTGCTTGCGACCCAGCGGGAATTCACCGAGGCCTTTATCGCGCACAGCGTAAACCGCACATCCCGTCTCACGGCCGATCTCGCCGACCAGCTTCTGTACTCATGCGAGGAACGTCTGGCGCACGTGTTGATGGTGTTGGCCGACCACGACGGCCACGATCCGTTGCGCTACAGGCTCCCGCACGTCACGCAGGAGTTCATTGCGCGAATGGTCGGCACCACGCGCTCACGCGTGAACCATTTCCTCGGCAAATTCAAGAAGCTGGGGTTTATCGAGGAGCACGATGGAGTCTTGCACCTCAACGCGGCTCTGCTGTCGGCGATTCCTGGCGGTGCTGCCGCTCTACCGCCTGCGGACCTGAGGGGACTGCGCAGCTCTGAAAGATACCAATGACGTTGCGGACGTGGCCCTGATACCCTGACTTGGTGCGACGTCCTCGCTTCTGGCGGACCCTTGTCGCGGTTCTTGCTGTCGTTCTGATGCCGGGCCTCCCGCTCATTGAGGCCGCCCGCTTCACGATGCAGGCAGCGCGATCAGCATGTCCGATCTGACCGGTGCGAGGGCTTGGAGACTGGGCCTCGCAGCCGCTGGGGCCGCCGTGTTGTGCGCGTTCCTCGCCACGCGGGTTTTCGTGAACTTCGAGGGACTCCGCGCGAAACTCGTGAAAGCGTCCATCGAGGCCGTGGACGGCCTGGTTCGTATCGACACATCCTTCGATCACCGGGTGGCCTCCCTTGACGTGCCAGTCGCCGTGATTGCATCCATCCGGAACACAGGCACAACGCCCGAAACAATTTCCCTCACGGCTGATGGTCGGTTCATCTGTGACGCCGTCATCCCGGCTAACAGCAGCGAGCGCGTGGATTGCGTGGTCGTTCGCGATTGGCAGCGGCGCGGCGATCATGCACTCGAATTCCGGGGCGTTTCGAGCGCGTGGACGCTGGACTACTTCGAACTGGCTTCGCATCACGGTTCCTCGACCCGGGCGCTCTCGTTGCTGGTGTTGCCCGGCGTCGCAACCAGCTACGTTCGTGCGGGGCCGTTGCTCATCGCAGTGGCCTGGATGGCGATTACCGCGGTGTGGCTCGTGCCGGTTACCCGGCGTTGGTCGCGGGTCGGGATGAACGTGTATCGGGGGGCGTGCGGGCTTGTGATCCTCCTGCTGACGGCCGCCGTGATTTCGCCATGGTCCTCGCCGTTTCTGGTGGTGGTCTCCATCGGGACGTTCGTGAAGCTCGTGGCAGTCCTGCTGGCGCCACAGGTGGCCGCACTCAGCGCGCGTATGTGGCAGGCGGGGCAGTGGGTACTTCGCCGCAGCGACCGCTGGCGCCCGCAAGTGGCGGCGGCCGCCGCCGCAGTTGTCGTCCTGCTCGCGTACGGACTCATCATCCGTGCGGCGGCCCAGGGCTTTGAAGGTCAATACAGCGGGTTGCTGCGAGTGTCCGCCGCCTTCTTCGACCAGGTCCCCTTCCTCCACGACCGGGCCGATGTGCGGCAGAGCCTGAAGCTGGACCCATGGGAAGGGTACGACGCCCAGTTCCAGTACTTCGCGATTTTCGATCCCCTGCTGCGCCGGTACTCGGCCGAGCCGCGACTCTATCGCAACGTCGCGGACGCGCCTCCGTATCGCTTCGGCCGCATGGGGTTCCCGCTGCTGGCGCGCGTGTTCGCGGGCCGTGACTGGCAGCTCTACCCCGCCACGATGGTGGCCCTCGTCTGGGTGGGTGTCGGACTGGCGGCCTTCGCCCTCGCGTTGCTGGCGCAGCGCCTGGGCGCCAGTGCTGCGTGGGGTCTGCTGGTGTTGGCCATCCCCGGCTTCTGGCAGTCGGTGCAGATGGCGCTGCCCGAACCCATTGCGGCGGCGCTGCTCCTGTTGGGGTACTTGTGTGTCCTCAGTAAGCGCATCTTCCTGGCGGCGGCGCTGTTCGCCGTATCGCTATTGGTGCGTGAGACCGGCGTCGTGCTGGTGCTGGCGATCGCGCTGCTGAGCGGCACGAGCGAACTGTCCAGACGGTCCCGTGTGTTGCTGATGTCGTCGGCGATACCCTTCGTCCTGTGGCGGCTGTATGTCGCCTGGGTGCTGTGGCCCGATTGGGGTTACCAGGCGTTGGTCTACAGCCCGCACGTGATGACGGTGCCGTTTGCCGGACTCGCGGGTCTCTGGAGTGACCTCGCGCATGGCCAGCATCATCCCGGCGTGCCCAACCTGGCGAGAGGTGCCCTCTGGTTTTCGATCTTGCTCGTGGGTGTTTGCCTGGCCGCCTGGCCCGTGGCGCGCGCCAGCGGGCGCGTGGTCGGCGCCGCGCTGATGGTGTATGCGGTGATGGCGCTGTCGTTCACCCATCTGACCGTCTGGAGCCACGTGAGCAATGGTCAGCGCGCCTCGTATGAAGTCTTCGTCATGCTGGCCCTGGCCACGCTGTCCTTCCGCCGCTACTCGCCGGCCGTAAAAGCCACCCTGGCCTCGTGTTGGACTGGCGTCGCGCTGTACCTGCTGCTGGGCTCGCACGACGTGCTCTTCACCCGCGGCGCGCTGTTCCCCTGGACCTGACGGCCCGGCCGCAGGCCGCGGACCGGATGTGCGATAGCATTCGGCGGTGGTTTCATCCAGTCGCTGGTGCGCGACGTTCATCATCGCCGCCGCCCTTGCGACCACGTGGACCCTGACAGCCACGACCGCGCACTTTGCGATCAACCTGGCGATGACGTACGTCGCGGCCTGTGCCATCGTCATCGTATGGGCGCGCGATCGTCGCGCGAGCGGGTTTCGTGTCGTCATGGTGACGCTGACCGTGGCGGCTTGCGTCGCGATCCTGGAGGTGCCCGCGGCATTGCGGTGGATCGATTACCGAATGGTCTTCCGGACGCCCATCCTTGCCCCCGATGACAGCCCGGCGTTTGATTTCGATGAAGACCTCTTGTTTCGGCGCCAGCCCTTCGGACACTTCAAGGGAACGATGTCAGGCGGCGACTTGAGCTACGTCTTTGACGTGCCCGATCCGGACCCGCTTGATTACGACGTGCAGTACGACTCGCGCGGTTTTCGGAACACCGAAGCGTTCGCCTCAGCTGAGGTCGCGGTCATCGGCGATTCGTTCGTCGAGGGAACCTATGTTCTCCAGGATGAGCTGATGACCGGCGTGCTGTCGAAGAGGCTGG
>JBKJJZ010000607.1:0-2825 GCA_046597705.1 Vicinamibacterales bacterium | reverse complement strand
GTACCGGCCGGCCCGCAGCATTCGCGTCCACGTGCCCTGGACGGAGAACGACTACCAGATCGATGTGGCCACGCCTGAGGGGTGGGCGGAATACCAACGCATCCTTGATATGGCCGGCCAGCTCGGCGCAGGCAGCACGCTTTTCGCGCCGTCGAACTCCGCGCTGGCGATGCTCAAGGACAATCGCGACGCCTGGAACTGGGAGAACCTGCTGTTTTTTGGCCTCGGCCAGAAGATCCGAAAGGGCGAGTGGGTGCCGGGTCGCGATCCCGTGCCGGCATCGCTGCGCATGATGCTCGACAAGGGCGCGTCCCACGGACTTAAGTTCGTGGCGTACGCCTATCCCACGCTGCCGTTCATGCAGGATCCGGCGTGGACGGCCTGGGCGAAAAGCGACCTGGGTGGCTACCGCGGAGTGGACACCGGACAGCGCGGGTTCCAGGATTGGTGGATCAACACGCTCATCGAGTTCGAGAAGGCGACCGGCGCGGGCGGATTCTCGTTCGATCACTGGTGGATCGCGTATGAGGACCCGGGCGCTACGAGCAAGTACGCGCAATGGTTTGGCGCACGCCGCATCCTGGAAGAACTGCGGCGCCGGGTGCCGGACATCGTGATCGACGGGCGCCAGCAGTACATGAGCTTTGGTCCGTGGACCTGGCTTGCCGGTTCGTATCCACACCCGACGCTGACCGACGAACAACCCGAGAGCTTCCTGGCCTTCCCCGACCTCCATACCGACCGAGTGTCGGCGAACCGTCAACGCTTCGCCGCCTGGAAGTACCGTGTGGAGCGCTTCACGCCACCCGAAATCATGCCGGGCTACATCACGCATCAGACCGAACGCGAAGACGACAAGAAGGTGATGCGGCGCGATCGCTTCCGGCCGCGTGACTGGGACGTGCTGGGCTGGAAGTACTCGCTCTTCTCATCGGTCGGCACCGCGCCCTTCAATCACACGATCAGTTACATTCCCGCCAGGGACGAGGCGGAGTTCAAGGCGTTCAGCGCGGCTGACAAGGCGTTCTTCCGCCGCTGGCTCGACTGGACGGACACCAACGCTGAAGTGCTTCGTCACCTCAAGCCGATCATCGGGCCGCCGATGCTTGGCCACGTGGACGGCACCGCGGCGTTCAACGGCAATCGCGGCTTCGTGTTTGTCTACAACCCGAACTATCGGAGGATGAACGGCGCGTTCAAACTGGATCAGTCGATTGGCCTTGCCGCGCGCGCGGCAGGTTCGCGCTACGTGATCAAGGAACTGCATCCATACGAAGGACGTCTGGTGGGCAAACCAGGCAGTGGCGTGTGGAGCTACGGCGATGTGGTGAACCTTGACATGCCCGCCACCGAGGCCATGGTGCTGGAGGTCACGGAGGCCACCGTAGCGTTTCCGCGACTGTTCAACGCCGTGGGTCGCGTTGTGTCTGACAGCGGCAACGTGGCTGTGACCGGAGTCAGCGGCGAACCCGGTTCTTCCATCCGGCTGCAGGTGGCCGTACTCCCCGGCGTGACCGTGTCCGGGTTGACCGTCAACGGAAGCCGCACGTCGTTCACCCGCACCAAGGATGTGATTGAAGCGACGGTCTCGTTTGCCGGCCGCGCCTTCGGCCGTGGCGCCAGCGTGTTTCCCTACGACGCCGCATTCACCGGAGGCACGCTCGATGGAAGTGTCGTGATTCCGGCTCGAATCTTCACGCAACTCGCGGCACGAAAGGCCGCCTGGCCGGTGTCATACACGGCTGATGACCTGCTGGCGCCCTGGCTTGGCTCGGATCGCCTGCTGCTGTTTGTCCAAATCGCCGAGCCCGATGACGCGATGCAGGTGTCGCTGACGATTGACGGCAAGCCTGTTGAATTGGTCCGCGCCTACAACAGCATCTATGGCCACGCGCCAAAGCGAACGTTCCTCGGTTTCTATGCGGATGTCTCCAAACTTGCGCCCGACGTCGAGCATCGTGTCTCGTTGCGGCTGCCGCAGCTTCCCTCCGGCCGGTTCCAAGGCCTGTTCTTTGAGAACGTCGAGCCGGCCTCGACCACTACCATCCGGCGATAGGAGTGTTCCCATGACCAAGAGCCGCCTTACCGCGCTTGCGTGCCTGTTGTTTCCCTTCGCGCTGCTGGCACAGTCGCCTGCACCGGCCATCGACACAATCCGGCAGGCTGATCTCAGAGCCGACCTGTTCTTCCTCGGCTCGGACGCGATGAAGGGCCGGCTCACGAACACCCCGGAGAACCTGATCGCCTCCGAATGGATCAAGTCGCGCTTCGAGCGGCTGGGCCTCGCGCCCGCCGTGCCCGGCTATTTCCAGAACTACAACCTGATGACGGTGACGCTTGGGGCGACGAATGCGCTCGAGGTTAACGGCGCGGCTGTGGCACATGGCGATGGGTATTACACGCAACGCTTCAGCGGCACCGGTGAAGCACGCGGCAACGTGGTCTTCGCCGGCTTCGGCATTACCGCCAAAGACATGGCCTACGACGACTACGCCTCCGCCATCGTCAAGGGTGCGGTCGTCCTCGTTGTGGACCATGAGCCAGGCGAGCGGGATCCGGGGAGCCGGTTCGATGGCGTGGTGACGTCCGACGCGGGTGGTGCCCTCCGAAAGGCTCAAGCGGCACAGGCCGCTGGTGCCGTAGCCATCCTCTACGTGAGCGATGTGCACAACCATCCAGATGGTGGCGCCAACATCACGGCTCGCAGCGCGTGGCCGGAGCAGCCCTCGCGCCTGGGCACGTATTCACTCGAGACGTGGATGAACAGCATCAAGATTCCTGCGGCGCAGATTTCGGCCGCGCTGGCTGCGACGCTGGTGAAGGGA